>CAZERL010000001.1:0-44191 GCA_964514495.1 uncultured archaeon
GGTGTAGCTCAATTGGCAGAGCACTTGCCTTGTACGCAAGCGGTTGCTTGTTCAACTCAAGCCGCCGGCTCTTTAGGTGGTTAAATGATAATAGCAGGACATCAATCACATTATTTGCCAGGCATGAGGTTCTTTGCCAAAGTTATGTCGTGCGATAAGTTCATCATTGTCGATCATGTGCAGTTTGTGAAGAAGGAATGGCAAAACAGAAATAAGATCAAGACCAAAGACGGACCTATGTGGCTGACTGTGCCGGTTTTGGTCAAAGGCAAATATAATCAAAGTATCAATGAGGTTGAAATTGACAATAAGCCAAATTGGCAAAAGACACACTGGCGTTCTATTGAAATCAATTATAACAAAGCTCCGTACTTTGATAGTTACAAGAATTTCTTTGAATCTATTTACAAGAAGAAATGGAACAAATTGGTGGACTTGAACTGGGAAATAATTAATTTCTTGTTAAAAGAACTTAAGATAAGCAAGGAAATAATTTTAAGTTCATCTTTGAATCTTGCCAGCAAAAGTACAGATTTGCTAGTAGAATTATGTAAAAAACTAAATGCAGATACTTATTTGTCTGGAGAACAGGCAAAAACATACATTGATTTGTCGAAATTTAAAAACAAAAATTTAAATCATATTTTTATGAAATTCAATTACCCTATTTACCAGCAACAATTTGATGAGTTTATTCCAAATCTATCAATAATTGATGCATTGTTCAATTGCGGGAGTGAGGAAACCATAAGATTGTTAGAAGTGAATAGAGAATTTGAAAACCCATTATAACTTTAGCAATTCAGGATGTTCCTTCCACCATTCAACCGTCAGCCTTAACCCTTCCTTTAATGAAGTCTCAGGCTTCCACCCCAACTCTTTCATTACTTTAGAGCAATCCCCATAAGACCTTGATATATCTTGCGTTCTCATAGATTCCCAAACAGGCTTTACATCAGAACCACACGCTTCTATTATTTCATTGCAAAAGTCGCCGATTCTTGTTTCAACACCGGAGCACAGATGATATACCTCACCCTTCTTACCCTTTTCCACAATTGTCATATACCCCTTGACTATATCCATCACATATGAATAGTCTCTAGTTGGATTAGGATTACCAAGTTTAGGTGCTTGCCCTTTCAAAACCTGCGATATTACCTTTGGTACAAAGAAATCACCACGCTGACCAGGGCCGTATTTGTTGAATGCGCGTGAAATCACCACATCAAATCCCTGATCTATCAAAGGTTTCAAAATGACTTCTGCCGCAAATTTAGACGAAGAATAAATATCAACTGGATTTGGTGCAGCATCTTCTTTCAGAGGCAATTTATCCTCCGGTTGGTTGCCGTACACATGGCACGTAGATATATGCAGCATTCTTTCTGCATTACTTTTCATCGCAGCCCATGCAACATTAAAAGCACCTATTGTATTCACCTGTATCGTATTAGCTGGTACATCTCTAGCCCCAACAACAGGAACTACAGCCGCAGAATGAAACACATAATCAACACCCTCCATAGCGTTAATCAAACTTGTCATGTCGGTTACATCACCATTCAAAATACTCACATCATTTTTGATTTCATTTAAATTGAAAACCAACCCGCCTCTTTTAACAAAAGCTTTGACGTTCGCATTCTCTTCCAACAATGCTTTGCATAAGTTCGAGCCTGTAAACCCATTAGCGCCAGTAACTAATACAATCTTACCTTCCCAAAATCCCATAACATCACTTAAATTGTCTTAATATTATGGTTTATAAGTTCTACTAATGTGTCCTTGAAGTCTATTTCCGGCTTCCAATCTAACTCCCTTTTAGCTTTAGAATTATCCCCAATCAAAATCGGCATGTCCTTTTTTCTAAGCCTTTTTTTATCAATTTCTACTGGCACATTATCCAAATTAAATTCTTTTATCAATTGTTGTATAAGATCCCGAATCTTGTATCCTTTGCCGCTGCATAAATTATATACATCACACTTCTTACACTTTTCCGCAGCCAAGATATAACCATTTACGATATCCCTAACATCACTGAAATCTCTAACTACATCAATGTTTCCAAAAAATAAAGTTTTAGCCCGCCCTTTTACCACATTCGATATCTGCCTTACAATTTCCATCCCAACAACATCTTTATTGCACCTAGGTCCTTCATGGTGGAATGCTCTTGTTATTGCAATTGACATGCCATAAGCATTGGAATAGAATCTGCATAAACTATCTGCAGAAGCCTTTGATATACCATACATTTCAAAGGGCCTGATTTCCTGCGTTTCTTTGATTGGAATCTCTTCAGGCTTCACATCACCATATACGTTAGATGAACTCGCAAAATGTATTTTCGAAATACCGCCCTCATATCTTCTAATCGCGTCCATTAAGTTCATAGTTCCTGTAAAGTTCAAAGAAAATGTTTTAAAAGGTTCGTCGTAGCTTATTTTAGCGAGGGCTTGTGCGGCCAAATGGAAGACAATATCAGGTTCACATTTCTTCACCGCAGACGATAAAGAATCTATTTTAAGTATATCCCCATTTAACAGAGTCATTTTATCTTTTAAGTGTTCCATATTTTCTAAAGACGAATTTTCCCTTTTCAGTCCAAACAGTTCAATTTTACTTCTTTCTAATAATTTTTCAGCCAGCCAAGAACCAGCAAATCCAGTAACCCCTGTTATGAGGATTCTCTTATCATCCCAGAAATTAGATGACATCAATAGAATAGTGTTCTATAAATGTTTAAGTCCGTATCGGTCATTATAACCTTATGCTAAAGGACGAAGCCATAAAAAACATAAGTCAAATAGTTATGGAGTATTTCAAAACTCAAAAATTCGAATTCGTACCAGGCAAAACTAAAATTCCTTTGCAATGGCCCAGCTACGGATACGAGGAGGTTAATGAAGCCATAGAATCCCTTTTGTCAACCTGGGTGACAATGGGCAAAAAAGTAAACGCTTTTGAAAATCTTTTCTCCAGCTATTTAGGCGCAAAATATTCTGCGATGGTGAATTCCGGCTCTTCCGCGAATCTGGCAGTATTAACAGCCTTGACAAACCCTGTATTGAGAGATAGAATAAACAAAGGTGATGAAATAATCACTCCTGCTGTGACATGGGCTACTACAGTATATCCTATAGTCAATGTCGGGACCAAGCCTGTTTTTGTCGACGTTGGTCTTGATTATAACATAGATGTGGATAAAATCGAATCGGCAATTACCGATAAAACTGCGGCAATAATGCCAGTGCATCTGCTTGGAAATCCCTCGGATATAAAAAGAATTATGGAGATTGCAGATGGTCATGACCTATTTGTTATAGAAGACAATTGCGAATCTTACGGGGCTGAGGTAAACGGCAAGAAAACAGGAACCTTCGGAGACGTAGGAACCTCCAGTTTTTTCATCTCGCATCAGATAACGACAATAGAGGGAGGCATGATAAATACCGATGACGAAACACTTTTCGAGTTGGTAAAACAAATACGAGTTTTCGGATGGATAAGGGATTTAAAAGACAGAGAAGCTATAGCAAAGAAGTACAGCCACATAGACCCTAGATTCCTATTCATAAATATGGGATTCAATTTAAGGCCTACTGAAATACAAGGCGCATTTGGAATGCACCAACTGAAAAAGCTTGACTATTTCATAAAATTAAGGAAGGACAATGCAGACCTTTGGAACAAAAGGTTAGAAGAATTTTCAGATTATTTGATATTGCCGAAAGAGCGTCCAGGCACAAGGCATGTTTGGTTTTGCTACCCTTTGACCGTTAAACCTGATGCGCCATTTACAAGAAAAGAGCTGACAGATTTTCTGGAATCCAGGAAAATAGAAACAAGGCCAGTGCAGACTGGGAATATGGTGGAGCAACCGGTATCAGAATTTTTGGGTTATCGTGCATCAGGAGAATTAACAAATTCTAAACTTATAATGTATAATTCGTTTTTCTTTGGAAATCATCAGAATATTGGAAAACCCGAAAGGGAATATGTTGCTGATTGTATAGAAGAGTTCATAAAATCGAAGGTTATATAATGAATTTTGACGGCAAGACCGCTATTGTAACCGGTGGTGCTGGATTTTTGGGTTCACACATCGTCGATAAATTACTAGACCTGGGCGTTAATGTCACTGTTGTTGATTTAGCAGCAAATGCAAAACGATTGTCGCATGTTGTTAACAAAATCGAATTCGTAAATCTTGATATATCCAATGAAAAAAACTTAAAGAGCTTGAAGCCATCAGATTTTATTTTCCATCTTGCCGCTTACGCAGTCCCAAACCTATGCGAAAAAAATCCCGACATGGCCTTTAAGGCTAATGTGCTTGGCACATATAACATGCTTAAGTTTGCCTTGGAAACTTCAGCTAAGAAAATAATTTTCCCCTCATCGGCACTGTTATATGGAAAGCACCCAAAATATCTTCCAATAGACGAAAAACACCCTATAGAAATTGGTTCTGTATACAATTCAACAAAGAAATTCGGCGAAGACATGTGCAACTATTTTCTCGAGAATCATAATTTACCTGTTGTCTATTTCAGATTGTTCAATTCATTCGGTCCTAGGCAGGATATCGATTATTTCATACCAACAGTGATTGTGCAGGCATTGAAACAAAAAGAAATTGGAATTTGGAATGCAGAACCAACAAGAGATTTTACATTCGTGGCCGATACAGTCGATGCATTTATTAAAGCAGCAGAATCGAATTTTGTCGGGGGACCTATAAACATTGGTTCTGGCCGTGAGATAAAAGTTGGTGAAATAGCAAAGGTGATTGCTGAAAAACTTGATGCTAAGTTGGTAATGCTAAATAAAACTGTTTCAGGTTCAATGCGGCTTTCTTGCAATAATTTTTTAGGGAAAAAGACTATAGGATGGGAACCGCACATAAAATTTGAAGACGGGCTTAACGAGACTATAGACTCGTTCATTAAGAATAAATAAACCATATCTATGAAACTATATTCCAGCGAATACTTTTAAACCATAATGTCAAATAATGGAAATATGATTTCAGTCGTTTTACCAACATACAATGAAAGAGAAAATATCGTCAATCTTATTACTCACATAGAGTCTGTTCTCAAAAGAAAAGGGCTGAAAGCTGAGATAGTGGTTGTTGACGATAATTCCCCAGATGGAACAGCAAGGATTGTAAGAAAGCTAAATAAAAAATATAGAAACATAAGAGTCTTTGTCCGCCCCAAAAAACTTGGTATAGGATCCGCACACCTTTTTGGCTATCAGAAAGCAAAAGGGTATATAGTAATTGCGATGGATACAGACCTTTCACATGACCCAGAACAGATTGTCAACATGATTGAGAAAATTAATGAAGGCTATGACATCGTTGCCGGCTCAAGGCATATGAAAGGCTCATACTATGAGAGGAAAACGCCCGAAACAAGGAGAAAATATATTGCAAGCAAATACGGTAATATGCTGACAGCCTTCATATCTGGAGTCCCTATACACGACTTTACTAACGGGTTCAGGGCAATAAGGAAAGATGTTGTGAAAAATGTCAAGACAGAATCTACAGGAAATTCGTTTCTCATGGAGTTCATAGTAAAGGCACAAAACAAGGGCTACAGGGTTACTGAAATACCAGTGACTTTCAAGGACAGGAAGTTCGGCCAATCAAAGCTTCAGTTGGAAAAGGAATCTCTAAAATATATACTGGACCTGCTGAAGTATTCAAGAACCTAGGTTTTTTAATGCACGCAGACTAAGGAGGAAGTGGAATACCCATGACAAATTTACAATAGTTTTAATAACAATGTACCTTTTCGTATTTAGCTTTATGGTATGGTATTTTAATATCATGCGCGTCGAAAAGGATACTTACGACTATATGTTTGGAAATGAATTAACTGAATTTTGTAAAACAAAAGGATTGAATTATTATTATGGTAGTGTTAGTATAAAAAATACCACACAATACGTAAGTCGCTGTGAAGAGGAAAAAATTAAATATTTGCTTTTGGATGGGGAGAGGATCTGCATAGTCCCTTCAGAGACAGAAAGAATAATATGTAAAAGATTTCAAGTTAATTAGTTAAGTGATTCTATGGGTCTGTTCCGATCTTTGCGTGCAATCTACAGCAAGCTGATGATAATGAAAGAGATGATTGTCTTTCTGTGGAAGTCGAAAAACTGGTGGCTTATACCTTTTGTAATTTTGCTTTTTGCATTCGGAATTTTATTTATAGTTGGCCAGTCTACACCATTGGGACCACTAATATACGCGTTGTTTTGATATGGACATAACAGAAAAAGTCAAGGACTTTTACAACAGAACACCCTTTCCGGATTTTGAGTTAAGCAGGTTCAATTCTAAAGGCGATTTGATAAATAGTGCATTCCCATTTGCGAAATATTTAAACGAAAAGATACCGAAGGATGCTAGTGTGATTGACATAGGTTGCGGAACAGGACAACTAGTTTCCCTGCTTTCATTGGAAAGAAATAATGTTGTCGGAGTAGACATGTCAGACTCCTCATTGGCCAAGGCTAAAAAGCTGAAAGAGAGGTTTGACCTAAAGACGTTGAGGCTGTTTCAAGCCGACATATTTAACATTGGCATAGACGAGCAGTTTGACTATGTGCTCTGTCTTGGAGTACTGCATCACACCAAGGATGCAAAAGAAGCTTTTAGGCAGATTCTGAAATTGGCCAAGCCAAACGGGTACGTTGTAATAGGTCTATACAACAAGTTCGGAAGGATTTCCCTCTATCTCAGGAAATTCTTGTTGCATACAATTTTTAGGGACAATGAAACAGTGAAGAGGCTGTTTCTTAAAAAGCAGATAATGTCTTTTAATGACAAGGAAAGGTTCCGAGGATGGTACAACGACCAGTTCGAGCATGTGCACGAGTCGGGGCATACGGTATCAGAAGTTCTGGGATGGTTCAAGGAAAATAACATCGAATATATCAATTCAATACCTACACTGAGATTGGCTTACGACTTTGATATTACTAGCCAAAATTTGTTCGACAAAGAGGAGATAAACCTCAACTCAAAGCACATCATAAACCAGTTGCGGTGGATTTTCAGCACTGCGAATGACGGAGGTTATTTCATAACTGTAGGTAGGAAGATATGATACTTGGCGAAAATGAAAAGTTGTCCAGTGAGCACAAAAGATCTAGGGCAGCTGATGGACAACCTAGCATGGCGAAAAGAATTGTTGTAATCTTGCTGATGTTACTTACATTTGAGATTACATTTAGAGTTCTGAATGTAGAGAATTTTCGTGACGAGGCTTTGATTGAAGATGATTATTTGGGTCATGTGGTCAAGCCGAATCTGGATATCATCATCCAAAATGCAGATGAAATGGAAGTGCATGTGAAAACCATAGGTTACAATGGGATAGGGCTGAGGGACGATAAGTTGGAAAATCCGTATATTATAGCAATAGGTGACTCACACACCTTCGGGTTGGCCGTCAACGAAAGCGACCTTTGGGTGAACATTCTCGAAAAGAAACTAAATAAGGAAGTTCTAAACATGGGGATTGGAAGCTACGGGCTTATACAGGAGGAAAGGATGGTGAAAAAATATGCGTTGCAGACAGAACCAAAAATAATATTGTGGCAGTTCTCGCCAAACGATTACCTAGAAAGCTACAGATTCGAGAACAGAAACCTTAATTTTACCTGGCATAATTTGAAGCAGTTCGCAATAAACAACATCGCTATAGCGAAATTTGTGTGGAGCAAGCTGGGAGCCATAAAGCATGATGCGGCTGTTGTAGAATACAATGAGCACAATTTGAGTTTCGTGTTTGAGCCTTACTCCTTTTTAAATCAGGCTGATGTCAACGAAGAAATAAGGGTTGGAGAGAATTTGGGGAAGCAGGCGGTAACAAGGGCAAAAAAACTCGCTGACGCTAATGATGTAAAACTTATAATGATTTTGATTCCCAGTAAGGAGGAGATATATTTTGACCTTACAAACAATTATCAGATGGACTCAATGAGAAATTTTTGCGTGGAATTGGAATTTGATTGTGTCGATATGACTGAAGAATTTTCTAAGCAGGCAAAGATGTATAGGCAGCTATATTTCAGAAAGGACGCACACCTGAACTCTTTGGGTAATAAATTGGTTGCGGATGAAATTTACAATTACTTGATAGAAAATTATTTTATCAATTAGACCATAAGTTCATTGTAGAGGTTTATGTAAGAATCAGTAACCTTCTTTACCGAGAATTCCTTTTCTACAAGTGTCCTGGCGTTCTTGCCTAACTTTTTCCCAAGAGCCTTGTCTTCAATCAAATTTAGAATGCCTTGAGCTATGCTTTCATGGTCCGCACGTTTTGCAAGCATTGCTATATCTAACGTAGGAACGTTATTCTCACCTGGCAGGCATTCTATTTCTGTCAGGACATTTGGAGTTCCAGATGCAAGAGATTCTAACACAGTAACACTGCCAGGATGACTGAATATAAAAGAATCAACAATAATATCAGCAGCTCTGTAATAGTTTGGCATTTGTTTTTGTGGAACCCAACCTATGAATTTTACAGTTCCATTCAAATTGAGTTTATCAGTGAGATTTTGTAATTTGTTGAGCATGCGGCCAGTACCACCTATAACTAACTTACAATCAAAGTTTTCTTTAGATACAATCTCCATTGCTCTGATTATATGAGCTATACCCAATGCATTTGTGAGATACATGGGTTTTGCAGTGAAAATAATTTTTTCCGCATCCACCAATCTCTCTCTTACGGTTTTACCATCTACATTCGGACTAAACCTTTTTGTATCTACAGCACCAGGAATAACCATGCACTTACTTTCTTCTATGCCCCATTTGAGGAAATATTTATCAAGGATGTATCTACCCCATGATGCAAGGACATCGAAATGCATTCTAGGTAATAAAAACTTGTGAAGTTGGAATAGCATCTTTGAATAAAGGCTCACATTCGAAACTCCCTCTATTGTTAAGACATGCGGTATTTTCTGTTTCTTTGCAAAGAGTCCAGCAGATGGTGCTGGGAACAAATGCTCGGAATGCATTAGTTCAAAATCTTCCTTTTTATGAATGTTTTCTATAACCGGTGAAACTTTTGTCATGAATTCAAAGTAATCGGCAAAGATAGGCAACTCAAGATTAGTTCTATATACAGAAAGGCCACCTCTTTTCTCAACGGCTTTTGCAGAACCATTCCTTCTGGTCGTCACAACAACGACTTCAAAGCCATTGTCAACCAGCTCATTTACGAAATCATTGCTATAAGATGCGGCTGCTGTTTCTGCGGGTGGAAATGCATGTGTTAGAAAGCAGATTTTCATTCAAGCACCTTGCAAAAGTACAAGCATTATTTACCAAGCCTATAAATTTAAAATATTAGATTCAATTAAATAACTGCCTTTAAATAGGTAAAAATAGTAAGCCAGTTGTATGTCAGTTTCTGTCATAATACCAGTATACAATGACGAAGGGTATGTTGGAAAACTATTGGACAGTCTGACAAAGCAGACAAAAAAGAGCTTCGAAGTTATCGTGATTGACGATGAATCTAAAGACAGCACAGTGAACATAGTAAATCAATTCATGGAGAAGTTGAACCTGAAACTGCTTTCATCCGGCAAACACAATCAATCATACTCAAGAAATCTAGGAATTAAGACTGCTAAAGGAGACATATTGGTTAATCTCGATTCCGATTGCTCTGTCAATGAGACCTTCATCGAAGGTATAATCGAGGCTTTTGAAGGTGACAACATAGAAGGCCTTAAAGTCGGCGAGAACTTTGCCATGGATCATCTGTTGGAGAAAGTAGACAACCTCAGGACCATGTCAAAGTACCGGGGCTATACACAAACAGTTAGGGTCTTCAAGAAAGGCTACATGTACGATGACGATTTGGTATGCTTTGGTGACGATTTCGTTATACATAGAAAAATCAAGGGCAAAATAGGATATACTAAAAAGTCAACGATTATTAGTCATCGTTTTCATTCTTGGTCTGACATAGTAAAATCTTGGAAAAGGTACCCAAGCGGTTTCGTCTATTATAGCAAGTACGAAAATCCGTTGAAAGGCTTCTTTCCATTGTTGTTGCCTGTGATTTCACCGATTGCAACTGCAATTGCTTTAATTAAATATAGAGATCCTGCAGCACTATTCATACCAATATATGATGTAGTCAGAAGTGCAGCCTATTTGTATGGGATGATAACAAACCCTATGCAGATGATCAGAGGAAGTAAGTAACTATTTTTCATAAATTTTTTCTATCCTGTCAATAATACCATTCCAATCAAATTTTTTGGTCGATATTCTAGCATTTCTACCCAATCGTTTTTGCAAATTTGTATTTTCGAGTACGCTAGAAATAATTTCTGCAGCCTTTTTGTAATTTTCAAAGTCTACAATGAAACCGTTTTTGCCATTTTCAACTATTTCATGCATGGTTTCTATATCGTTTACAATTGCCGGCAAACCAGAAGCCATAGCCTCCACGACACTTGTTCCAAAGCCCTCGTATTCAGATGACAATAGGAATATGTTAGACTTTGAAAAGTATCTGTAATGATTCCTTATTTTACTCAAAAACCGCACATGAGTTTTCAAGTTTAATTTTTTTGCCAATTTCAGTAACTTGGTTTTCTCTCCCCAATCTTCTCCAATTAATAGAAGTTTCGCATCTTTTACCCTTACTTTTAACTCAGCCATGACATGGAGCATTCTATCCAATCTTTTGTTCTCCGCAAATCTTCCAACATACAAAAGTGTATTCTTGTTTTTAACACGTTTGAGCTTGCCTAATTCAGTCCAATTTACGCCAGGATAAACAACCCCCATTTTACCCTCGTCGCATATCTTTGAAAAAAGTTTGAAGTCCTTATGGCTCGTTGCAATTATGAAATCTGCATGCTTTAACGATTCCTTAACTAGTGATTTGAAATAAATTTTCTTGATGAACTTCATGTGGGGCGTGTGAAATATTCCTCCATGCGTGCTTACAATTATTTTACCAGATTTCCTGCTCTTAATTATATTTATGATATCTGTAAAAAATCCTATTGAATTGATGTGCAACACATCATAATCCAAGTTTGGCAACATCTTGAGTGCACTTGGCGAGAAGTTATATCTCATGACCAATTTAAAAGGTACACGGTATACCTTGATACCATCGATTTCTTCGAATTTTTTCAGTCTTTTGCCGTTCCTAAGCCTATCACTAGTCACCACAGATACCTCATGGCCTCTGTCAGCCAGCCTTCTAGATAACTCATAAACGTAAGTCTCTATGCCGCCGATGGAAGGATAAAAATTCGGCGTTAAATATACAATGTGCATATGTTCCACAAACCTTTATGAGACTATCTTTAAATTAATACTACGTATGGGCATGAAAGGCGCAAGCATAATAGTATCAACTTATAATAGATCATATCTTTTAAAAAAAGTTTTAAATGCTTTACTGAACCAAAAGACTCGACACAAGTACGAGATAATAGTCATCAACGATAATTCCAAAGATAATACTAAGGCTGTTCTTGGACAATACAGAAAGAACTGGAAAATTAGGATAATAAATCTTAATAAGACGCTGGGACCAGCAATAACCAGAAATTTCGGTTTCAAAGCAGCCAAATATCTAGTTTCTATAGTCATGGACGACGATTGCATAGCAGGTGATAAGTGGTTGGACAAAATGATGGAGCCATTTCATGATCAAGAAGTCGGCGTCAGTTCACATTATTATGTCAAGTCGAATGGCGAATATTTTTATGGCGGCACTAGTACAGCCTATCTAACTAAAGCCGTTAAGTCTGCAGGTTATTTCGATTATAGATTTACAGCATTGCCAATTAAATTTACTTTCAGGGAAGATACAGATTTAGTGCTGCGTATCAATAATTTAGGGTTTAAAGTAGTTTATGCTAAAGGAGCAAACTTCACACATGTGCACAAATTACCAACCAAGCTGATAGATAAGATACGATATTTGGTGACTAGAATCTGGATACACCAAGCAGATGTTCTGTTGTATAAAAAGCATCCAGAAAAATCCAAAATTCTTTTGGGAATAAAAGCAGGATTTCTTATACCACCTCTCTCAGATTATAGAAAAGCCACAGGATTGTGGGGGAGTAACTCCCTATCCGTCTCAAGCCCTCAAGGCGTTGCATTTATCCGCGGAGGCAATATTTTATCCACCTTTGTTATAATGTCAATAGGCATAGCATACACATTTTTGATGAAACTTGTCAGATTATATGGCAGCATAAGATACAACAAGTTGCTTTTGTGAAATATCGTTCCATTAGTTTTATTTATAAAATTGCGAAATGATACCGATGAAAATAGGAATAGCCTGCAGTCCAGGAGGGCATTTAACAGAAGCTTTACAAATGTTACCGATTTTGAACAAACATAAAATTTTCTTTTACACAATTGACGTGGAACACACTAGAAAAAATCTAGGAAAATATAAACGATACTTGATACAAAATCCCATTAGAAACCCATTAAAGTACATCTCAGTAATTATTTCTTCCCTTTCTATATTGCTTAAAGAAAAACCGAAGGTTATAATTTCATTCGGAGCAGGGCCAACAGTTCCTATCGCATTGCTAGGCAAACTTCTATTTGGAAGTAAACTAATTTATATCGAATGTTCTGCGCAAGTTTATGAACCATCCCTTTCAGGTAAAATTCTCTATCCATTTTCTGATTTGTTTTTTGTCCAGTGGAGATATCTAAAAGAAAAATATGGAGATAAAGCAATCTATGGGGGTTTGTTAATATGATTCTAGTAGCTACAGGTACTCACCCACAGCAATTTAACAGGCTCATACAAGCAGTCGATAATCTTGTAGGAAACAATGCTATCAATGGAAAAGTTGTAATTCAAGTCGGTTATTCAACTTATATACCAAAGAATGCTAAGTGGTTCAGATTCACTGGATATCCGAATATGCTTAGGTTGATTAAAAAATCGTTAATTGTAATTACACATGGTGGAATAGGATCCATTTTACTTTCAGTCAAACTGAACAAAAAAATAATAGTTGTGCCAAGGTTAAAGAAATTTAACGAACATACAAACGATCATCAACTTGAAATTGTGAAAGAGTTAGCGAAACAAGGAAAAATCATTCCAGTTTACGATATATCAAAACTGTATACAGCAATAAAAAGCGCAAAATTGTTCAATCCTAATAAATTCGAAAAAAACAACTTAATCTTAGACATGACAAAAAAGTTTTTGAGTGGATTGTGAGTATATGATTATGCGAGTGTTGCAGCTAGGTAAATACTATTATCCGCATATGGGGGGAATTGAAAACCAACTCTATGTCTTATCAACAGAATTAGCTAAACTAGGAAATGATGTTACAGTTGCTGTTAGTAACGACAAACCAAAATTTTCGAAAGAAATTATATCTGGCGTTAAAGTACTTAGGTATCCTTTAATTACCAAAATAAAAAACGCACCCGTCTCTTCATTTCCAGCCTTTGATGCAAAACAATTTGACATAGTTCACGTTCATTTACCAAATCCTTTAGCATCAATTCACGCGCTTTTAAATTATACCGGAAATTTAGTCGTAACCTACCACAGTGATATAATAAAAGAAGGAATTTTGCCTAAATTGGCAAACATTATTTATACGAAGACAGTTTTATCGCAACTACTGAAAAGAGCTAAAGTAATCATAGCAACAAGCCCAAACTACGTCTCGGGTTCTAAAATTTTGCAGAAATTTAATCATAAAGTAAAAGTGGTTCCGTATGGTATCGATTTGAATTTATTTAAATTGAATTCTGCTTCTTCAAAGAAATTGGAGCAATTAAAGAAAAATTATGTCGGTAAGAAAGTTCTTTTGTTTGTAGGTAGATTGGTTCCTTACAAAGGCTTGAAATATCTTATTCATGCAATGCGGGAGGTTGTCGAAAAATATAATGAAATTGTTTTATTGATTGTTGGTGATGGTGTATTGAAATCTGAGTTGGAAGATATTGTTAAAAAACTAAACTTAACTAATCATGTTAAATTTTTATCTGAAATTCATAACAAAGACTTAACCCCTTACTATTACCTGTCTGATATTTTTATCCTGCCGTCTATTTACAAATCTGAAGCTTTTGGAATAGTCCAATTGGAGGCAATGGCATGTTCGAAGCCAATTATATCAACAAATGTACTTGGTAGTGGTATAAGCTACGTTAATAAAAACAACGAAACCGGTATTATAGTAGAGTCATACGATTCTGGAAAATTGTCATCAGCCATGGTAAAACTTTTAAAAAACAATTCACTGAGGAAGAAACTTGGAAATAATGGTAAGCACAGAGTCAATACGCTTTTTTCAAAAGAAACAATGGTAAAAAACATCTTAAATATTTACAATCTCATTTTAAAGCATCCTTCGGAATCTTAAACTTGGTACATACAATTTCTCTTGTAGCGCACACATAATTACACAAATCGACTTTTTCTTCTTCACTGTAATCATTATTCTTTATTACAGAAAACCTGCTAAAACCCTTTATTTTCACGAAAGCTTCATTTTCATCTATATACTTCATAAAATCATTTTGTTTTTCTTTAAAACCTTGTCTGTCTTCATCCACTACTATATATTTTATGCCAAATTTCCGCATCAGCACGTCATAACTTTCATTCAAGAACTCAATTACACAAGGTCTTAGAACTTGATGTTCGAAGTTACTATTTCTAGCAATTTCAAAAATAAATGGGGATGCAGTTCCCAAGCCTGTATTAATCAATACATTCCCACTATTATCTTCCAGAATATACTTGGCAACACCCTCAACTTCTGGGAAACCGTAGATTAAATTTGCGAATGAAACCACATACTGGATTAGTGCGAGTACAACAATTAGTGTTAGTAGTATATGAGTACTGATTAGTTTTTTTAAAACCTTATGTAAAATATAAGAGCCAGGTATTACGAATGCTGGCAGAAAATTCAAAGTATATCTGACATCTTTATTGTGTACTATTGTCATGATAAGATAAACAACTAATATCCATGTGGCAAAAAATTTCCAATCACGCTCTTTATTTAGGAAATAGGCAAATGTAGCCAGCGCTATTAAAATTCCTATAGGTAAAAAGAATTGGTCTTTTACAAAAGCCGACAAATAATAAACCCATCCTTTAGGTTGCATCCAAGTGGGATCAAGCGGATCCGCTTCCAAATTCGCACTTAGCGGCAATAGCAGTAAGTTAGCTTTCCATAGCAGCAGGTAGTATGGCATTAACAAAGCTGTTGAAATTACTAGAGAAAATAATGTATACCTGAGTAGTCTTCTTTCAAAAACTATAACATACAGAAGAATTGCTGGAAAAATTGTAATTGCCTGCCACTTAGTTAAGGTGGTTAGTGTCATTAAAACCGATAGTATTAGAAAATTTCTAATTTCAGGCTTCCCGCCTTTAATTAGATAGAGCCACATCATGGTAAGCGTGAAGAAAAATGCAAACGACATTTCCTGCATGGCTAAAATCGACATGTTTATTATGATAGGCGCAGTCATTAGCAAAGAAGTCGCAATGAACGCAACTATCCTACTTTTGAAAATTATATTTGTGAATGAGTAAACTGTAAGCAAAAGCGCTAATGATGTCAAGATAATGACTAGCCTGCTAACTTGCAACGATGCTCCAAATATATTGTATGCTATTGAAAATAAGAACTGTGGTAAGGGCGGATAGTGTAAAGATATTTTAGGATAATATACCAGATACGAATTTAGATAATTATAGATTTTATCGTACGATAGCGTAGGGGTTTTTATCAAATCATTCAAAAGATCTTTAAGAACCAGTCCAACAAATGAGTGCGTTGATTCATCTACATGATGCGGATTGTTGATAGGCATCAATAATGCAAACGTATAAATTATTGCAAATGTCACTAGGGTTTTATCTATTTTAAATCTAATCATTACTAATATTCTACCCAGTCCAATTTAAAAAGTGAATGTATGAAGCTTAGGAAACTTGCATCTAATGTCGCTTATCTAACGATGGATTGGGTATCTATAACTGTATTGTCATCTTTATTTTGGATAATTTCTGGTAAATTGTTGAGTTCTACAGAACTTGGTATAGTATCCACTGCAATTAATTTCGCCACTATACTGCAATTTTTCAGTACGCTTGGGATAGGTATAGCATTATCTAAGCTTATATCTGAATTTTCAGGAAACTCTAATGAGTATAAAATAAAAAATATTCTAAGTTCAGCAATTAAGTTGCTTCTAATTTCAAATTTGTTACTGGTTCTTCTAGTTTTTGCATTTGTTGAGAATTTATCATCCGCGATTAAACTTACGCAGCAAACTATACTGATATCAATTGTAATTGCTGTGTTCCTATCAATTTCAAACGTAGCCGGTTACATAATAATCGGGTTTCAAAATATGCGGAAATTAATGCTGACAAATTTGTTTTATCATCTAGCTAAAGTGTCGATTTCAGCGATTCTTGTTTTTATGGGTTTTAGTTTTCTCGGACCATTATTCGGCATAACTTTAGGGTTGTTACTTCTAATTATTCTAAGACTAGACAGCTTCAGATTAGTTAAATTTGATTTGAAATCCCAAAATTACTATAGGGACATCCTGCAATATTCAATGCCAGCTTTCTTCGGTGGAATGGCATACTTAACCTTCAGCAATGCCCCATATATCACGCTTACTGTGGTGCAAGATCTATCGATTACGGGACTATTCACTCCTGCGATGCTACTGGCAACACCACTATTTATTTTCCCATCTATCTTTGCATCCTCGCTGTTTCCTATAATTTCCAATCTAAGTGGACAAATAAAAGGAAGTAATGAAAACGCATTTTTGCTAAATATAGCATTTCGATATATAATTTTCCTAGCTTTACCGTTAGCAGTCTTTCTGATACTTTTTTCAGATCAAATAATTTTACTTCTCTTTAAACCAGAGTATCTGCCTGCAGCCGGACTTCTGAAAATCCTTTCTATAGGCACTTTACTTCAGGGCTTTAGTGGTATTTTCTTGAATGCTATCTATGCCTTGAAGAAACCAAAAATCCAGCAAAACATTTTAATCTCTGGGGCACTATTTTTCATCCTTCTATCTATACCATTTACGTATTATTACTCCGCTACTGGCATGAGCATAGCTTATATAATCTCTAACTTTATACTTTTCACTCTCAGTTATGTTTATTTAAGAAAATTAATTAGAATCAAGTTACCATATTCCGACATTTTTAAAATTTCACTGGCTGCGATTTTAATAACAGGCTTCATAGCATTAACTAAGCCAATGCTTCCAAATTTATTATCGGTCCTATTAGTTTTGCCTAGCATGGCAATTTTCCTTGTTTCTCTATTTTACATTAACTTCTATAATTCCTTGGATTTGAGATTGATAGAATTTTTATATTTGCGCGCGCCTAAATACCTCAAACTTCCACTAAAGTTATCTTCCGAGATATTGCGAGCGAAATTAAAAAATACCTCTAGACAATAAAGGTAAAATACCAAAGATAGTTTGAATAACCATCATGAAGATTACAATTTGCCATTCTCTAAATCTTCCTAACTTCATCACGGCATGAGTTAATGAGAATATTCTATTTCCGTATTTCGATTTTATTGTGCCATCATTTCCGACTACACCCAAATCAGATGCGTATTGCCCCAACTTATGTTTGGAATAGAATTTTAAAATACCTTGTAAGATAAATGGCGTCATTACAATAAGGCCTATCTTCTCCATGTTGCCAACAACTACACCAGCAGCCACCAAAGACCCTAGCAAATAAGTCAAACTATCGCCTGGAAGAATTTTTGCAGGATACCAATTATACCTTAGAAATGCAATCAGTGCTGCAGCAGCTATAAAAAATATAACAGAACTAAGGACATTAACGAACACAAATGCATACAAACCCAGCGATAGCATATAAATCAACCCCATTCCAGCCTCAACACCGTTATAACCACCAAGCATGTTGACCATATTAGAAGCACCTACAATGCCTATAGGCACCAGCAAAAGAGGGTACAATATCCCAAAATTGAAATCGCCTATGATAGGCAATGTTAATGTAGTCTCGCCAACACTTATAGCCATTAAAGGGACTGCAGCAGGTAAAGTTAATAGCGGCTTAACCCATCTAGGAAATCCAACACGTATGTCATAACCTTCATTAGTTCTTACTTTTTTTGATTTTACATTCAGATCATCAAAAAACCCAACAAACATGGCTATTAGTATCGATGCAGTTACAGCTACCAGGTTTAAAATCGCCTGCCTATAAACAAAAGTCTGTATGGCTATGTAAACCAACAATCCAGCCAATACGCCTGCAGCCACTCCAATACCACCGGAGCTAGGTAGCATCGGTTTTTGTTGCTTGTTCAAATCAAGCCCCACTACTCCAGCCGCATATAAAAAGCGAATTAATTGAGGCATTATGAAAAATGTAGTGATAAATGCTACAGCCATTGATAGCAGTAAGCTAACGGCCATGACATTAACTTGCTGATAGTTAATAAATTACTTCTGAAACTATAATTTGCCAACATTTCAAAAGGTTTAAATAGTAATAAATGAATTTGCGATTTATTATGCCAAGCTTGAATGGAAAACTTAAAGAAGATTGCAATAAGCAGTTGAGTGACAAAACAATATTGGTGACTGGCGGTACTGGTAGCTTTGGTCATTATATTGTCAGGGAACTGTTAAATTTCGATGTTAAAAAAATTATAGTTTTTAGCAGAGACGAGGATAAGCAATACAAAATGGAAATGGCTTATAAAAGCGGAAGGATAGAGTTTGCAGCCGGCGATGTTTTTAACATTAGTGAAGAAGAGCAGATGGCTATCAGGCAGAATTGGAAAGGAGATAAACTTAATTTTGCTGTTGGTGATGTCCGAGATTTTGAGCGCTTGCGTGAGGTTGTGAAAGGCGTTGATATAATTTATCATGCCGCTGCCTTAAAGCAGGTACCATTTTCTGAATTTCATCCGATGGAAGCAGTAAAAACAAATGTCATTGGAGCTTTTAACATAAAGCTTGCAGCTATAGAGAATGATATAGACAAAGTTATAGCAATAAGTACGGACAAAGCGGTTAAGCCAGTTAATGCTATGGGCATGAGTAAAGCGTTGCAAGAAAAAGTTTTACTTTCTGATGGTGAAGTAGAATACAATACTAAATTTACTTGTGTAAGATACGGCAATGTTCTGGGCAGTCGTGGC
This sequence comes from uncultured archaeon, assembly GCA_964514495.1. GTDB lineage: Archaea > Aenigmatarchaeota > Aenigmatarchaeia > CG10238-14 > SCSR01 > JACQIA01. Next base: position 19,285 of record CAZERL010000001.1, read on the forward strand.
AGTGTAGTTCCTGTATTCAAAGAAAAAATTTTGCGAGGCGAACCTTTAGTTGTAACCCATAACGACATGACGCGCTTTATGCTAACACTCGAAGATGCTGTGCATCTAGTTCTTTATGCGACTGTTTATGGCAATGGAGGCGAAGTATTTGTTAAAAAAGCGCCAGCAATGAAAATATCAGAATTCGCAAATACTTTTGCTGAGGCATTAGCAGGTAAAAAAGATTATCCAGTAAAAATCACTGGTATTAGGCCTGGCGAAAAGATAAATGAAGTTTTAGTTTCTGAGGATGAAATGTATAGGACGAGGGAAGAAGAAGGTTTTTACATTATACATCCATACAACTATTATTTGAATTTGAAGGGAGCTGGTAATTTAGATTTTTTCAAAAAAGCTACAAGTATATCCGAATATACATCTGCAACTACAAAAATCTTAAACCGCGACGAGATTTTAGCTCTTCTCAAAAAAACAGGATGGGTTTGAATACCTCCAATTATTACAAGAAATTTTCACAATTTTTAAAGTTTCAAAAGTTGTATTATGATGCTGATAACCGGAAGTTCGGGAAAATTAGGAAGGCAATTGAAAAAATCCTTCCCTGAAGCTTTAGCGCCGAAACATGAAGAACTGGATACTAAAGACAAAGGCGAAGTCGAATCCTATATTAAAAAATTCCAACCCGATACAATAATCCATGCAGCCGCTTTAACCAACGTTAGGCAGTGTGAAATCGACAAAGAATCGACATGGGCTACAAATGTAGTCGGCACAGAAAATTTAGTTAATGCCTGCAATTTATTCATCCCAAACTGTTATTTTGTTTATATGTCGACAGCCTGTGTCTTTTATGGAGATAAAGGCGATTACATCGAGACCGACATACCCAACCCCAAAAACTTCTATTCATTTACAAAACTTTTGGGAGAATTTATAGTAAAAAAATTATCTAACCACCTTGTAATAAGAACAAATTTTGTTGAACGTGGAAAATGGCCATATGAAAAGGCATTCACAGACAGATTTGGCACATATTTGTTTGTAGATGACCTTGCTTTAGCTATCAAAGAAGTTATTCGGAAAAAATTAGCAGGAGTAGTTCATGTCACCGGCGATAAAAAATTCTCTATGTTTGAATTGGCCAAGTTGACTACGCCAGATATAAAACCTATGACTATGAAAGAAGCTGATTTACCGCTGACTCAAGATATGACACTTCTAAGTATTCGCATTGCGCCATTTAAATTGACACTATAGTTTACATGTAATCTCTATAATTTTTTATGTTCCACAGGACCGCATTTATCATAGCTTTGCTTAAATCTGGTCTCATCTGGTATAGAAAATTAAAGACTTTAAAGCAATAGTATGCTAAATTGAACGACAGGGCCAATATTTTTTCCAGCATACCATAATTCTTTAGAATATATCTCAACTTGTTTTTGTAAGAATTAAAGATTAAAAAATAACTGCCGCGTTTTATAGTCCTCGAGCCTTTATGCCATAGCTTTGAAGTCGGAACTACTATAGTTTTGTAACCAGCCTTCCTTGCCCTGCTACAAAAATCCACTTCCTCGAAACCACCGGCGAACATTTTTTCATCGTATAAGCCGATTTTTTTTATAACAGCCCTCCTTATTAAGCCATTGAGAAAATGAGTCTCCAACGATTCAGTAAACTGCCCCCTATCTTTTAGGCCCCTTGCATAAGGCATTACAGAGCCTGTTATCCTGTTAGACTCTATCGAGCCCAGTCTATCGATTGTATCAGGTTTGTCGTAAAACAAAATCATACTACCAACAATTCCAAATTCCTTATTAGATTCTGCAACTTTAACAAGTTCTGACAACCAATCTTTGTGGACAACCATATCGTTGTTCATGAGGAAAAAATAATCGCCTCTGCCATTTTTAATGCCAATATTGTTTCCAGCAGCAAATCCAACGTTCTTTTCATTCTGGGTTATTTTAACGTCCATGAATTTATTTCTTATAGCATTTACACTGCCATCTCTCGAACCCTGGTCTACAACAATCACTTCATGATTTTTATAGGTTGTTTTCCTCAGCGAATTTAGCAATTCTATTGTGTCCTCCTTCCCGTCCCAATTTAGGATGACTATCGAAACCAATGGCATATTTCCCATATGAATCATACCTTATTTTAATTTGTTCATGATATAGATGAAAATAATAAATTTATGAACTGATACCATACTCTTGCTGGAACCATTGAATCGTTCTTTTTAGGCCAGATTTCAAATCAACTCTCGCCTGATAGCCTATGAGTTTATTGATTTTTGTCAAATCTGGGCATCGTCTTTTGGGATCGGCACTTGCATAGGCTTCATTAGGACTTGAAATTTTCTTTATGCTCAGTTTGTTATCAAAAATTTCCGACACGAGTTTAGCAAAATCAATAATGCTTATCTCCTCCTTTTGGTTCCCGATATTGAAAACCTCCCCGTTGAAATCTGAGAATAGGACTTGATAGATTCCTGTAATAGCATCTGTGATATAACAGAAAGCCCTTGTATGATTCCCTTCACCATACACCGGCAAAGGATTTCCTTTAAGTGCGCTATGTATGAAATTTGGGAGTACGCGAAAATCATCAGGTTTTATTCCTGGTCCATATACATTAAACGGCCTCACTACTTTTGCAGGCAGTCTAAATAGCTGGTAGTATGTCATGCATAAAGTCTCACCGAGTCTTTTTGATTCATCATAGCATGCTCTTGGACCAATTGTGTTTACATTGCCAAAATAAGTTTCCGGCGTAGGTACAAACTTTGGATCAGGGTCACCATAAACCTCACTCGAACTTAAAAAAACGAAGCTCTCGACATTTTTCTCTTTTGCCAGTTCCAGCATATTTTTTGTACCTATTGTACCTACCTCTATAGTTTCCATAGGAAATTTAGTATAGTAGAATGGAGAAGCTATGCCGGCTGCATGTATGATGAAATTTATATCCTCTTCTAATTTCAATGGATTTCTAACGTCATGATTTATTACTTTTACACTGTTGTTATTGCTTAGAATCATATTTTTCGAGCCTGTTATAAAGTTGTCTACTGAGATTACTTTACATGGCTTTTCTAGGGCAATTTTATTGATAAAATCTATGGCTGATGTGAGGTAACGGCCTATAAACCCACCACCTCCAGTGATTAACAGTGTCTTGTTTTGTAATTTCCTAGAACAGCCTGCTAGATTTTCTACAATAGTTTTTAAATCCTCCTCTATTATTTTAGAGACCATTTGAATACAACTACTAAAATATTTTATACGGACCTATTAATACAGACAATTAGACTCTAAACCAATTTAAACTTTGTAGTGTGTTCCTCATACTTGTCTGCATCTCTAGTTCCTGTGGTGAAAGTAAGAAACACTGAATCCTCTAAAAATCCCATCGCATGTACTACCATAGGAGGAGTTATTACCAAGTCACCAGGCTCAATTATGTTTGTTTCAACTTTACCATCTTCATTTCTAATATCTTTAGTCACATACTCATACTTACCACTCAAAAGATAGTCATTTTGTATCTGATTGGGATGATAATGGTTGCCTCTAATAGAGCCGGCCTTCGACGTTATTAATGCCACATGTTCGATTGGCGCATCCAGCAAGTTTGATATCTCACCTCTTTCATCTACGAAAGCAGGCCTAATTTTTCTTATGGTTATAAGCGTCATAATTTCACATATTTAAACTAACACTATTATTTTTAAATACTAGTTTTTAACTAGGTGCATAGATATTCAATTAAAAGGTAAAATAGCCGTTATAACCGGTGGTAGCAAAGGACTTGGAAAAGAGCTAGCTAAATTTTTTTCCGCCGAAGGTAGCACAGTTGTCATCTGTTCAAGAAGCGCGAATGACCTGAAGAGTGTTTGCAATGAAATTGTTGGTGCTGGCGGGAAGTGCGAATATTTTGTAGTTGATGTAACCAATAAAAAACAAGTCGACAAGCTTATTGATAAAGTTCTCAGTTCACATGGCAGAGTTGATGTTTTAGTCAATAATGCTGGATATGCCACCAAGTGGAAGGGCATAGAGAAAAATACTGAAGGAGAATTCGAAACATGCTTTAGAACTAACGTATATTCAATTTTCTATTTCCTTAAAAAAATAGTTCCGATAATGCGAAGGCAGAATTCAGGCTCGATAATCAACATATCATCCATGGCTGGGAAAAGAGGGATTCCAAACTTGGCAGCATATTGCGCTAGTAAATTTGCAGTGGTGGGGCTCACCCAATCTGTTGCTAAAGAGCTTAAGGATACTGATGTCCTCTGTATAAGTGTATGCCCAGGAGGAATGTCCACAGAAATGCGGTCAAAGATATTTGGATTGGAAGATGCCAAGAAGCAACAAAGCCCACAGTATGTCGCAAATGTAATTAAAGATGTTTTGTTAGGTAAGATAAAAGTTCCTAATGGCGGCGATATAATCATAAGGCATGGCAAAATAATGGCTATTAATCCCGCGCCAGAATAAATCTTATTTCAATATTTTTATTGTATTGCAACCAGGGATAAAGATGAAATGCAAAATATGCGATAATCAGAATCTCCAAAAATTTCTTTCGTTAGGTGAAACGCCCTTGGCTAACAATTTCTTGAGAGAAGGTGATTTGCCTAAATCAGAGAAAACATTCCCTTTAGATGTTTACTTTTGTCCAAATTGCAAATTAGTACAATTGGGTTATGTAGTGCCACCAGAAATGATGTTTACAAATTACTTTTATGTGTCTTCAACTTCGAACACTTTTCAGCTACATTTTTCCAAGATGGCGGAAGAACTTACGAATATGCTGAAGTTAGATGGCAATTCACTCGCAGTTGACATAGGAAGCAATGATGGTGTGCTTCTTAAAGGATTTCAGAAGTTTGGGGTTCGCACTGTTGGTGTAGAGCCTGCCACAAACATCGCAGAAATTGCAAAAAAGGATGGCATTGATACTATTAAAGATTTTTTTAGCGATAATGCTACAGATCAAATACTATCTTCCGAAGGATATGCAGATGTCATCACAGCCAATAATGTTTTTGCACACACCGGAGCAATAAAGCGAATAATATACAATGTTAAAAGACTTTTAAAGGACGATGGAATCTTTGTAATAGAAGTGGCTTACCTTCTTGATATGCTTCAAAAGATGACATTTGACATAGTTTATCATGAGCACCTTTTCTACTATTCATTAACACCACTAGACTACCTTTTCAATCAGCAGGGCATGCAAATATTTGATGTACAAAGAATTCCTACCCATGGAGGCTCTTTGAGAGTTTTTATTAAGAAATCAGAGTCATCCAAACCCATCAAAAAGTCGGTATCCGAAATCCTTGGAAAAGAAAAGGAGATGGGAATTCATGAACTGGAAACTTATGAAAATTTTACCAATAGCGTGTATAAAGCAAAAGAACAACTGGCAAAACTAATAATGGATCTTAAAAATCAAGGAAAAACAATCGCCGGTTATGGTGCTCCCGCGAAATCAACGACTTTATTGAATTTTTGCGGCTTAGGTGGAGATTTCATCGAGTATATAGTTGATGAGAATGACCTAAAGCAAGGATTGTATACACCAGGCACACACATCCCAATAGTACCTCCGAGCATGCTAGACAAAAAGAGACCGGACTATATTTTGATTCTTGCGTGGAATTTCGCCGAAGAAATCTTGAATAAGACAAAGAAATATAAAGCTGATGGCGTAAAATTTATAATCCCTCTTCCAGAACTAATGACAGTTTGATAATTATGATGGTATCTATAGTAATGCCGACATTCAACCGCAAGGATATTTTGCTTAAATGTTTAAGGCACTTGGATATGCAAACCTTTCCCAAAAGAGGTTTCGAGATTATAATTTGCGATGATGGTTCAACTGATGGAACTAAATTGGCAGTTAAGAAATTCAAGAAATCATCCAAATTAAACATAAAATACATTTACAGCGAGCATGTAGGCTCGTCACCAGTAAGAAATTTCGGGATCAAAATTGCTACTGGCAAATACATTGCGCTTATCAACGATGACATGATTCCTGACAGGCATTGGTTGGAAGAACACATGAAAACTCATGAAAAGGAAAAGGGCGTTGCCGTTCACGGTTTTGTAGACTGGGATCCAGAAATTGAGATTAACGAATTTATGCGTTTCATTGCCCCGTTCGGCCCAGAATACGACTGCAGGATAAAAAATTGGAATAATGCAGGATACAAAAATTTCATGACATCGAACCTAACCTTAGAAAGGAGATGGTTGGAATTAGAAAAATTCAACGAGGATATAAAGTTCGCATCATGCGAAGATATTGACTTGGGGATCAGACTTGAGAAACATGGCCTAAGGGTCGTTTATAACCCTAAAGCAGCTGTTTACCACAGCCACATCTATTACGAAACACCTTTTTACAGAAAAATGTTTATAGTAGGCAGAGATTTGAACAAGATGAACAAGAGATTTCCTGAGGCTTTCAAGCCTAGTCCATTAGAACTAATGAAGCTTATTTTTAGCAGATTCTATTTCCTGTTCCTTTTCAACAAAAGATTTTATTGGAGGATGAAATGCGGGTTTTTTTATTACCTCGGATATTTTTCAGAGAGTTTCAACAAGGATATCTTTAGTAGGGCCATTTATGTGTCGATTAGGATGATTTACGAATTTCAAGAATCTTTGCAAAAATTTTTAGGTGTTGACACACCAGATATACTTCCTTTATTAAGAAGGCGCTGATAGAGATGCTGAATGCCGCGGTGAGATACCATCCTATAGTGCGATTCATTAAAAAGAAGAAACCTGAAACTATTTGCGAGATAGGCAGTGGGTCGAACGGCTTAGGAGAATTTCTGAATGTAAAATTTGTTGGCTGCGACATAGAATTTCCCGCTCGAATAAACAAAAACATGGTTCCGGTAAAAGCCGATGCTAGAAGATTGCCATTCCCTGCCAACTCATTTGACCTAGTTTTCTCTCTGGATACCATAGAGCATATTCCTGCCAAAGACCGCAAAAAAGTTTTGGAAGAGATGTTTAGAATTTCAAAAAAATATGTTATTTTAGGTTTCCCTTGCGATGATGTTGCAAGAGATATTGATGCAGAAGTAAACAAATTCTATGACATCTTAGGTCTTAAAAAGCCTGCATGGATAGATGAGCATTTGACAAATGTATATCCGACATCAAAAGATATGTATGCCCTATTGAAGAAATTCAAATGCTCGTACAAGGTCATGGCAAATGGCAATTTACTGTTTCATAAACTAGTTATTCTTGTAGAATCCTTGCCGTTAATTTTCTTGATAACCAATATATTTGGTAAATTATTTATTAGATTGCCAGAGACTATGATTAACCTTTTTAACAGGGGGCAAGCATACAGGAAAATATTTTACATTGAAAAAGCCAGTTAGCTGTATGCAGCTATTAATGGATGTGAAAATAAGAATTACGTAAACTAAGGTGATTTAATGAAGTTTATTGACTCTTTGAAAGGCATTTTAAGCATAATAAAAGAATTATTGAGCCTCCTATGGAGGAAGAAACTTTGGTGGGACCATTTATTTATGCTTTGTTTTAGATTTCTTAAATTGAACGTGATTGCTTGAAAGGTATATGGAAAAAATGGCTGTTTGTATCCGAAAAGATCGGAAACTTCATGTCCAGAGTAATTCTCACCTTGCTTTATTTTACAATTTTCGCGATTCCAGGCATCGCTTCTAGACTCTTCACAGATAAGCTGCAGATCAAGAAAAGAAAAACTTCATACTGGGTTGACATCAAAGATAAAGTACCCAAGGATATAGAAGAAAGCAGAAATCAAGGCTGAACAGCCGATAAAATTCAAAATGTGTCAATATGGTGGCAATATTAGGTATTTCATGTTACTATCATGATGCTACCGCATCAATAATAAAGGATGGTAAAATTTTAGCAGCTGCTGCCGAGGAAAGATTCAGCAGAAAAAAGCACGATTTCGGATTTCCTCAAGCTGCAATAAATCTTTGCTTAAGAAAAGCTGGTGTTGGTAGCAATGGCTTGGATTATGTCGTATTTCACGAAAAACCCTTCGTTAGATTCGAGAGGCTGCTAAGGACTATACTAGAGACATACCCGAAATCATCGACAGTTTTTAGAGAGTCTATGCTGAGCTGGATGAAGGATAAGCTTTGGATTAAAAATACAATAGCACAGAAACTTGGGTTAAAAGATGATAAAAAAATATTGTTTAGCGATCACCATCTTTCCCACGCTGCCAGCGCGTTTTTCTGCTCACCATTCAAAGAATCCGCAATAATTACGGCCGATGCAGTAGGCGAGTGGACAACAGCAACCATCGGGTCTGGGAAAGATAACAAAATAACTTTGTTGAAAGAACTGAGATTCCCCCATTCTTTCGGGCTTTTGTACAGTGCTGTAACAGCCTTTCTTGGATTTGAGGTAAATGAGGGGGAATATAAGGTAATGGGTTTGGCGCCATTCGGCAACCCAAAGTATAAAGATAAGATATACAAGTTAATCAACCTCTGTGGCGATGGAAGCTTTTCTCTGAATATGAAATATTTCATGTACCACCGGTCTGTTGACAAGATGTTCAGCAAGGAGTTTGAAAAATTGTTCGGCAAGCCTTGCCCACCAGAAGATAGAGATAAAGTGATTCCATATTATGCGGATATCGCAGCCAGCATACAAGAAGTTTTGGAAGAGTTGTTGATAAAAACTGCCAATTATGCATATGAACTGACTAAAATGAAAAATCTATGTTTTGCCGGTGGGGTTGCGCTAAATAGCAAAGCAAACTATAGGATACTCAATGAAACGCCATTCGAGGATATGTTTATACAACCTGCTGCAGGTGATGATGGTGGTTCTTTGGGGGCGGCCTTGTTTGCATATTATTCTTTGTTGAATAACGAAAGGAATCCCTATCAACTCGTTTTAAAGAGCGCATATTTCGGCGAAGAATATACTGAGGAAGAAATTAAAAATTTCCTTGAAAGCAACAAAATAAAATACCAATATTTCGAAGATGAGGACGAATTTTTAAGCGAAGTAGTAAATCATTTGCTAAACCAAAAAGTTATAGGCTGGTTCCAAGGCAGGTTCGAATGGGGACCAAGGGCATTGGGCAACAGAAGTATCATAGCCGATCCCAGAAATCCTGAAATGAAGGACACAGTTAACAATAAAATTAAATTCAGAGAGCCTTTCAGACCCTTTGCACCATCTGTACTTGCCGAAAGGGCGCATGAGTTCTTTGAATTGCCAGAAGTAAGAGACTTTTCTCCCATTAGATTCATGGTGTACGTCACGCCTGTAAAAAAAGACAAGCGGCATGTAATACCTGCAGTCACGCATATTGACGGTACTGGAAGGTTGCAGACTGTTTCAAAGGAAGACAACCCAAGATACTATAAGCTGATAGAAAAATTCGAAAATAAGACAAAAGTGCCAGTGATATTGAATACCAGTTTCAATCTAAAAGGGGAGCCTATTGTCAATAGCCCTGAGGAAGCATATAGTTCATTCATGAGAAGTGGCATGGATTTTCTAGTCTTAGAAAAATTTATTGTTGCTAAAACTTAAGCTCATAAATTATATTACCGTCACACCCACCTTGTTGTATACACTGCTTTAGGGGTGGGCCATTTTCGTATACTTTTACAAAAGTTTCATTGTTTTCTTCAAAAAACATGATTGTATCTATTTTATATGTTTCACTTATAGCTTCATTGCCAAGACTAAACTTTTGTATGAACAAATGAGTTATGCCGACTTCATTGATATCTTTCCTTATAAGCTCCAAGTCTTTGCTCAAGAAAATATCAGGCGGATTGCCAACCACAATTCTTTCGCAGCTGTAAGCAGCCCTATGCACCCACACAGTAGATAGTACAACATCCTTAGGTAGATTATTTCGAACCCATTCACACGTCTCGAAGAACGCAGGGGAGAATTGTTTTACCTGCTTCATTACTATGAGTTTAGATGACAAATTTTGGTATGCCAAAATTATAACTATTAGGAATACTATTACTGCAATATACTTTTGGTGAGACTGTAAAAATTCATATAATCTGCCGAAATATACACCTGTAAGAATTGCAAAAATTGGTGTCCATGCCAATATGTTTCTTGCAGCGTCTTCGGCTCTTGCTGTAGTAAAATGGAAGTATGGTACAAATGTGAACAAAGCCAGTAAAAGCAATACACTTGTTACATCTCTGCGTTGCAATAGAATTACCAATCCACCAAAAATACCTAGTGTTACTAGCCATATGTTTCCGAATGCAAAATCCAAAAAGTTGGTTATACCCATTCTATAAACACCTTCGTTAGAACCCCCGCCTTGGGTTATAGCCTGATACTGGTATGATTGTTCCCTTAATAGGGTTCCATATTCGCAGCCAGCCCTGCCAAAAATTTTATCGGTAAATGGCAAGTAACACTCTGGCACTTTGTAGATGCCCAAATTTCTTACAAAAAAACCGCTTATTAAGACAATGAATAAAACGAATATTGTCGCGTATTTTGTTATTTGGAAATTTCTTCGTGCCAAATCATAAAACGCCGCCAATAAAATGAATATAATTAAATTTACTGACGAGACTTCTGTTAGGAATGCGAATGCAGCAAACGCACCAGTCAGCAATAGGTATTTTTTACTTTCTGTTTTGGCGCTATACAGAAACAATAATACAGTAAGTGCAAAATAAAGCGTTACAAGGCCTTCTGTATAGAAAGTTACTGCATATGTTACCACAGAGGGTATAGAAATGAAAACAATCGCTGCAATAAATCCAATTTTATCATCAAATATTTTCTTTACTAAGATATAGATGGACAATGCGGTCAATAGCGATATAAAGGGCAGTAGTAATTTTACTATAACTTCATTGAAGCCAAATACAAGAAAGAAGCCAGCCTCTAACAAATGCAACATAGGTGGTTTACCGAAATTATTCCTACCGGCCTCAGTTCCCTCTATGGTTATCCAAGCTGAATAATCCTTCTCTTTTGCAATGTAACGTGCCATTCCAGTGTGGAAGGCTTCGTCGCCAAATGTTATAGGACTGGGAAGCGTTACCTGCAGTTCTAATACAAAAAATACTAATAAGATTACCAATAATGCGATAAGAGATGTATTCTTGAATTCCAGTACTATTTTCTCGTCTGCCAATCAACCACTTGAATTAAACCTAATTACAAGACTGCAAGATTATAAGTTTATTACAAATAATAAAAAAATCTATATAACCCCTTAAATCTTTAACTGCTACAGTAAGCGCATGGAACTATGTTCCAGTCTACATTTAATACGTTTAAAAAAGAAATTTTATTAAAGGTAGAACATTGGTGATTGATTGAAAGTATTGTTGTTGAACCCACCTAACCAATTCAAAATAAGCAAGACAAGCAGATGGCCCGAATGGACGAAAAGCGGGACTTTATATTATCCATTTTGGCTAGCTTATGCCACATCAGTTCTAATGGAATCCAAACACAAACCACTGCTTTTGGATGCTATTGCAAAAAATCTAGACTTCCAGATGACTTTAGAAAAAATCCAGGATTTCAATCCTGATATGGTTGTTATAGAATCCTCAACACCCAGTGTGCATAGAGATGCACAGTTTGCCGATGATGTGAAGAAGATATCTGATTCAAAAATAGTTTTCGCTGGTAGACATGTAACCGCTACAACCGAACAAACCCTGAAGATGTTCAAATCAATTGACATAGTTGCAAGAGGCGAGTATGATTACACTATTTTGGATATTGCAAATGAGCTCAACAACGGGCAAAACCTCAAAGAAGTCGTTGGCATCTCATTTAGAAAAAACGGAAATATAATAAATACCCCGATAAGACAATTGACTCAGAATTTAGACGAAATGCCGTTCGTATCAAAAGCATACAGGGAATTTTTGGATGTGAGAGATTACAGGTATGCATTAGCACAGCATCCCATGTTGCAGCTTTGGAGCAGTAGAGGATGCCCAAATAGATGTACATATTGCGACTATCCTCAGGTGATGACGATGCATACATTCAGAATGAGAAGTGCAAAAAACGTCGTTGATGAAATGGAATACATTCATAAAAACTTGCCAAATGTCAAAGAAATTTTCCTTGAAGATGACACATTTACAATTGATAGAAATCGTACGTTTGAAATTTGTAAAGAAATACAAGAGAGAAAATTAAAACTCATTTGGTCTTGTAATGTTAGAGCTAATCTTGATTATGATATTTTGAAGGCAATGAAGGAAGCTGGTTGTCGTATTTTGATTGTGGGATACGAAAGTGGCAATCAACAAGTTTTAAACAACATAAAGAAAGGCATTGCGTTAAAACAGGCAGAGGAATTCACCAAACACGCACAAAAACTCGGCTTAAGGATATTCGGTTGTTTCATGATAGGTTTACCAGGCGATACAAAAGGAAGCATAAATGATACATTGCAGTTTGCAAAAAAGATGCATCCTGATATGGTATTTTTCCAACAGGGTGTACCGTTCCCAGGAACAGAATTCTACGAATGGGCTAAGTATATGGGGTATCTGAAGACAGAGGACTACAGCAAGTGGTTTGACGAAACAGGTAGACTGGACTGTTTAGTGAATCAGCCAGGCTTGAGTGGAGAAGAGGTTAAAAAAATGAGAGAAAACCTTATGCTGCGATATTACTTGGATCCAAGGCACATATTCTATACCTTGAGAAGGAATCTCCATCCTTTCGAATTTGTAAGGGTTGTACATTATGCTAAAGATTACCTTGCCTTCCTTATGTTAAAGAAGCTTAAATCAATGCAAAAGAAAAGCGTGAAAGACGATACGCCTCTAATTCACCACAAGCATGAAGAGAAAGGACCATTTGAAGAAAGACTACTCCAATCGACTTAAATTAGTTACTAAGTCTCATTAATTTAGGTGAGTAAAATTAAGAGACCACCATCTGTAACAATCCATGTGACAGTCAAGAACGCCGAGGATACAATCAAGAAATGTGTAGAGTCTTTGTTGTCTTTGGATTACCCTAACAAACAAATCTATATTACAGAAGCCTATTCGACTGATAGAACATATGATATTCTAAAACAATATGGAAAACGCATAAAACTTGAAAGGGTGAGAGGTACTGCACCAAAAGCACACAACCATGTTTTCAAAAAAATCAAAACCGATTTCATTGCAATGACTGATGCAGATTGTGTTGTCGACAAAAATTGGTTGAAGGATTTGATTAATGCAATAAACTCTGAAGACATTATTGCGTCTGGCGGATTCTGCAAGACACCAAGTGATGTTAACAATTTACAGAGGCTTATAGGCATAGAGCTTGAGGATAGATTCAATAGAATGCCTAAGTATGTCAATAGGCTCCCTACTATGAATTTTTGCGTTAGAACTGACATCGCCAAGAAAGTGAGGATGAACGAATCTTTAGCTGTTACATTTGAAGCGGATTGGGGAAACCTTTTGTCTAAATTTGGTAAAATCGCTTATGTGCCAGAAGCCGTAGTATCTCACTACCATCGGTCCACATGGAAAAGCTTTTTCAAGCAACAATTCAATTACGGAAAATACGTGGTGAAAACTCCTCATGTTTATGTCAAAGCTGGCAAGTTCGGTGATTATCTATCAAAACCAATAATGGGTCTGCAGTTGGTTGCATTCAATTTGTTCCTATTGTCATTGTTCGCATCCCTAGTCTCAATGCCACTGATTATAATTTCTTTTAGTTTATTCATCGTGCTTCTAATCATCTATATTTCGGATATACTTAAATTTTCAAGAAAACCATTAGACGTGTTTAGCTATCTAATGTTATTTTTCGTTAGAACTTTTGCATGGACTTTGGGTTTTGTTACTGGCATATCAGAGATAATCCGAGGCAAATAGATGAAAATTTTAGTCGCTCATGAAAAATTTCCGCCTGAAGTAGCTGGCGGTGGCGAAACAATAGTCTACAATCTAGTAAAAGGCTTGATTACGCGCGGACATCATGTGACTGTAATCACAACAGGAAATCCAAAGATAAAGCAATTCGATGGGATAAAAACCATAAGAATCCCAATCAACCGCTACCTGATGAACCTTTCGTATCCAATAATTCTCAAGCATGCAAAGGACTACGATTTAATTCAAACAACATCTGGAAACATGTGTTTTCCATCATGGAAGGCTGCAAAAACATTGAACAAGCCAATAGTTTGCTTAATTCTTCATCTGTTATCCCACCATTGGAAAACAATTCGAGGTGATTTTGTCGGCACAATCTTCCTCCAGATGGAAAAATTATTTTTAGGAAGAAATTATGATTCGATTGTTGTGATGAATGACAATGCAAAAAATCTTTTAAGGAAAATAAATAAAGCAAGTAAAGTTTATGAAATACCTTCCGGTTTCGACTTCAAGTCTCCAAAACCAGTTAAAAAAACCAAATCAATTTTATTCGTCGGAAATCTTTCCATGAATAAGACCATGATTAAATTAAAAGGTCTGACAGAATTTGTTGTGACCGCAAAATACTTTCCCGATTACGAGTTCTATGTAGTAGGCAAGGGAGATTATCTCAGCGAGATTAAGAGGCATTCACCTTCAAATGTAATTTTTACAGGACCTTTATTCGGAGATAAATTGAGAAACCTATTTTCCAAATCAGAAATTTTCTGCAATTTATCATTGAGCGAAGGCTTCGGCCTCACAACTGCAGAAGCAATGGCATCAGGCTGTGCGGTAATCTCAACCATCGATATAGGACAATTGGGAATGTTTGTCAATCCTAAAGATGTCCACGGTTTGAGAAGCGCACTACATTACCTACTCACACACCCAACAGAAATGAAGCAAATGGTCAGCCGCAACAAAAAAATAGCCCAGAAATACACATGGGATAGATTTGTCGAAGGATTTGTAAAAATTTACAAGCATTTAGTTTAAACTTTCGTTCCAGTACCGATTCCAATAACTGGCACATGCAACTTTGGCAAAATATTTTTACCGTCCACAACAAACTTCAATCCAGGAACCTTCCTATAGTCAAAATTCTTGAATTGCGAATGGTCACAGCCTATAATTAAAACGTCGCATCCATCTTTCTCAGGATCGCATGGCATAAATCCCATTTTTGCCAACTCTTCATCCGCGAATAGCGGCTCGTACACATAAGTCTTAATACCCTCACGCTTCAGAAGATTGTGCAAAACTATTGCAGGACTATCCCTCAAATCCCTTACATCACCCTTGTACGCCAATCCGAATATAACAACTTTCGAATTATGAAGTTTGACATTGAATTCTTCACCCGCCTTTTTCAAAAGATTGTATGTATAATACGGCATACTTTCATTCGACCACATCGCATTCCATAAAGTAGTAAACTGAACACCAGCTTCTTCACCGGCAGATATAAGATAATAGGGGTCTTTAGGGATGCAACTACCACCCACACCTATGCCCGGATAATGTTTTGAAAATCCAATTGGCTTTGTTGCAGCAGCATTTACAACTTCTACAACATTTATCCCAGCAGCATCACAGAACTTCGCAAACTCGTTAATGAACCCGATATTTAATGCTCTATAAGAATTTTCCAGCATCTTTGTAGCTTCTGCAGCTTCTAAGGATGAAACAGGATGAACCTTCTCAATAAAATTAGAATAGAAAGCCACACCAACCCCCAAACTATCTTTAGTTATCCCACCAACAACTTTAGGAATTTTATTTATAGTGTAAGTAGTATTTCCAGGGTCTATCCTTTCAGGCGATGCAACAAGATAAAAATCATCGCCAGCTTTCATTCCAGACTCTTCTTCTATTATAGGCACAATCTCCTTTCTTGTCATTCCAGGCGCAACAGTACTTTCATTTACCACCAAACTCCCTCTCTTCAAGTCCTTCCCAATCACCCTAGCTATATCCTTGACTGCAGTTAGATTTGGCCTTCTGTCTGGAAACATCGGGGTCTGCACACAAATCATCGTAACATCAGAATTTTTTTCATATTCGTTAGAAAATGTCATCTTCCCTTCCGATGCCAACCTCTTTAGAGCCGTAGAGTCGATTTCTTTCAAGTCTTCCAAAGGATTTTCCCCTTTAGATAAAGCGCTAGTCTTCCATTCGTTTCTATCCGTCCCATGCACCTTAAATCCAGCTTTCCCTATCTCTACAGCCAATGGTATGCCAACATAGCCCATCCCAAAGACATTTACAACAGCTGTTTTGTTAGTTATCTTCTCCTTAAGGCTCTCCATTCTAAATAGCTATTACTATAGATTTATTACCTTTACGTTTCGATTATCTGTTAAGAACTATAAATGGTTTGAACATGACATTAATCAAAAAAATATTCAACAATTGGCTTTTTCCATTAGCAATTCTTGCTTTAATAATTTTCATAGGTGTATCTGTCCGTTTAACTACAATAAATGCACCTACAGTGCTAGATTATGATCCGTGGTGGTATTACAGACATGCGACAGAAATAATAAACAACAACATGCAACCACCAAAATGGGATTTACTTAGTTACTATCCACCTGGAAGACCGTTTGAACCATTTTTAGGTTGGATTTATACCATGATTCTATTCTTCAAGATCGCTCAAATATTCGTTAGTGATATAGCGTTTGTAGTCATAGCCAAATGGTCACCATTAATAATGGTTGCTCTCGGTGGCATTTCAGCATTCTTTTTGGGAAAATTAATCACCAACAATATAGGCGGTTTATTTACAGCATTGTTTGCCATACTGCCGCCAACTTTTATCGGAGTCTCTATGGCGGGCTACTCAGATAACGATCCTGTTGTAGTGTTCTATACGTTCCTGTCAATGTTCTCTATAATGCTCGCAATGAAAAAGCGATCAGTGCCATTTTACGTCTTGGCGATACTAACGAATTTAATTTTTGCATATAATTGGAATGGTGGCTGGTTTGTATCGCTTCTGTTTTTAATCTTTTTGCCAGCCTTAGTTATTTTTAGAATTGTCGAAGAAACTATTCACAACAGAAATCTGAAAGTAAATTTAAGCAATATACTATTTGAAATAAAGCATCTGGCCGTACCATTGCTGATTGTTATTGTCATCGCCAATTTAATCGGTGTAATAACCAACCTTGGTAATGTCTTCATATCTTTTCTGATAAGCCTGGGTTTCGTAAATCCTGGCCAAGGCCTATTAGTTAACATTTCAGTCGCGGAATTGCAGAGAATAAACGTTCTCACTACAGAAGGATTTCTTACTATTGCAAGTAGGATCGGAGTGACACCTACTTTATTAGCACTTATAGGGTTACCTTTATTGGTAATCTACAAACTATATAGAAGGATTAAAATAGAGTATCATGAAATTTTCCTGTTTCTCTGGCTTGCCGCCACTTTTTACATGATATTAAACGGCACCAGATTTTCTTTGCAATTCTCCTCGGCCGTTGCTGCCTCAGCTGGCTATTTGATAGCCCAATTTTCCAAATACAAAAGAACATCATTGGTGATACTTACCTCTATTTTAATTTATATGACATCCATCAACAACACATTTTTACTGCCCACATTTTTAGTAACTATGATAACAATTTTTTCATTGTTTAAACGGCATACAGAAACCCCAGACCTGCATCTGGCAACTTTATTCGGGGTTGTACTCATCTTATCACTCTTTTTCATTTCTGAGGCAATTCAAGTTGGCCAAGGCTCTACTGGCTTAGAAATAAGTGGAAATTGGCTAAACGGTTTGGAATGGCTCAAGCAAAATGCCGATAAAGATGCATTAATTGCAACTTGGTGGGATCCTGGTCATATTATAGCTGGATATACTGGATTGAAAGTTCATGCGGATGGGGCGCATTGTGCTCCTGGCGAGTGCATACCCTACAACCATAACATAAGAATCCAAGATATGGGCAGAACATTTTCGATAAGCAATGAAGAAGAAGCTGTGAAAATTTTAAAGAAATATATGCAACTGACGCCAGAACAGTGCAGCGAAGCTAAGAAGCAATTTGCAGATATAATGCCTCAAGATGCGTGCAAACCTGTCAGTGAGATGTATGTCATCGCCAGCAGCGATTTAATCGGCAAATATTATTGGCTAAATTATTTCGGTACAGGGGCTGGAAGAAATTTTATAGAATGCCGATTATCACAGGAGTTGACACAACAGCAGAACACCCCATCGTATGGCTGTGCTACAGGCTCTCCCATGACAGTAACAATGGCTCAAAAGGATGATCAGGTATTTGCTGTAATAAATATGCCTTCTCTGGGTTTAAGAAATGCAATTAGCAGAGATTTGATTTACTTTAATAATAATCAAGAAGTTAGAGTTCGAACGAATATAACAAATGCTATAGATGGGCTAATGCTTATAGAACCAGGATTCGGCATATCCATTTTTATGGAACAAGCTGTTCGCGACTCCATTTACACAAACATGTATTTCTTTAATGGAAATGGTATATCTGAATTCAACATACCAAAACTTAATAAGTTCAAGCTGGTTTATAACAACCCAGAATTAAAGATATTCAAAGTTGACTTCTCATAAATTTATATTATTCAAATTAGAATTCTAACTATGCCTATCCTGCCCCGTGCGCCCTTTGAAAGATTCCTAAAGCAAGCAGGTGCAAAAAGAGTATCTCAAGATGCCTTGGATGAATTTGCAAACGTCTTGGAAGAAAAACTGTCTAAAATAGTCGCCGACGCAGCACTTCTCGCCAAACACGCCGGCAGGAAAACTATTTTGGCAGAAGATATACGCATGGCCAGGAAAAAAGTTTAATGTATATCCTGATATTGTTTATATGGATTTCTCAGATGAGATTTTGGATAAGATTTCAAGGAAAAGCGGCTTGTCAAAGGAAGAATTGGTAAATAGGATAAATGACAAGGCTAATGAATTTTCAGGACTAATTACAAAGGAAGGCGCAGTCTATATCGTAGGCAAGGAATTGGGCGTGGAAATGGAAAAAGCGAATAAACTATTGAAATTGAAGGACATAACACCTGATTTCAAGAAATTGAGCGTTTCAGGCAGGGTAATTAGAATTTCGCCTATAAAGGAATTTGTAAAAAGCAACGGCAACAAAGGCAGGGTAGCAAACATTTACTTAAGCGACGGCACGGGGTATGTGAGATTGCCTTTGTGGGACGACCAAGTTAATTTGGTCGAAGAGGGCCTGGTTTCGTTGAATAGCATAATTGAAGTATCGGATGCAATGTTAAGGGAGAATACTTTCGGGGAGCTGGAGATTTCACTGGGCAGATTCGGCAGTATCCGCCTTGCAGACGATATCCATAATCTCCCTTCTTCAGAAGAATTGATTGAAAAATACTTCCCATCATCTCCTAGAAGAACGTTTATAAAAGACATAGTGCCAGGCAGTGTTGAAATCTCGGGCCATGTCGTTCAAATCTTCAAAGGCAAGTTTGTGTTCAATAACCAGGAAAACGAGGACTATATAATTATTTCTTGTATACTTGACGACGGCACTGGCGACATCAGAGCAGTTTTCTTTAGAGAACTGGCGGAAGAGATTAGCGGGTTAAAAACAGATGCGTTGGTTGGATTAGATTTTGACCAAAGATATCAACTTGTGTCCAAAAATTTGCTGGGCAAAGAGCTTGTTGTACAAGGCAGGGTAGTTAAAAACAGGAATTTTGATAGGCTGGAAATGACGGCTAATCAAATCAAAAGCTTAAATGTTTTAGAAGAGAGTAGAAAATTAGTCGATTCGTTAGAAACGATAGTTGGTGTGTAGATTGCCAAAGAAGGAAATTACAATAGACGATTTGCCTGGTGTAGGGGAAAAGATAGGCGAAAAGTTGAGGGAAATAGGCTATTCAGATCCTATGGCAATTGCAGTCACATCACCGTCTGAATTGGCTGCGATAGCTGAGATAGGCGAAGGGCAGGCAGCAAAGATAATCAATGCCGCAAGGCAGAAGCTTGATATTGGTTATGAGACTGCGGACAAGATTTTGGAAAGGAGGACTTCTGTTGCAAAGATTTCAACCGGCTGCAAGGGTTTAGATAATCTGCTCGGCGGTGGTATAGAGACACAAGCCATCACGGAAATGTACGGTGCATTTGGTTCGGGAAAAACCCAGATAGGATTCCAAATAGCAGTGAATGTTCAATTACCAAAGGAGCAAGGCGGGTTAGACGGGAGTGTGCTTTTTATTGATACTGAGAACACTTTCAGGCCAGAAAGGATCGTGCAGATAGCAAAAGGGTTGAAATTAGACCCGGAAAAGGTCTTGAAAAATATTTCGGTTGCCAGGGCGTTTAATTCAGAACACCAAATGCTTCTTATAGAGAAAGTTCCGGAGATGATAGAAGAAAAGAAAGTTAAATTAATTATAATTGACAGCCTAACGTCGCACTTCAGAGCTGACTTTATTGGTAGAGGTGAATTGGCCAGCAGACAGCAGAAGTTAAACAAGCATTTGCACCAACTCCAGAGACTAGCCGATGCCTACAATTTAGTAGTCTATATCACAAACCAAGTCATGTCAAGGCCAGATATTTTATTCGGAGACCCGACAAGTCCGATAGGTGGTCATGTCCTTGCACATCAAGCCACTTATAGGTGCTACCTAAGACGAGGCAGGGAAAACACCAGAGTATGCAAATTAGTTGATAGTCCTGGGTTGCCGGAGAGCGAAGCTGTATTCAAAATTACTGAAGCAGGCGTAAAAGATATCTAGATTATTTAACCAGGCTGTAAATGGGCGGGCCGAATTGCGTGAAGATTACCAAATTGAATATTATGTTTGTTATCGAAAATGGTATGTAATATCCTAAATTTTGCGGGAATGTAATTGCAGTCAAGATTATGCTGATTGCATTGATTCCTATTGTGATGTAAATGCCTAAAGTAGCAAAGTCAATTCCTGTTATCGTACTTCCCAAAATGCCTGCTGCGACATAAAACGGAATTGTCCATAAGATGTATATCCCAGCTGCAAAATGGCCGACGATCAAATGTGTTACAATCAAAATAAATCCTACAATGGCTCCTGCGGTTGGCCCAAAGGCAAAGCCAGCAAGAACACTAGTAAACGTAACCAGCTCTACGCCTATCGACTTGGCCATCTGGAAAGTCCCTATCAAGTAGCTTATTGCCAAACTTATGCCAATCAGCAAAGCCAGCAGGAAAAATTTCTGTAGAATCAAAACCATGACAAGAATCGAGAAACCCAAGGCCAGATATTTCATCAGGCCCCTGTTTTCCACCACATCTATTAATTTCATTAATTTCAAATCGTTGTTTAACATTAATAAGTGCACTATAGGCGATAGTATGGAGATAATTTACAGGGGTGCTGAAAGCATAATCAGTCTTGGTTCGTTTGAAGGTCAGGAGGCTATAGTCAAAGAAAGGGTTACAAAAGACTACAGAATCAAGCAATTGGATGATAAGCTGAGGAAAGAGAGGACGAAGAAAGAAGTGAAACTGCTTACAGAGGCAAGAAAGGTCGGCGTGCTCACGCCGAAAATACTCAATGTGAATGAAAAGAATTTTAAGATAGTCATGGAGAACATTTCTGGTGTTAGGGTGAAGGAATTTCTAAATTCTTCTGGGGAGGATGAGATTAAGGATACCTGTTTTAAGATAGGCAAGCTTGTCGGCAAGCTGCATCAGAATAACATAATCCACGGCGATTTGACAACTTCCAACATGATTTTAAAAGGCGATGAAATATATTTCATTGATTTTAGTT
Source organism: uncultured archaeon (assembly GCA_964514495.1). GTDB lineage: Archaea > Aenigmatarchaeota > Aenigmatarchaeia > CG10238-14 > SCSR01 > JACQIA01. The sequence continues at coordinate 41,039 of CAZERL010000001.1, forward strand.
TGGGCGATATATCCAGCAGGATTGAGGACAAAGGGGTGGATTTGAATTTGTTTAAAGAAGCGCTGAAGTCAACTCATTTCAAGATTGTTGATAAGTGTTGGCTTAACTTCCTTGAGGGATATAGGAAGGAATATTTGGGTTCTGAGGACGTATTATTAAAGCTTAAAGAGATAAAAAAACGTGTAAGATATGCAGAGAGGTAGTATAAAGCAAGTGATCTGATGAATTTGTTGTTTAATCTAAAAGGTAAGGACAAGTACGAGACTGTGGAAAACTATTCTATTGCAGTCATTTTGATAGGCGGCTTGATTTTGTCATCTGGCATGGCTCTAACAGCGATTGCTACAAAAGGAATACCAGCTATTCTAGCTATGCTAGGCAGCTTAATTTCTTTCTTGGGTACCGTGGTATTGGTTTTTAGCTGGCTGGTAAAAGAGTTCAAAAGTGGTTGAATGGCAAGAATATATTCAGGGAAAAAGGGTCGTTCAGGTTCAAAAAAACCAGTAACTAAGGTTAAGCCCAAATGGGTAAAGCAGACAGCAGAGGAAATCGAAAAGCTGATTGTGGATTTGGCAAAGAGCAAATACAGATCTGCCTATATAGGAAATATTTTAAGGGACAGGCATGGTGTGCCTGATTCCAAACTAATAACAGGTAAAACGGTAAGCCGGATAATTAGTGAGAACAATTTATATCCAGATTATCCAGAAGATTTGCTAAATTTGTTCAAAAAGGTAGTTACGGTAAAAGAGCATTTGAATCTGAATAAATCCGATAAGCATACCAAAAGAGGTTTGCAAAATCTGGAGGCTAAAATAAGAAGGCTGATAAAGTACTATGGCGGAGAGGGGAAGATTCCCAAAGGTTTTGCATACGATTACCAGAAGGTGAAATTACTAGTTCAAAAGTAACTCCTAATGCAAAACTTAAAACTATATCTTGACAATGTTTTTAGATAAGTGATGTAAATTGGCGGCAAAGAAAATCAAAGAATGGTACAATGTTATAGCCCCAAAATACTTTGGGGAGAAAGAGATAGGGAAAACTTTGGCCACAGAACCGTCTAACTTGATTGGCAAGATAATCAATTTAAGCGCGGTTGAGTTGACAGACAACTTCAGCAAATATTACCTGAAATTCGCATTTAGAATCACTAAAGTGGAGGGAAAATCTGCATTCACTGATTTTGGCGGAACCGAATGCCTTAGAGATTATCTGTCTAGGATGGTATTGAGGAGAATCAGACGAATCGATACGGTTCAAGATTTAGTGACTTCTGACAAAAGGAAAATAAGGGTTAAAGGTTTAGGTGTAATCGGCAGAAGGGCTAAAAGCAGCATACAAGTGAAAGTCAGAAACAAGATAAAGGATACGTTGAAATCTATCGTTGAAACTAGCACCTTGGAAGAATTTGTGGACGGAATGATTTCCGATGAAATCAAAAGCAGTATTATGAGAGAAGTTCGCAGCACTTATCCATTGAGGAACTTTGAGGTAAGAAAGACTGAGATTATTTCATGAAAGATCTTATAATAGGGATTCCGAGGATGTTGAAAAGGAACAGGATGGCTACGGCGATTGAAATGAATTTCATTAGCTTCTTGCTTCTGTCACCAAAATATTTCTTGAGTATTTCTTCGTAGAACAGGCCGCCATCGAGCGGTTTTATAGGCAGCATGTTGGCCATGCCAACGCCTAGGTTAAGTATGTGCAGCCATACTATCAACCCATAGAACCAGTCAATAGGAACCTTATACAGTTTTATTTCATCTTTTACGTCAACATCAGTCGACGCATTGCTTATTCCTATATAGGAGCCTAACTGGTCATCAGGTCTACTTACAGTTTCAAGTGTGAATTTGCCTTCCGTTGTTATTATCCGCAGTTCAGTTCCGGGTTCAGTCTCGTTCAGAATTTTTGACAAATCTTGTATAGTCTTTACAGATTTATCATTTATCGTAGTTATAATGCCGTTTAAGCCAACTTTGTTTGCTGGCATGTCTTCAACTGTCCCGGCAAATACTACGCCTTTTGTTTCATAGATGCTGAAAAATAAGCCAACTGCAACCGCTAAAAACAGCAAACCTAGAAAGATGTTGATGAAACTGCCGGATGAAAGGAGTCTCAATTTTTTGAGCGTGCTTAGTTTTTTTATCTGCTTTTCGTCAGGGTCTACGAATGCGCCTATTGGCAATACAAGAAATGTAATCAAGCCATAGCTCTTTATCCTGACCTTATCTAATCTAGCGAATATGCCATGCATGCTTTCGTGGACAAATACTATGACAAAAACTCCTATCACCCAGTACCAGAATGGAACGCCTATGATTGGGGCAGGATAAGAAATACCTGAAACAGAGGGCAGAGCCAATGCAAACGCTTGCTGGAACTTGAGACTGAATTGAAGAATGTAAAAAATCGATAGGATTGTTGCCAATATACCTACTACAATCGACAGGATTCCTATTGCAGGCAAGATTTTCCTATACTTGTTGGCGATTACATCTAAGATTTCCTTTCCACGCTTCCAGCGGATTATCGAAATGCCGCCTTTGTATGTGATGTGTTTCTTGTTTTTCAGAAGATAGAGACCTATTAATGCAAAAAATATCAGCAAGGATATGATTTCTAAGCTTACCATTTACATCATTAGGATTTTTTTATTTATTAGTGTGTACGGATATTGAATTTACCTTTTATTTTATTAAAAATCCAAATTAAGCTACTGATTATAAAATACCACCATGCAAATAAACTTAATACAGCAATTAAAAATGACAAAAGCGATTGATTAAATAAAAAATACAGAAAAACAAAGAGAGCAGGAAGCGATAAAATCGAAAGAACATCCAAATCTATTGTTTCTGACAAATTATGATAAATCAAAAACGGATATAGAATAGGGTTTATAGAACTATCACAATACCATGGAGAATATGTCGGCAATTCCTCTAACATGCTAATACTTTCACAATAACCAGCTACCTGCACAAGAGTGACTAAACCTGTAAAAATTATTGAAATTATTATCTTTTCTTTTGAAAGTTTCAAAAACTTTTTCAAAACCATAATTTTAATTATCTTCTAATAAAAATAAAGATGCAGGGGGTGAGATTTGAACTCACGAAGGTACTAAACCACTAGCTCCTGAAG
>CAZERL010000002.1:0-34215 GCA_964514495.1 uncultured archaeon
CCACCAACCTCCCACATTCAAAAACACCCAACAAAACCGGGTTAACGGTTTATACTTTGAAGAAATAATACTGCATATGAATTTTATAGATAAAAAACAAATCCTAACCTCATTTCTCGCAGAAGGCTACCAGCTAGACGAGTCGGCACTGGACTTTTTAACCTCCCACACAGATCAGATTGTGGATGTCTTAGAAGGCCTACAAAAACTACTTAAGAAACCAGCCATTTTAACCGATAAACATATTAAAACACTTCTAAACCCCCAAACCCCGATAACACTAAAAACACCCCAGCACGTCTCAAAACCCCTCACACCAAACACAATACTCAGTCTCCTAAGCAACCGCTATAATTTTTTGAAAAGCGTCCTGCAGAACAGACTTGAATTAACAAACCTGACATCAATAAATAAAATAGGCGGCTCTAAACAATTCTCATTGATAGCGCTACTCCGGGAGGTTGATTATGTTGATAAAAACATAATCGCAGAAGACAAGACCGGTTCCATAAAACTATTTTTCGATGACCAAAGCACAGCACAACATCTTGTCTCAGAAGAAACGGTCGGACTCTTATGTATGCAGGAAGAGGGCCGAATTAAAATACAGAGAGTCGTCCACCCAGACATTCCCATTAAGAGGGAGATAATACGATCAAAAACAAAGACAACGTGTGTATTCTTTCCCGCACAAACTTTAAACGAATTGAGAACCCACCCAAAGCATTATGCAAAATATGAAATGTGGTGTAAAGACAACAATTCCGACAATACGGTTGTTTTTGTCTTGGGAGGTATACCAAATCCCGACGTTTTAGGCACACTACCGAAACAAAGTACAAAGATAGTGCTTGTTAATGAAACGCCCCAAGGAAGCGATGATGATTCTGAACTGATAATTATGGTAGAGCCGGCATTGGTGAAAATCGGCGGTGTGACACTATTTTTATCAACAGGCGATTTTCTCAAAGATTATATAACTGCCATGAAAACAAACGCAGAAGAGGCACTGGTCAATTTACTTAAGAAACGGCACTTGAACCCAACATTTAATATACAGCAACCAATCTATTCAAACGACCCCTATCTGCTGGATATCATACCGGATGTGATTGTTGTCGGTTCATCAGGAACACCGCAAGCCATAAACTACAAAGGGGTAACTATAGTTACAACCGGCAGCCCCGCCTCACAACCCATAGTTTGGAGTACCGACCTCCAGACACGAGAAACTATTAAAATTGACTTTACATAAGGTAATGTGATGAAGGCAAACTTCCAGTTGATTGATTGTGATTATGTTGTAGTGGACAACACACCGATAGTTAGGGTTTTCGGTAAAACCGAAGCGGGCAAAAGCATATGCACCTTCTATGAGGGCTACAACCCATATTTCTATATTGTTCCAAAAGACAAAGACAGCATAACAAAACATTTGAATAAAGAATTCAAGCAGCTGGTCACTGACATTGCCGAAACAGAACGACTTCTCCCAATAGGATTTACAACAAATAAAACCAAACTACTAAAGATTACAGCAACCGACCCGTCCCAAGTGCCTTTGATTAGAGACAGTTTGCTAACCCACGGGCTAGTTAACAATGTATACGAAGCCGACATACTTTTCAAAAACAGATTCATGGCGGATATGGGATTAAACGGTATGGACTGGTATGAGGTCACAGGAGATAGCATTGGCACGAACACCGTAAAAACAGAAGTTTTAATCAAGGCCAAAGAATTTAAAAAAATCCACGCGAAAAAGAACATGGAATTTCAATATATGTGCATTGACATCGAGATAGGTATGGCAGTTGAAGGCATACCAAACGCAACAAAAGACCCCATATCAATGATAAGCTTGTCATTTTATCCAGAGTTCCGCGATAAAAAATCACTCGTGCTTGTATCAAAGCATGTAGAAAAAACTGGTGACGTCCTGTCATTCAAGGACGAAAAAAACATGCTAGAAGGATTCCTCAAAGTTTTGGATTCTTTCGACCCGGATTTCATAACAGGGTATAACATAAACGGGTTTGACATGCCGTATATCCTAACTAGACTGAGCGAAAATAAATTACCAAGAGCTTTGGGCAGAGATAAAAATAAACAGAGCATATCAAGAAAATTCGGAATAAAATCTCGGACATCCGTGGTTGGCAGGGTTGTGGTAGATGTATACGAGCTTGTTAAGGAGTCAATAGGCAAAGGCATTCTACGATTAAAGCGATATGGTTTAGGCGATGTATCTAGAGAGCTACTTGGTATGGATAAGGTTGACATTTCTCACGGTGAAATTTCCAAACACTGGAATGGTACAAAGGAACAACTGGAAAAACTGATTAATTATGCGCGTGTCGATTCGGTTCTAGCACTAAAATTGTTGCTGGATAAAAACATGGTTGACAAATTCATAGAATTATCCAAAGTATCGGGACTATTGCTTCAGGATGCACTGGATGGGGGAGAGGGCACTCGGGTGGAAAACATTTTGTTGCGTGAATTTAACAGGGAAGGATATGTCCTTCCAACCAAACCATCTACAAGCGAGATACTTAAACGCCGGCTGCAAAAAGAATCCAAGGGGCTCAAAGGAGCGTTGGTGCTAGACCCCAAAATAGGTCTCCAGACCAACTGTGTGGTATATCTAGATTTCAAAAGCATGTACCCCTCAATTTTCATCAGCTATAACATATGCCCGACAACATTGTGCATAGCAGATGTGGATGCTGAGACTGTAGAAACGCCGGATCACACGAAATTCGTTTCGACTAATGTAAGGGCGGGAATCATCCCCAGAATAGTTAGGAAACTTATACAGGAAAGGGATGTTGTCAGGAGCCAAATGAAAGCCGAAAGCAACATAGCAATAAAAAGGATTTTAGATGCGAAGCAGCTAGCATTAAAATATGTAACAAACTCATTCTATGGCTATACTGGTTATGTCCTAGCCCGAGTTTACCTGCTGGAAATTGCGAATGCTATCACAAGTTGCGGTAGGTATCTGATACAAGTGACTAAAAACACGGCGGAAATGGGCAACGAGTATACTGTAATTTACGGCGATACAGATTCTATCATGGTTGATACAAAAGTTTCTGATACAGATAAGGCAATGGAAATCGGTAAAAAAATCGAGATTGAAATAAACAACAGACTGAAAGGTATTGTTGAAGTAAAGATTGAAAATATTTTCAAGTCTCTACTGATCCTCGCAAAGAAAAGGTACGCCGGTATATCAATCGAGCAGAGTAATGGAGAAGTCAAAGAATCAATTGTCATGAAAGGTATTGAAACTGTTAGGAGGGATTGGTGCGATCTTACCAGTGAAACTTTGTTCAGTGCTTTGGAAATAATCTTGAAAGAACAAAGCCCTAAGAAAGCTGTGGAGTATGTCAAAGGAATTTTGAGCAAGCTTGAAAGAAACGAGATTCCTATAGAAAAATTGGTTATAACCAAAAGCATTTCAAAGCCGCTCAGGGATTACAAAGGAGTGCAACCTCATATCGAAGTTGTAAAAAAAATTAGAAAAAGGAACCCAACAGAAGCACCCGGCATAGGAGATAGAGTTGGGTTCGTGATAATACATGGGCCGCAGTTAATGTCCGAAAGGGCAGAAGATCCTAATTATGTGGAGCAACATGGGTTAAAGATAGATTCCAAATACTACATAGAAAGCCAAATCCTACCTCCACTCGAACGAGTTTTTGATGCTATAGGCATCACTAAAAGTGAAGTTATCGGCATAGGAAAACAACTCATGCTATTTGACGCCTTTAAAAATAAAAACCCCAAACCAGTATCGGCTACACTACCATCTGCAGAAGGTTTTATTTGCAAAGACTGCAACCAAAGCTACAGGCGCATACCACTTATAGGAAAATGCGATTCATGTAACGGGGAAATACTATTTTACTATGCGGGTCAGAAGGGGACTTCTTTAGGATAATTGTTTGACTTTTTCTAAAATCGAAGTATAAGCAGGCCTAGTTATTGAAATTGCTATCAAAACCCCGATTATCGTAGTTATAGCGAAACCCTTTAGTGCGCCAACACCGGCAATCACCAGAGGTAGCATTGCAGCTATGACTATGGAAGCCGAGTTAAAAATAATCGCCATCGCCGCCTTATGACGCTGTCTGACAGTGGTTTCCTTTTCCTGCAACATTTGATCTGTTATGATAATCAATTGGTTAACACCAGTCCCTATGATTGCAATTAACCCAGCTATTGCAGGCACATCCAATACCCATCCAGCGCCTTTAGTTGCTGACTGAGTAAAGGCGGCAAACCCCAGAATTAATAAAATTTCGCTAAAGCTGATTATCAGCATCGGCACAACAATTTTAAAGTCACGGTACCTGAACAAAATCACAATGCTTACTATAATCGCCGCAGCTATAACAACATATATTGTAGAACTTAACAAAGCCCTTCCAGCGGTTTGCGTCACTACGTCAGTCTTGATAATTTCCAATTCTACTGGCAGACTTCCTGATTTCAGGACAGACTGCAACTGCAGGCGCTCATTCAGAGCAGCCTCACGTGTTTCTCTGAATCCCTGAAGTGTAGGTTTTGTTAAAGATTGCCCAGCCAAACTGGCCACGATGTTAAGTGATGTCACCTGATCCTCATCCAAAAATAAAACAAGCACGGGGTCCAAGTACCTTTCACTCCCACCAAGTCTTATCGGCTGATTCCTAGTTAACTTTGCAAATCTCTCAGCACTTTCTTGGCTTGTTTGTATAGCAAAAGAGAACTCATACCCATTTCCCACAGGCGCAAGATAGCTATTTTGCGGATCGGTAAAAACAGCCACGATGTCTTTCCCAGTGAAAACAGTACTCAAGATTCCAATCGTTTCATTCGTCACGTTTTTTATCTCTACAGTTATACCATCCTTAGTAAAGAGTTCCCCGAACTTATGTTGCTCGTTATCGAAAATTACTCCATCTTTAGATAATCCAATAGAGATTGATTTGCCTGCGAACGTTAAACTTCCCACAGCGTCTTTTAATTTAACAGTCTGTTCCAATTTACCTTCAAATTTACCTTGACGCGATAAGAAATTGACTATTTCTTCACTTGTCGCTCCCCCCATCTCAATTTGAATTAGATTCTCGCCTATGGTGTATATTCTCAAGTCACGTAAGCCGTACAAGTTTATTCTGGTAGTTAGTACAGAAATCGTATCGTCTATCAGACTTTTCGTAATAGTTCTTTTCGGTTTTAACAGTACTCTGGAACCCCCCTGTATGTCTATACCAAACACTAAATTCTCTTTTTTAACACCAGCTACTGTAAATCCTATGTTTCCGTCTTCCAATGCTACGCAATTAGCTGGCAATCCATCAGCTATTAAAGAAACAAATTCATCCCCCTTTATGTTAAGTACAGACTTATGGAAGTCGTCTAAATTTTTGATTTGTGTTGCCGACACCTGCGTGATTGCAAAATCTAATCTTATATTGTTGCATTTTGCGTTGCTAGCTATTTTAGCGACAACTACACCAACCCTGCCGGATAGCAACGGCGATATGATAAAATATAATGAAACCCCAAGCAATACCGCTAGAACCAATAAACGAACATCCTTTAATATCATGTGTGGTGCCTTCTTCTAACCCACCATTCCAATAAAGAAGAATTTAGGATCCAAGTATACGGTAAATCAAAAATAAAACCTATGACAAGTATCTGCGACACATTAACCAGCAATTTAGACGGCGATAATAATAGAACAATTAACATCGTCAATGTTATGGTCGATATCAATGTCAATCCGGTTGATAAAGCTCTTCTGTATTGTTTTCTGAAATTTTCCGGAGTCGTCTTCAAAACTTGGTTCGTCAAAACGATATTTGTGTCTACAGTGTATGCAATCAGCATTAGCAAGGCAGCAAATCCCGCAAAACTTATTTTAATCCCCAATAGACTGGTTATCGCTAAAGCGGTCAAGATATTTGCCAAGCTCGCAAAAACAATACCAAAACTAGTTATCAGGTTTCTATAGATTATAAAAATTACAATGCTCATAAGGACAAATCCAATAGAAAGAATGGATACAACTTGTTCGAAAAATAAATTTCCTAGAAATGAACCAATGCTTTCGGACGAAAACGAATTTACAGCAACGCCTAGGTTCTTCAGGTCGCTTATCACGCCATTTACACCAACATCCTTATCAACCTGTATTTCAATTCCATACCCTCTGATACTTTGCACGTTTGATACAAACGCCGAACCATATTTTGCAGCCAGCGCTTGTTCTATTTTAGAAGTATCAAAGGGTGCTGGTGTCGCGATGTTGATTAATGTCCCCCCTTTCAGGTCGATATCACGTAAGATGAAATCGCCGGTTCTGATAAAATTCGATAACAAAATCGCTAACGATAGTAGGAAGATCAATATAGGTAACAAAACCAACTTTGGAAAGCGCCCAGACATAAGAACTTTCTATAATCTAGATTTTTAATACTATAAAATAAGCGCCTGCCACAATCAGCAATATACCCATCATTTTTACCAGTGTCAAACTTTCGTTGAAAAATATCTTAGCCAATATTGCTGTAAAAACATAACCTAGTGAAATCAATGGATATGCGAAACTTAACTCCTCTCTTGACAACACCACCAACCAAAGTCCAGAAGCTATGAAATATAGCATAAGCCCAAAAATTACAAATTTTTCTGTTATAACCGAAAATATCCGAGAAGTTAATAAATCATTTACGCTTAGCGTTCCGATATTTGTCATCCCGCGTTTCAGGGAGAGCTGGGCAAATACTGCTAGTACAACACTAGCTAAAATCAACACTAGTACAGACATTTTACCAATCCTTAGGTTAGCCATAGATAGTTATTTACTAACCTCAATTTATAACTTTAAAATATCGTTAATCCTTTTAATATCGTTTGCGGTATGTACATTAACCCACTTGCCAGCTATAGGGTAACCAACTAATTTACCATCTCTTGCCAATTTCGGGAATATATGTTCCTGCAGACTCCAATACACTTCGCCTGGAGGAATATAATTTAGAATCTCACCGCTCATGAATCCTATAAATACTGAAATCAAATGTGTTTTAGGCTTTTTCGGGAATTCATCATACTCAATTACTTTGTAACCCTTTAGAACTACGACGCTTGTATTCCATTCGAAACTTGTTCTTGCGTGAATTCCAAGTGTTGCAATACCTCCATTCATCTGATGGAAATCATATAATTCCTTTATATCAAAATCGAACCAGTGATCACATGGAAGGAAAAGAAAATCTCCCTTCAAATATTGTCTCGCCAACTCCAATGTCTTTGCGGTTCCTAATTCTTTCGTTTCTTGTATGTAATTAATTGAGACGCCAAGTTTCTCGCCATTACCAATGACTTCGTAAAGTTTTGCAATCAAAGACGGGAATCCAACAATAATAATATTTGTAAAACCAACCTCCCGCGCCTTCGAAATAATATCTTCAATTAAAGTTTTTTTGCCGATGGAAACTAAAGGTCTATAGGTTCCAAGTTCCTTAACATAAAGCTTTGAAGGATCACCACCAGCAAGAATCACGGCAGTCCTTTTCTCAACGAGTTGTTGTGACAATAGTTTTTCTATCGCATCGGTCCTTGACCTGATTTTAATGCCATCAACTAACGAATCCACCTTTCGTAATATTTTTTCATCCAAGCTTAGCGATACACGTTTTTTCATAACTGTAATACTTGAGTATTAAATATTAATACTTTAGTTATTCTTTTAAACATAGAATTTTTATTATATTCAAGGTAATTCCATGAAGATAGGAGTCATAGGCGTAGGATATGTTGGCCTCACTTTAGCTTGCCTCGCGGAGTTCGGGAATAATGTATTGTTTGTAGGTCGTTCTGCTGATAAGATAAATAATCTGAAGAAAGGCATTTTGCCTGTTTATGAAAAAGGTTTGAGTGAAATTGTAAAAAGAAACCTAGAAGCTCAGAGAATCGATGCCACAACAGATTACGAAAAGATGAAAGAAACTGAAATAATTTTCATTTGTGTAGGTACCCCTTCGGCCGAAGGTGGGGCTATAGATATTTCCCAAATAAAAACTGTCTCGGAAAGGCTAGGTATATTGCTGAAGAATACGGGCGAGCATAAGACTATAGTTGTAAAAAGTACTGTGGTACCAGGAACTACTAAAGACGTTGTAATTCCTATTTTGGAAAAGTATTCTGGAAAGAAGGCCGGAGGCGATTTTAGTGTATGTATGAATCCAGAATTCTTAAGAGAGGGTGACGGAGTATACGATTTTTTACATCCTGATAAGGTTGTTATTGGCGGGTATGATGAAAAATCAAGTTACAAGGTGATAAAATTGTACAGTTTCTATGATAGCAAAATTCCTAGGATAGTAACTAATCTGAATACTGCTGAAATGGTAAAATATGCTCAAAATGCGGCATTGGCAACCCGCATATCATTTATCAATGAAATAGCAAACATCTGTGAGAAATTCGAGGTGGATGCATATGAAGTTTCTCACGCAATAGGCTTGGATTCTAGAATCGGACCTAAATTTTTGAACGCAGGCCCCGGTTTTGGTGGAAGCTGCTTCCCAAAAGATGTCAAAGCTCTGGTATCCATAGCAAAAACATTTGATGTAAACTCGATTTTATTGGACGCTGTTTTAACTGTAAATAAAACTCAACCGCATAGGATGGTTGGTATCGCTAAAAGTACTTTAGGGAGTCTTAATGGCAAAAAAATTGCAGTCCTTGGCCTGGCATTTAAAGCAGATACAGATGATATACGAGAAGCCAGTTCAATTCCCATAATAAATTCGCTTTTAAAGGAAAATGCTATAATTAAGGTTTACGACCCACAAGCCATGGAAAATTCCAAGAAAATCTTCGGCAAGTCTGTCGGATACTGTACTTCAAAAGAAGATTGTATCAAGGATGCAGATTTATGTATGATCATTACAGAATGGGATGAATTTAGAAAATTAGATTTGTCTGCAATAAAGTGCCCTATAATTGATGGAAGGAGAGTCTTAGATCCAATTAAAGCAGAACAATATGGTCTAGTTTACAAAGGGATAGGGTGGAAAAATAATTAAGTGGTTATTATGGTTAACATAGCGGTAATTGCGGCTGCAGGTAAAGGGACCAGATTAATTCCAGCAACAAAAGAACAGCCAAAGGAGATGCTACCTATAATATCTCAAGGTTTGATAAAACCTGTTTTGCATCTTATAGTAGAGCAACTATATGCATCCGGCATAAGTAAACTGTTCGTTATTACTGGGAGAGATAAGCGAGCGGTTGTAGACCACTTTACCCAAAATTATGAATTGATGGATGGACTATCAAATAAGTCAGATATAAAAATTATGTTGCAAGAGTTCTATGACATTCTAAACAAAATCAATATATCATACATAAACCAACCAAGGCCAGAAGGATTTGGAGCTGCAGTCCAACTCGCAGAAAATTATATCAGCAGTTCCGACAGTTTCCTTTTAACGTCAGGAGACTCTATTGTCTTTTCTTTGAAAGACGGCCATTCAACAGATTTCATTAAAAGACTAACCGAAACTCATAAGAAGCATGATGCAGATGCTACTCTCGCATTTTTCAAAACCAAAGATGTTTCAAAATATGGTGTTATCGTTGGAGAAGAAAGCGATGAGATCATTAACGTGAGCAAAGTAGTCGAAAAACCAAAAGAACCAATATCCAATTTGGCTATAGTTGGAAAGTATGTATTCAAACCTGTTATATTCCACGCGCTTAAAAAAATTGGTTTTGGTGTTGGGCAAGAAAAACAATTGACTGATGCAATCCAATGGCTTGTGGAAAAAGGCTTCAAAGTTGTTGCCATCCCTTTGAAGGAAGACGAGGTGTATTTGGATATAGGCAATCCACAAACTTACATAGAAGCATTGATAACAACTGCACTATTCGATCCTTCACTGAACCCTATAACAGTCCAGAAATTTAATGAGTTGGCCACTTTTTATAAAAAATCTGGTGGAAATAGTGATTGAAAAGATAATTTCAGAAGATATACAAAAAGTCCAAAGTAATGCAAAGGAATTAAAAGAAGTAGTTGATGGTAAAACTGTTTTGGTTACAGGTGGGGCTGGGTTTATAGGATCTTGGGTATGTGATGTGTTTGTTGGATTCAACGCCAATGTAATTTGTGTTGATAATTTGAGTTCAGGTATTACCACTAATATGGATCATTTGCTGAAACACAAGAATTTTAAATTCATAAATGAAGATGTTTGCAAATTCGACACAGATGATAAACTGGACTACATTGTACATATGGCAAGCGTAGCATCACCTTTATCATATCTATCGCTCCCTATCGAAACATTAGACGCTAATGTAATTGGCACAAAGAGGATGCTGGAATTGGCCAAGAGAAATAATGTTAAAAGTTTTCTATTTACCGGAACCAGCGAAACGTATGGGAATCCCGATGACACAAATTTACCAACACCAGAAACGTACTACGGTTATGTAAATTCATTTGGTCCGCGAGCTGTTTATGATGAAGGTAAAAGATGCGCAGAAGCATACTGCTATGCTTATTTAAATAAATTTAATTTGCCCATAAGGATTGCACGTATTTTCAATACATATGGCCCACGCCTAGATATAAAATCTAAAACACAATACGGAAGAGTAATTGTGAAATTCGTTTTGCAAGCACTTGCAAATCAACCTTTGACTGTATACGGAGACGGAACACAAACAAGAAGCTTCTGTTATATTACAGACCAATTGGAAGGGTTGCTGAAACTCCTATTGCTACCAAATCTGAAGGGAGAAGTAATCAATATCGGGAATACAAACGAGATAACAATACTTGAACTCGCTAATAAAATTGCGAAACTCACCAACACAAACTCCGGGATAGAATTCCAGCCATTGCCAAAAGACGATCCGAGAAGAAGGAACCCAGATATATCTAAAGCTAAAATGTTATTGGGGTTTTATCCAAAAATCGGTTTGAATGAAGGTCTTATGAGAACAATAGAGTGGTTTAAGTTCACAAAGTGATGATATGGAAATTCTTGTTACCGGCGGCGCAGGTTTCATCGGTAGTCATACCATAGATTTGCTGGTAGAGAAAGGTTATGATATAACAGTTTTGGATAACCTTGAGCCACAGGTGCACCAAAATAAGAAGCCCGAATATTTGAATGGTTCCGTAAAATTCGTCTTTGGTGATATTACAAACAAGGACGTGTGGAAAAAGGTTTTGTCTAATGCAGATGCCGTAATACATTTGGCTTCCATGGTAGGTGTAGGGCAGAGTATGTACCAGCCAGTAAAGTACCTTACAGCTAACACAATCGGCACAGCGAACATGTTCGAAATATTACTCGAAGACAAGGAAATCAGGAAAAAAGTTCAGAAGATAATCGTTGCAAGTTCAAAAAGTATTTACGGTGAAGGTTCTTACCAGTGTAATGGTCACGGAAATGTGAATCCTAATCCTAGAACAACGGAACAATTGATGGAGAAGGATTGGGAAATACATTGTCTGTTTTGTGGCGAGTATGCCAAGTCCATTGCAATAACAGAAGAAAAACCCGTACAAAATCTTTCTATTTATGCTCTATCCAAATATGATACAGAAAGAATTGCTATAGATTTCGGCAATGCACTCGATATACCGGTTACAGCTTTCCGATACTTTAATATTTATGGGCCTAGGCAAAGCTTGAGTAATCCTTATACGGGTGTCGCGGCCATTTTCCTCAGCAGAATAAAGAACAATAATTCACCAGTAATTTTTGAGGATGGTAACCAAACTAGAGATTTCATTTACATAGATGATATATCTAATATTAACTGCGAAGCCTTAGAAAAATTCGATGGGATAGACGTTTTTAACATTGGATCAGGCGAGCCTACTAGTATCCTAGAAATAGCCAAATTGTTGATTGAACTTACAAATTCTGGTATTGAACCATCAGTAACTCAAAAATTTAGGCCCGGAGATAACAGGCATGATTTCTCAGATATAAGCAAAGCTAAAAAGAAATTAGGCTTTAAACCCAGATGGAAGATAAGGGATGGATTTAAAAAATTAGTTGAATGGTCATATACACAAGAAGCAATAGATAAATTCAAAGAAGCTGAAGATGAGCTCGGCAAGTATTTCGGCGTTTAGATGATAACCCTTATAATTGGTGGCAGCGGTTTATAAAATTCTAAATTAGATAGAACAACACCCATATTTTCAAATAATCATGAAACTTAAAATAAGTTTAGTTAGATATGTGTTATTGATATGCGAGAATTACCATATTTGATAATAGCAATTTTATGCCTGACGTTTTTTAGTCCGGTGATTTTATCTACGAATTCCTTAATTCATTCAAACGCTAGCGATATAGTTAGCCAATACTACCCGTATCTTATTTTGCTTAAAAATTCCATTACCGTAGGAACATTGCCTTTATGGAACCCGTTGCTAATGGGTGGTTTTCCTTGGTTTGGAAACCCAGATTCTAACCTCTTTTACTTGCCTACGCTAGCTTTTACAACAGTATTCACACCACATCTTGCTATAAACTATTTGATAATCTTCCATGTATTCTTTGCAGGAATTTTTATGTTGCTTTACCTTCAAGAAATTGAAATACCTAGTCAAGTATCTATCTTCGGTGCCATTTCCTTTATGTTTTCGGGTTTTATTGTCACACGAATATACGCAGGTCACTTTAGTATAATCAATACCCTAGCTTGGATACCTTTAATATTCTTTCTTATAGAAAAAAGTGTAAAATCACACCTTACTATATTTCCGATGTTACTTGGCATAGTTTTAGGAATGCAGTTTCTTGGTTCGCAACCACAGATATTTATTTACACTTTGATAGCTGCGTCAGGCTATTACATTTTTAGACATATGTACCAAACAAGTATGGTAGAAATAATAAAAAAAGCAATAATTACTTTTGTATTCCTTTTTGGTATATCAGCAATACAACTTCTACCCTCCTACGAGTTCTTTAAGCATTCTGTAAGAAGTGATGGACTATCATATGACCAAATAACCAGTTCATCCCTTCCGCCTCCTCAACTAATTTCACTTATTCTTCCAGAATTTTTCGGTACAGCGTTAGATTTTACTACATGGGGAGCCTCTAACTTTTGGGAACTAACTGGATATGTTGGTATACTACCTATAATTTTTTCACTACTTGCATTTATTACAAAACGCGATAAATTAACAATCTTTTTTACAAGCTTAACGATATTTTCTATTTTGTACTCATTTGGTAAATTCAATCCGCTTTTTAAAGTAGTAGAATTTATACCTATTTTAAATTCATTTAGAATCCCAGCCAGATTTCTATTGTTTTTCGTTTTCTCCATTTCAGTTCTAGCATCAATAGGTCTAAATAGGTTTTTGGCTGCACCTCATAGTGCGAAAAGCCTAATTAAAATAATCTTTATCGGTTCAATATTTATCGTTGGTATACTGATCTTGTCTATAATATTTAAAGAAAACATATTGGCATTTGCTGAAGCATTAGCTAAAAACCGATTAACAGAAACAGCGCTAATTGATCCTATATCCCCAACTATAAAATCTCTACTAGAAAAGGATGGGATAAAATATTTTACAACTCGAATCTACAGCCATATTTTGGGTAACTTAATGGTTTTAACTATTTCGTTAATTAGTATAGTTTTCGTATACCACCTTTTATCAAAAAATATTATTAAAAAAAATCCAGCAGTAGTATTCATAATAATGATTTTAGTGTTGGATTTGTTTTCATTCGGACTTAAGTATATATCCACAAAACAAATTTCTTTAGAAGTAACATTAGGTTTGCCAGAAGATACAGCGTCATATAGAATTTTATCTTTACCAGAAATCTACCTAATAGATCAGGCAGAACTGACTAAAAGTGGAATACAAAGATTCGATGGATATTACGTTGCAAAATTATCTTATTACAATGAATTCTTCGAAATTGCTAAAGAAAGATCTACTCTATTGCAGATAGGCAATGTTAAATACATTTACGCAAATAATGGCACATCAAAATATCAAGACTCTTTACCCCGAGCTTTTTTTGTATATGGCGGTAAAGTTACCACTAACGGAAATCACTTTGAAATTATGAAACAGCCAGATTTTGATCCGACAAAAATCTTACTAATTGGTGACAGTGTGGTAGAGATAAAGAAAATCGACCCGTTAAAAATAACCGATTATGGGCCAAATTCTCTAGAAATAGAAGTGAATAATACTGATAAAGGTGTCTTAGTACTTTTAGACACTTGGTATCCAGGCTGGAAAGCTTATACAGGAAGTAAAGAAATTCCTATAAAAAGAGCATATTATATCATGCGTGGCGTTGAGATAACAAATAGTATAGGCAATATTCGATTCAACTTTGAACCTGGCTTACTGCCACTCGGTACTATTATAACAACAATCGCAATTCTGGCATCTATAATCATAGCGTATAGGCATATAACTAAAATAAATTAATTTAACATAATTTTCGTGTTTATAGGGAAAAGCAAGTATAAGTCGGTTATACAGCATGAAAAATAAAATGGGCAGCAAAATATCAATAATTATACCAACTTTTAATGAAGAGAAGTATATAGGCTTAATTTTAAATCATATAAGAAATTTCTTTAAAGGTCCAAATTACGAAATAATAGTTTCTGCTGATGGTTGTACTGACAATACACCATATATTATAAATAAACTTTCAAAGGTCGACAGAAGAATTAAAATAGTCAACACACGCAAAAGGTTAGGAAAAGGTGGCGGCCTTAAGAAAGGATTTTATACAAGTAGTGGTAAGATTATAGTCTTTGCAGACGCCGATATGTCTTGCTCAGCTAGTGAAATATCAAAACTTATCGAACTTATAAAAAATGCAGATATAGTCATTGCATCAAGAGCAATCAAAGGAGCTAACGTTGTAAAACGACAATCATTTATTAGAGAGCACATGGGTAAAACTTTCAATCTATTAGTAAGACTAATACTTGGTATTAACCTAAAGGATACCCAGTGCGGTTATAAGGTATTTAAACGGCATGTGTTAGAAAAATTGTTGCCCAATGTCAAATCTAATGGTTGGGAATTTGACGCTGAGCTACTATTTAGAGCCACAAAAGGAAATTACAAAATTCATGAAGTTGGAGTTAAGTGGAAAAATAGAAAAGAATCTAAACTCTCTATATTCCCAGATTCATTGAGAATGCTATTAGGTTTGATTAAAATCCGATTGAGCGATTAATTTTCAATTTTCACAACGCGTATAGAGTCCAAATCTACGAGATCATTAAATATCTTGTGTTTATCCATTTTTATTTTGTAATCTGCATAGATGTTATCTACCAAATCATTTAACCATCCTACAACAGTAGGATGACCTTGTATATCATTAGGTGCTACACCTGAAATCAACAATTTGTTTACTTCAGCCCAAATTGTCTCATAGGTTTGAATATCGTTTATTGTTACCAATAAGCCAAATCCGCCTAAAATAACAATAGTTAATATATAAGGCACTACACTCTTTACTTTAGAGACCAAAAACATCAGCACGAAAGGTAAAAATACAATGTAATATTTCATCAAAAAGATGTTGATTTTAAAAATAGTGAAAAGTGTACAACCAACTAATGCAATAAAGCTGAAATTCATGACAGCAGAGCTTCGCCTGTTCTGTATTATATGGGATGCTAAGTTAAGCCCACTATAAGCAAAGATGGCTGCTGCAAAGAATATCAGAAGCTGGTTTGAGTGAAATACGAAGGACTTCCCAGATAATACTGCCAAAAATGCAATTCCAACTGATATAAGAGAAATGAATTTTTGATTTGTGCCAGTTTTGATGGATAGTCCGAATGGTAGAAACATGAAACCAAGGAAAATGATATCTTGTATTATTCTGAATGCATTATGTGAGGGTTTTATGCCGAATTGTGGTGCATATGGCGCATCTGGACTGACCGTACTTGATATTGTGGTTGGGGACAAGATATGACCTGTTGTCAAAAAATTGTATGAGAAAAATCCAATAGTGAATGCTACAGATATGCCGGCTAATATAAGATTTCTACTAAGATTCTTTATAACTAATTTCTTTCTAACACCAATGCTATTCAAGAAGAATTTTTCTAAAGGTTTTAGCGGCAAATTTCTGGTTCCATGCAGGAGTAAAAACAAAAATGCGGCAAGTGCAGGGATTGCATCTATTTGCTTGTTTAGGAACCCAAGTATAGATACCACGCTAGCTGTAATGAAAAACTTGCCTTCTCCTGTTTTGATACCCTTTACCAGTAACAGAATTGCAAGCACATGCAGGGGAAGTGATATAGGCTCTGTAATGAACTGCCTCAAATAAAGAGCAATGGACGGATTTGTTATTAATACAAAAGACGCTAAAGCTGCTATAGTTTTGTTTGCGTTGAGTTCTCGTAGGATTAGGTACATTAATGGAGCGGATATGGCAGCGATTAGCATCATGATCAGTCTTAAGTTAATGACAGAGGATTGGTTCTGTATGAATGGCATCCCGACTAACATTGTCAGGTAGGATGTTGATTGGAGCCAATTAGGCTGGGTCTTGCCTTCAGATAAAAGCTTCGTTTGCTTTACATATGCAAACTCATCCCCAACAGGATATTCTATTAGATAGGGAGTCGATACAAGAAACGCAAACGATACTAGATAAATGATAATAAAATTTTTCGCATCAGATAAACCTTTTGCCATATCATCTCACAACTTTTACTGAATCTATGTTAACAAGCTCACTGAATAGTCCATCTGCCTCCCACACAATTTTATATTCTGCATTCGGATTATCTACACTTTTGCTCAACCAATTATCCACAGTGTACTGCCCTTGTATGTCAGTAGGCTCTACACCCTGTTCAAGAAGCGCATTAACATCGTTCCAAATGTTGTCGTAGAATTGAATAGTGTTGTAAGTAAGCACGACACCAAAACCTCCAATCAATGCTATAGTAAGTAGATAAGGAGTTAATTCCTTTATCCTCGTGGAAAGGAAAATCAAAATAAAAGGCAAAAATATCAGATAATATTTGAGTATGAATACACCTATTTTGAAGAATGTAAAGGTTATGCATCCAAGAATAGCAAAAAAAGCGTAATTCAGGATTTTTGATTTTAACCTTTCTTGTAAAATTAGCGTACCAATACTCAACCCAGAATAAGAAAATATTAATGTTGCAACGAATACTACTATACTGTTTCCATGTACTATGAAATTCTTACCAGATAATGTTGCAAGAGCAGCAAATATGAAAGAAGTTATGATAATAAAAATTTGCGATGGCACACGAAATTTTCCAATTGCAATCTCGGCATTTAGATACTTTCTAACATAGAGGCCAAACGGCAGGAACATGAAACCAAGAAAAATAGCATCTTGAAGCAATCTATATGGACTTTGCAAGCCTATGCCAAATTGCGGAGAAAGTAGTGCGTGTTTGTTTGTAGTAGGTACAGTAATAGGATTTGTAATACTACCAGTAGTTAAGTAGAAATATCCAAAGAATGCTATCAAGAACAACAAAACTGGCATTCCAGTAAGTAGTTTATTAAATGGTTTTGATATCAAATAGCTTTTACCTCCGCCAAGGTTCATAAGTAAAAACAGAAAAGTTGCTAATGAAGGTATGATATCAGTCTGCCTGTTTAAGAATCCAACAATTCCAAATCCAAAACCAAGGTTCAATAACATGTTGCTGTCAGCTTTTAGACCCTTGACTATCAACAAGGTAGACATTATGTAAAGTGGTATGGAAATAGGTTCTGTCATGAATTGCCTTGTATAGGTTGCAACAAATGGATTAGTAAGTAAAATGAATGAGCTCAATATTGCTATATTAGATTTTACGCCAAACTCCTTTAGCAACAGGTACATTAATGGTGTTAATGTAGCAGCAAAAAGCATCATTATAAATCTCAAGAGGACTAACGGTAGGTTAGACTGTATAATCGGCATTCCAACCAGCATTGTCAGGTAGGATGTTGATTGTAGCCAGTTAGGTTGGGTCTTGCCTTCCAGCAAAAGTTCGGTTTGGGCTATGTAGCTTGCCTCGTCATCCACAGGATATTCAATTGTATAAGCCAGTGAAAGCAGAAATGCAAGCGACAAAAAATACAGAAGGACGGCATTTTTGTAAAGATTGGCTGATGTCATAATACCAGTTGCCGATGATAATGCAGCATATAAAGTTAATAAAGCGATACTTATTAAATTAAATAAACTTTAAGATAGGTTTCAAATGATATCATCGATTTAGAGGGAAGCCATATGAAAGTCTTAGTCACAGGGGGTTCAGGTCTAGTTGGGTCATACTGTTGCCAGCACTATGCAAGCCAAGGGCATCAGGTTATCGCTGTAGACAATTTCATGCGCGGCAAGCTCTTCGGGAAAATGGGCGACACAAAATCGAATGTGGACATATTGTCCGAGAAATTCAAAAATAAAATAGAATTCCACAATCTGGACATTCGTGACGAAGAGAAGATGAAAAAATTGGTCTCTGAAGCTGGTTTGATTGTGCATACGGCTGCACAACCGTCACACCCGAAATCCATTGAAATTCCACTTGAAGATTTCTCCATCAACGCATGGGGCACTTTGATTCTTCTTGAGCTGACAAGAAAGTTTAATGACGATGCCGTTTTTGTTAACTGTTCGACGAATAAGGTCTATGGTGAAAACCCGAATACTATACCTGAAATCATTGAAAAACAGACACGCTACGATTATGCCGACAGAGACGGTATTGATGAAAGCTTACCGTTAGACAACACAATCCATACTCCATTTGGCGTTAGCAAACTTGCGGCCGACTTGTACGGCCAGGAATACGGTAAATTATATGGTTTGAAGGTTGGAACTTTCAGGATGGGCTGTATAACTGGGCCAATGGCAAAGGCTGTTGAACTGCACAACTGGGAGCCGTATTTCATATGGATGAACATGCAAGGCAAGACACTGAATATTTTTGGTTTCAAAGGGAAGCAGGTCAGGGATGTCATTGATGCAAGAGATTTGGTGAGGGCATTCAGCATGTTTGCAGAAAAGCCGAGGCCTGGGGAGGCTTACAACATGGGGGGAGGGAGGAAAAATTCAATATCACTGCTGGAGTCGTTCAAGCTGATAGAAGACATCACAGGCAAGCCTATGAAATGGGTATTGAAGCTTAAGAGAGAAGGAGACCATCAGGTTTACATAAGCGACCTAAACAAGTTCAAATCACATTACCCGAAATGGGATATACAGATAGATTTGGAAACAATTTTTTCAGACATCTATAATTGGCTGTTAAAGTATCCTCCAACCGCCTAAGGCTCAGGTGTATATATTGCAAAATGACCTAACAGTTATTCTGCCTATTTACAATGAGGAGAAGGCCCTGGAAAATATTATCGAGCTGGTGAATTCTCATGTCGACTGCACTATTTTGGCTGTGAACGATGCGAGCACTGACAACTCGATGGAAATTCTTAGGAGTCTTGAGAAAAAATATAAAAACCTTAAGGTTATTTCTCGGGAAAAAAATGGGGGTCATGGGGCGGCGCTTAAGACAGGATTTGCCAATGTAAAGACCAAATTTCTCGCATTTCTTGATGCCGATATGACATATCACCCAAAATACATAAAACAATTGTTCCAAGTTGTCAAGAAAGAGAATCTTGACTGCGCATGGTGCAACAGATTTGGTGGGAAATCCAATCGGATGCCGCTGATAAGAGTTGTGGGCAACCAAATTGTGAATCTTTTGTTGTTTCTTATGACCGGCCAATACATTGGAGATGCCACATCTGGACAAAGACTTTTTAGGACGTCGTCGTTAAGAAAACTCAATCCTGAAACTTTGCCAGACAAGCTGGACATGGTGTCGGCTTTATCCAAGAGAACTTTGTCGCGAAGATTGAAGTTCAAGATTATTCCATGCGATTATGCAGAGCGGGAAGGCAGATCTAAGCTGAACCTGGTAATTGATTTCCTAAAAATGCTGAAAGACGTGATATTCGAGAAATAATTTTAAAATGACACAGATGAATTTTGGGTTTCCTTGTTATTGAAGTGTCTGTCCACCTCCTCGGCAAGCTTTTCAGATGCAGGTATTGCCGCAGTAACCTTTCCTGAGAACACAGACCAAAATCCGTCCCCATTGTATACGATTTCAGTCGGCCTGGCGTCGTCATTGTCCCTGTTGGGCAGTACCATGCGGGTTTCATATGCCGAATAAAGATATTTACAGTTTTTCATCTCAAGCATGTATTCTTTCGCCTTTTCCATGTATGTTTTGAATCTCAACTTCCTATTCGCGTCGTTGTCATAATAGCTGATGTTATGCTCGAACTCAGGTATTTTGCCAAAACTTCTTTCTAGGACAGACAACTCGACATCATATAGCATATAGTCTTCAGAAAACCCGAAGGGGAGGATGCCAAAAAATGGACCGTCCATAATTGCACAGCCTGTCTTGTTGACCCAAGGCACTTTGGCGATTACAACCTCGCAAAGCTCGTATTGATAATTTTTTGTCTCGAAGCCAGCCATGTCAGCCAAGACATTTATATTACCATAAGTGGCGTTAATTACAGCATCATATTTTTTCACCCGTGGCTTTTCCATAACATTGTAGTGGATCTCGAATCCATTTCCCAGATTCACGATACTCTCAACATTTGTTCCTAACAGCAATGTTATCGTATCATATTTAATTAGCATCGTCCTCAACGACTTTCGAAGCAGATTCGCATCGTACACTTTTTCCGGGACTTTTATGCACAGTTCTATCTTGTCCGATAATGTGATTGCCTTAGGGAATTCTTTTGAATAGGGGAGACCGAGCTTGTCACAAAAATTCAGGTATTCTTCGCCGCTGAGTAGGCTTCCTGATTTGGCAACGCAGTAAAAGTGGTCGAAATTGCCAACCACGGTTTCGCTGAACATACTTCTGTAGGCCTTTTGAAAAATAAGTGAGGATTTTGCTGTTTCATAGCTCCTTGGATAATGGTAGCCCATGTGAAGCCTGTTTTGGTTTATGTATGATGCCCCAAGTACAATGTCACTCTTTCTCTCAAAGATTGTGACGTGGAACCCCTTTTCAGCCAATTTCAATGCCACCATTGCACCAAAAATACCCCCGCCTATTACTGCTATATGCTTGGTGTCAACAGCGTGCACAGGCAGTTTCTTAAAAGCCATATTAACAAAATATAGAATGACAAAATACTTAATAACCTTTTGAAATCCAAGCAATCTTATCCGCTGTAAATCAATTCAAGCATGATGTCACCGTTCTCGTCCGATGCAAGCTCTATCATCCCAAAGTCATTCCTGCCGGTTTCAACTTTTCTTCCATTTAAATATGCTTTCCAATATGGATGGTAGGTTATCTTAACAGTAATGAGCGAGTTTTTATCTGTAATATGGAACGAAAATTTCTTGTGTTCTATCTCAGTCTTGATTACCTTGGAATTTGCATCTTGTCCATTGATTCTGATCCAGGTTGGTGAGTAGTTTTCTAATGAAAATATAGAGAAGCTACCATATGTTACGTTTTTCCTAAAAGATTCCGAACTGGCCAATTTGTCGTCTAGGTGCTTTTCTGAAGTTACAAAATACATCGCGTTATATGTTTTAAGTGCTTCAACGATTTCTGAGGTTTCGATATTTTGGACAGTGGATTCAAGAAGCTGGCCGCCCCCGGAATATATTTTTTTAGATATTGTAGGGAAGCCACCTTGCCAAGTGCCCACAGATTCTATTTTGGTGTTATGGGTCGACAATGCAAACATATGAGAGTTCCGCAGATTTACATCCTCAGAATTGCCATATGTATTTTGGTAGAATACTCTGGTCTCATCGGGGGATACGTTTTCCTTCAGCCATAACCAGATTTTGTTCAAATTCTCCAATTCTTCGACATCTTTGGAAGTTTTGGTGCTTAGCAATTCTTGGATCTGCGTAAACGACAGCAGAAGGATTACATATACAATCAGATAGAAAAACGGAAAGTTGCCTTTACGAGTCTTTCTATCAAAATTTGACAAAATCGAGTTATTGGCTAGCATTGAAAGCCCATGCGCTGCAAAAAACACCATGATTATCCGCGCATAAACAAAATATCTTGGGAATTGGAACAAGCCGCTCACAAGTGGCAAATAATTTTCTAATAAAGGCTTCAAGATGCCGCTCGCAATAACTACAGTCAGAACCAAAGCGGCAAGATATACAGTCAGCTCAAAATTTCTCCCACTGCTTTTCAGGTAAGCTACCAGACCTGCGATTGCAAGTATGCTGAAGATGAGTTCTGCAATATTTAGAATGCTGAGGGTTGCTAAATTGCCCATGTTAGCGATTACATTTTCGAATCTGATTTCTCCTTTTTCCCAGCCGACTTTAGTCTTTATACTCTCGGCACGCAAATGGGGCAAGAACAAATAACCCATGCTTTTGAATGTTAATGTAGATAACCTTTCTGATTCTACAGATTTGTAGGTCTGCAGCAAGCTACCCGAGTCAAGTAAGAGTTTCCATGGCATGAGCATAAAGCCTATCAACCAACTAATTAATAGAAGCAACAATAACTTCCTGATTTTACCTTTAAACATTATTTTCTTGATGAACAGAAAAATTAGAGTAAAGTACGCAAGAAATATTATTGTGAATGGATGTGAAAGGAAAGATAGGGAAATTAAAATACCAAGCAATATGTATTGAACTAATTCCAACTTTAGCCCCTGTTTTGTTATCAGATAAATATAAATCAAGCCAAAGACTAAGCCGAGATATTGACCCCACAAGCCATTTAGGATAAAAGACAGGAAATCGAACTGGAAAAGGATCAAGACTGATATAATTAAAGCAACACTTCTGCCAAAGGTATTTTTTAGAATTAGGTAAACCAAGACTATTGGAATCAAGTAAGAAAAATAGACCAACAACTTATAGGATGTTGCGACATCTGACCCTAAAATGTAATGGATAAATGACACTATCCAATACCCCAATGGATAATTGTAAGCAAATATAGGAAATCCAGCAGATTCTATATTTGACCAACCGAATAATTTCCCTTTCGGTGTCAGTTCTTCAATCAAGTAATAAGATTCGGCCAAATGCGGCGGATTATCTTGCGCAATCAGATAACCATCTTTAAAAATAGGACTTATTAGCAACAAACTTGTGATTACTATTACCGCAATACTTGCAATGTCTTTTTTCATTCAATCACTTCAAGGTTGTTAATTTATATATTTAATTGCAAATCATCACCATTATGAAAATACTGATAACTGGTGTGAGCGGTCAATTGGGCGGTGAGCTTTATAAGATTTCTGAATATGAGAACTATGGAACTTACTTGTCTAATTTGCCTAAGAATATTGGCAAAAACATGAATAAAGTAGATATTGCAAAATTTGACGATATATTTAATTTTAT
This sequence comes from uncultured archaeon, assembly GCA_964514495.1. Taxonomy (GTDB): domain Archaea; phylum Aenigmatarchaeota; class Aenigmatarchaeia; order CG10238-14; family SCSR01; genus JACQIA01. Next base: position 23,490 of record CAZERL010000002.1, read on the forward strand.
AAAAAGAATAAAACCAGACTGGGTTATTCACTGTACTGCTTTGAGGAATGTAGACCTGTGCGAAGAAAACAAGGAACTGGCATGGAAATCCAATGTCATTGGAACTGAAAACATAGTTGGCGCATGCAAGAAATTTGGCGTGAAGATGGTTTATGTCTCTACGGATTATGTTTTCGATGGCAATAATGGGGCTTACAAAGAAGAGGATATACCAAATCCAGTAAATTTTTACGGGAAAACCAAAATTATAGGCGAATGGTTAGTACGAAATGTTGAATATTTCCTTATAGTCAGGCCAAGCATGATCATCAGCAACACACCAGGAAATTATGTAGATTTTACAATTAACGGCTTAAAGAACGGTGGTATTAGTGGTGCAACAGACATCAAAAGTTCTCCTACTTTGGTTTCGGAGTTGGCTGAAGCAGTGATTACTGCAATAGAAAAAGATTTGTCTGGAATTTATCATATGGCTGGCGATGAAATGGTATCTAGATATGATTTCATGAGAATGGTTGCAAAGAATTTTGGTTATGACAGTGATTTGGTTAAACCAACAACTAGTGTAGAATTGAAGTTCAAAGCAAAAAGACCCAAAGACACATCTCTAGACATTACAAAGTCTAAGAAAATGAAAATAAAATTTTCGGCGTTGAATGAATCGCTCAAAGAAATAAAATTTAATTAGAAGTTTAGCTGTTACTTTACTAGCTTAATCACAAAGTCCATGAAATCCCTAACATGAGGGTGCAAACTTTTCCTGAATTCGTGAGTATAATTTTTCGGCAAAATTATTGTGGGATTCCTGTGATACTTATCCAACTTTAATTTTCCCTTCCCCCTTCCAAAGAACATGAAAATAATGTTGTCAGTTCCATTCCCATGATTAAACGGCTCTGTCTTGAAAAACACCCTGACATGGCCCAATTCTTTTATGTCTTCCAGCTCAAGATTGCATTCTTCATTGACTTTCTCTCTTAGGGAATCTTCGATTCTCATCCCCCGCTTTATCCTACCACCTATGGGCCAGAGGATGTCCTTAGGCGTGTAGACATTCCTTCTTATCAGCAAAGCGCCGCCATTGTACTGGATAATTATATCGTGGCATGGTATTACTAACCCTTTGTGTGCGGTAATGTATTCCTGCAAGGGCATAAGCGGAGCCTGCAGCAGGCTGATGCCGTCAGTTTTCTTGAAATCCACTTTGTATTCTTTCACCAATTAAACCTCTTACCTGCTTTTATTTTAATGGAAAAGGCTTTCATATATTTAAATCATTATCTGGCATACTGATAGTATGCAATTCGACGCACGTGAAAATATGGTAGGCCCGGTAACTGGATGCCAGATTTGCCACAGCAAAGATCTGGAACCTATTCTTTCATTGGGGCATCAGCCGGTAGTCCAGCAGCATCTGACGCCTGAAAAGTTGCGGGAGCCAGAGATGGTATTTCCATTGAACTGGTGCAGATGCCCATCCTGCGGCTTGGTGCAAATAGATTACATCATAGACCCGAAAGTGGTTTTCCATTCCGAATACCCATACCAGACAGGCATGACAAAAATGTTGATAGACAACTTTCGTGAACTGACATTCTTGATTGCTGCCAGATACAAGTTGACTGAGAAGGATTTGGCTGTAGATATAGGCTCCAATGACGGGACTCTTCTTCAAGGCTTTAAGGCTAAAGGTATTCGCGTGCTGGGGGTTGAACCGACCAAGATTGCTTTCATTGCAGAGAGAAATGGGGTACCGACAGTGAATGACTTCTTCAGCGAGAAGGTGGCAGAAGAGATTGTTGAGAAGCATGGAAAGGCTAAGGCCATAACTGCCACAAATGTTTTTGCGCATGTCAATAACTTGACGTCTTTTCTCCGAGGGATCCATAAACTTCTTTCTGATGATGGCGTGTTTGTCACCGAATCACAATATCTGATGGACATAATGCAAAAATTGGAGTTTGATACGATATACCACGAGCATCTGCGCTTTTACTCGGTTAAGGCGCTTGTTGAATTGCATAGGAGGCACGGTTTCACAGTTGTTGATGCGGAAAGGATATCGTCATCCGGCGGTTCGATAAGGGTTTTTGCGATGAAAGGAGAAAGGGATTCTAGTTCTAGGGTGCAGTTGTTAATCAGCGAAGAAGAGAAGGCAGGACTGTACAGCAGGGAAGTATATGAAGAGTTTAAAAATCGGCTGTTCGATGTGAAGCGCAAGATATTGCATTTGCTTATTGGTCTAAAACAAGAAGGGAACAGGATTGTAGGCATAGGTGCGCCTGCAAGGGCAAGCACTATCCTAGGATTTTTCAATCTTGATGGAAGCTTGCTGGATTACATATGCGAGCGCAAGGGCTCGCTTAAGATAGGCTTGTACACACCAGGAACCCATGTGCCTATTGTCGATGAGGAAAGGCTGTTCAATGACCAGCCGGAATATGCGATGCTGCTTTCTTGGCATATCGGCGACGATTTGGTGAAAAAGATGAAAGAAAATGGGTTCAAAGGAAAGTTCATAGTTCCACTCCCAGAACCAAAAATAATTGACTGATTGTTCGCTACCATTATTCTTTATGTTTCGTCTATTCTACCAGTTCAAGTATTTAAAATAAAGTTTGGAGTTTATTGATATGCCTGAGAGAATACTTGTAACTGGAGGAGCTGGATTCGTTGGCAGTCATTTAATTGAAAAATTGGTTGAAAAACGAAAAGAAGTAGTAGCCTTTGATAATTCTTGGAGGGGGAGTCAAAAGAACTTGAATAATGTAAAGGATAAAATAGAGTTCATCGAAGGCGATATAAGAGACTACACTTCAATTAAAAACGCAATGAAAGATTCAGATGTTGTGTTTCATTTGGCATCTTTACAAGGCACAAGGTTTTTTTACGAGTATCCTGATCTTGGTTTAGAAGTCGGGCTTATTGGAAATCTGAATGTCGCAAAGGCAATGAAAGAAAATAATGCGAAACGAGTTCTTTTCACCTCCAGCTCAGAGGTGTATTCCCAACCAAACACATTTCCTACTCAAGAAAACCATCCTTTGATAATACCAGACCCAAAAAATCCAAGGTGGTCCTATTCCGCTACTAAAATTTCCGGAGAAGTCATTTTCTTCAGTTATGGGAGAAAATACGGTTTTGATACGAGTGTTGTGAGAATACATAACGCGTATGGTCCACGAATGGGGTGGCAGCATGTAATTCCAGAATTTATTAAAAGACTTGTCCTTGATGAAGAATTTACTGTTCAAGGGAACGGAAGTGAGAGCAGAAGCTTTTGTTACATTGATGATATTGTAGACGGAATAATAAGTGCAGCATTTAAGGATGCAGGAGCGAATGAGGTTTTCAACTTGGGAAATGATAGAGAGGAGTACAAAATTATTGATTTGATAAAAATGCTAAGCCAGATTTCTGGTAAGAAAATTAAGCCTGCATTTTCTGGGGTTAGGCCTGAAGGTAGTGCCACTAGGAGATTGCCAGACATATCGAAAGCAAGAAAACTATTGGGTTATGATTCAAAAATTAGTCTGAGAGACGGGTTGAAATTAACTTACAATTGGTATAAAGAAGAAATAGAATCAATTTTAAAAAATACAGATGCAAAAGAATATCCATGGTTAAAATAAGTCTACCAGACTCTACCAAAGCCTATGTATTTTACTTTTTTGAACTTACTCGAGTCTAGCATCCCCCAGCAATCTACCAGAAGTTTGCAATCGGATTTCTCTATTTTATCCTCTAATCCTTGAAATTCCGGATGGTTCATAGCCAAAATAACTGCATCAGAAGTATTGATAGTTTCTTCCAACCCATTTGTACCTTGAACATAGGGATCATGTACTTTTACTTGGTCGTTGAATGCGCCGATTATATCAACAATTTTTTTCGAAGGCGAATGTGTCATATTATCACTACCAGATTTGAAAGTCAAACCAAGAACACCGATTTTAGATTTGTTTGCATCCAAATTCAGATTTGTCATCTCCTTTTTCATTTGGTTAACAATGTGGTATGGCAAGTATTCGTTTACTTTCCACGCCATTAAAATGAAATCAGAGTGAGTCATTCCATGTGACATATAGTAACCGTCTTTGGTTAAACAAGGACCACCGACTAGGCCAGGCTTTGGTATAGGACCTCTTTTGTACTTGAAATTGGCCGTATCTATTACCTTATGAGCATCCAGCCCATATTCGTGAGCGATCATAGCAAATTCATTTGCTAGGGCAAAATTCACATACCTATAAACGTTTGTAAATAATTTTGCCAATTCCGCTTCTTTAGGTTTGACATGGATGACCTCTTTATTGTCGTCTAATTTTTTGAAAAGGGCCTCTACAATTTTACCAGCGCCCTCTTGTATGCAGCCTACCATTTCAGGTATTTCGTACAATTCTACAGTAGCCTTACCCTCTACGATCCTTTCTGGGCATGCGGCCAATAAAAAATGTTCGCCTTCAACAAACTTTGTTTTCTTTTCAAGCGTACTTTTTACCAATCCTTCTAATGTGCCTGGGGATGATGTAGACCTCATTATTATGAGTTTATTTCTTATGTCATGTTTCGCAATTTCATCTAAGGCTGAGGTTAGTTGTAAGTAATCGGGCTGTAACATGTTGTTGACTGGAGTTCCAACTGTTATTACAAGTATATCCGAATTTTTTATTACCATTGAAGTGTCTGTAGTTGGTATAAAATTTTTGTTTGAAACCGTTTCTTTAAGAAAATCTTCTAAGTGCACATCCTTGAATGGAGCTTTTCCAGAAAGAAGCCCCCCCACGTAATTCTTTTTAATATCAGTGCCAAGAACTTTTATACCATGATGGGCAAAAGTAACTGCGAAAGGTAGGCCAACCCTGCCCAATCCCAAAACACCCAACATAAATTTGTTGTTCTCAACTTTTGCTAAAAGTTCTTCTATCATACGTTAATAATGTTAAATCAAAAACTTTAAATATCAAATCAAAATCTAAAAATTAGTTTCACAAGGTTTATATAAACTATCTTATGAGAGGCGACCCCAATCTCCGTCTTCTCCTCTCAATCAGTATATTATCTATATCCTTGAACGGCGCGATATAGGACTTTAGAATGATGTTTGTAGTTCCCTCCTGGAAACTTTTCAGCAATGTCATTAATAATCCAGGCACCCTTTTCCAAAAAGTAATTGGAGAATCGTTGTACAGAATTGCCTTCATCCTTCCGTAGTTCAAAAGAAATGGTCTATTTGGATTTCTTGGAGCCGAATCAGCACCTCCTATATGCCCTATCATGCTTCTTCTGGTCTCTATAATACTGTAACCAGCGTTTCTTATCCTGTACTGCCAGTCCACCTCCTCCCCGCCAATCGGGTTGAAGTTCTTTTCGTCATAATACCCGACCTTATCCAACATTTCCCTCCTGAAAACCATCCCCTGGCTGCATACAGAATCCCTGTATCTGAATTTATCCTCTGGTGTGATTTTACTCACCAAGTTTGGTTCGCACAAAGTCATTCCCACACAAGCCACATCACCATCTGACTCTAGATGGTCTATGCACGGCTCCAGCCAATTTTCGGTAACAACAGTATCATTTCCAAGTGTGACTATGTAACGACCTCCAGCAATCCTGAAACCCTTGTTTGTAGAAGCAGGAACAGCCAAATTGGTCTCATTTTGTATCAATTTAACCCATTTGAATTCCTTTTTAAGCATCCCCACACTGCCGTCTTTACTTACATTGTCAACTACAATAACTTCGTAAAGTGGTTTTGTGTATTTTTTTATTGATTCCAAACAATTTTTCAAATGGGGTTTCCCGTCCCAATTCAACACTACTATCGAAACTTCCGGCTTCATTGGTTCAACTACCATTTAATCGTCCTATTATCTATTTTATGTAATCTTTAAAACTATTACTAATGAAACATTAGTTCATTTCAGATGATGGGTTTTATGACACTATCCATTGTAATACCATTCCATAACGAAGAAAAGAATGTGGGGTCTACCATTAAAAAACTTTATAGTCTCTTCAAGTCTCACAAACTTAAAGGCGAGATAATAGCTGTTGACGATAGGAGCGCAGATAGCACAGGCAGGATTCTAGATTCTCTTTCAAAGAAGTATGGGATATTAAAAGTATTGCACAGGAAAGGAGATCCACACGATGTGGAAGTTGGTTATGCGATTCGAGATGGGATAAATGCCGCCAAATATGACATAGTGACGATAATGATGGGCGATCTTTCGGATAACCCTAACGACATTTTGAAGATGATAAAAAAAATTAATGAAGGCTACGACATAGTGTGCGGATCCAGGTTTATAAAAGGATCTAGACTTGTAGATTACCCGTTGATGAAATATCTGATGGTAAGAATTTATAATTTTATATTCCCAGTGATATTCGGGCTGAAAGTAAAAGATTTTTCCAACGCGTTCAAATCTTACAGGCGGGATGTCTTCAAAAAGGTTAAGTTGGAGTCTAAGGAATTCGAAATTACGGCAGAAATGCTGCTCAAGGCGCACATATACGGCTACAAAATATCAGAAGTGCCAGTTATTTGGGTCAACAGGAAAAGCGGCGAGTCTAAGTTGGGAACTTTCAATTTATCATTTCAGTTTTTATTTCTAAAACTTCCAAGAATAGGCTTTAGGTACGGGATGGTTGCACTGAAACTCTATTTCATTTACTTAATAAGTCGACTAGCCCAAATTGTCGGTTGACGAACATCATGAAATCTGTATTGATTTTAGCAACGCAGTATAAGCCTAACATAGGTGGCATACAGACATACTTAGATGATTTTACTAAATTTCTAGTTGATAACGACTATCATGTCAAGGTTGTAACTTTTAAGCCAAAATATATCAGCAGACTTTTCAAAACTAAGGTTGCAACTTATAGATGTCATGATAATCCAAGAGTGGATATAACCAGAATTGATTATTTAGACTTCGGCGTAACTTCTTTATTGCCTGTAAGAACTGTTATAGAATTTTTCTTGATAGTCAATCTACTGCTATACACACTTTGGTTCATGTTATTCAATAGTAAAAAGTTTCAAATTATCCATACAAATGATTATGTAACTGCTGCAGTTGCCTTGATTTTATGCAAGTTGTTCAAAAAGAAGTGGGCAACATCCCATCACAGCATCTTCCCCTATTTTAGGAAAAGTTTAAGGCGCATAATAGGTGAAACGATTTTGAAACAAGCCGACATTATATTCGCAAATTCAAATACCGTAAAGAGGCAGTTGGAGTTAGGATTAGGAAAGAACAGACCATCAATTCATGTAGCCCATTACTGGGTTGATTTCAATTTTTTCAGGCCAAAAGACAAGCAAATTGCTAGAAAAAGACTAGGTCTTCCTGATGGTGTCTACATAGTGATGTTTCTTGGAAGGCTTGAGGTAGCGAAAGGAGTAGAAGAGTTCATCAAAGCGTCTAAAATGGCGGATGAGAAAACCTATTTTGTTATTACTGGTTCTGGTGAAGCCTATGATTTAGTTAAGAAAAATGTTGGTGGGAGATTGGTTTACCTCGGAGCTAAAGAAGGTGAGGATTTGGTAGATTGTTATAATGCAGCAGATGTATGCTGTTTTCCCACAGTGGCAATAGAAGCATTCGGTAGAGTGACCATTGAGGCTTTAGCATGCGGAACCCCTGTCATAGTTTCAACCACAGCAACAAAAGAATTGATAAATAATTCAGTCGGCATTAGAACACAACCGAAAGCAGAGCACATCTACAACTCTGTTGAAACTAGCAGAATTAAATTCCATAAGCCTGCTATAAGGAAAAAATGCAGAGAGTTTGCTATGAAGAACTATAACGATGATAATGCTCAGGTCATCATCAGAGAATATCAAAAACTTCTTAGAAGGTGAGTGGGTTTATATCCTTAACCTACTAAGGAAAATCATATGAATTTCAAGGACAAAAAATTGCTGATCATAGCGCCTCATCCAGACGACGAGATACTGGGCTGCGGAGGATTAATCGGCAGGGTTAAGAAAGACGGAGGTAAATTATACATTCTTATTGCAACTGCCGGTAACACAAGACTTTATGGCGCAAACAGTGATTTGGATACAAGGATAAAGGAAACCGACGAAGTTATGAAATTCATCAAAGCTGATGATTACGAAATTTGTTTTGCAGATGATGAACACCATTTGAAGCTCGACATGGTTCCCCAAAAAGATTTGATAGACTTGATAGAGAACGGAAGTAAGGTTTCTTTGAACAAAATAAAACCAGACATAGTGGCATTACCATTTTTCGGTTCCTCAAATCAGGATCACAGATCCATTGCCCAAGCCGCGTTGACTGCATGTAGACCAAGGCCGCACGATCTAAAACCATTTCAAAGCTTAGCGCTTACTTACGAAGACCCGCTGCAGAATCATTTGCTAGAGCACTTCAGACCCAATTTTTATGTCGACATTAAAGATACTTTGGATTTCAAATGCGAGGCATTAAGTTTATACAAATCCCAAATACGAGGAGCTTTACATCAATGCAGTCCTGAGACGATAAAAATAAAAGCGAACTTTAGAGGCAGGGAAGTTGCAATAGAGGCTGCAGAAGCTTTCATGCTGTACAGATTTTTAATATGAATTGTTGTTTGGTGTTTAAATGAAAATTTTCGTAACGGGTGGCGGGGGATTTATAGGCAGTAATTTCATCTCATCACTGCAAGATGAGCATGAGATAATATGTTTTGGTCACAGCACTTACTATCATGAGATACAGAAATTTTTCAGCAAAAATGTCAGACTTGTAGTTGGGGATATTATTGATAAGAAATTAGTCGGTAGTGAGATGAAGGATGCAGATGTTGTCGTACATTTTGCTGGTCCAGCTGGTAACAATGTTTGCATGAAAGACCCTGCAAGAGCAACGTTATCGCATGCCGTAGGCACGCATGTTGCCCTGCGAGAAGCAATTAAAAATGGAGTTGGAAAGTTCCTTTTTGCATCTACACAATCAGTTTATACAACCTATGAAAAAAGGACAATACCATTCACCGAAGATATGACGTTGGAACCAGACGATCTATATGGCGCTCTGAAGTCTATGGCTGAATATGAGATAAGAGATTCCGGAATTGACTACACTATTTTAAGATTTGCAAATGTATACGGTTATGGCAATGGTTTATTTTTGGCAAAAATGGGAGGTGCTATAGGCAATTTTATCAAAGCTGCAATTTCTGGTTCTGAAATTACAATATACGGCACAGGCGAACAAGGCATAGATTATCTTCATATAACCGATGTCTGCAATGCAATAAAAACTGTGATAATAAAACCGATGAAGAATGGAATTTTCAATGTTGGAAGCGGCAAATTGATAACTATAGAACAGTTAGCTAAAGAAATATCTGCCTTCTCAAAAGAGAAATTTGGTAGCGATGTGAAAATTAAACAATTGCCTGCCCCAGAAGGAAGCATTTGGCCTGACAGATTAATGTCGATTAAAAAAATAAATGAAGAAGTTGGATGGGAACCAAGAATATCTATAAATGATGGCATTTCCGAAATCCTTGAAAAATCATCGGGGGTGACCAGATGAAAGTACCAGCAGCTAAGCCATTCTTTTCAGATGGAGATATTAAGAAAATTCTTTCAGATGTGGAGTTCAGTCTGAGAAACGGCACCCTAACATTAGGCCCTAGTGTAAAGAAATTCGAAGAACTTTTTGCCGAATATACTGGCGTAAAGCATGCCATAGCAGTCAATTCTGGTACCGCAGCGCTTGAAATAGCACTCAGATATTTTGATATTGGGAACAAGGAAGTTATAGTTCCTACCAACAGTTTTGTAGCATCTGCCAACACAGTTTATTTTGCAGGTGGAAAGCCAGTACTCGCAGATATAATGGAAGACACTTTGTGCTTGGATCCAGACAGTTTGATGGAGAAAATAACCGATAAGACAAAAGGAGTTATGGTAGTTCATCTAGCAGGACTAATACCTCCACAGATGAAGGAAATTATGAAAATATGCGAAGACAATGGTTTTTTCCTGATAGAGGATGCAGCTCAGGCCCACGGCGCCTCTACAGATAATAAAAAAGCAGGAAGTCTTGCCGATGGTGGCTGCTTTTCGTTCTTCCCGACAAAACCAATGACAACTGGGGAGGGCGGGATGATAACTACTGATGACGGCGAATTGGATAAATTTGCTAGAAGCTTGAGGCACCATGGAATAGAAGGCAGGGATAACTACCCGAGAATTGGGTACAATTGGAGAATGAGCGACATCAATGCAATAATAGGCATACATCAACTCGCACGATTGGACTCTTTTATAAAAGAACGAAATTCAGTTGCTAAAAAATATCAGGAAAAATTATCCAAGATGAAAAATGTTACTACATTCGAAGTGCCCCCAAACATAGTTCACAGTTATTACAAGTTTCCTGTAATTCTGCCTTTTGAGACAGCCGAACTTCAAAAAACTTTGAAGGAAAAATACGAAATAGAAACAAGCTTTTTATATTACCCGCCTATCCATCTGCAACCGCTATACCAAAACCAATTTGGCTATAAATCAGGAATGCTGCCTGTGGCTGAGGATGTCTTGAAGCGGATGATATGCCTCCCTATGTTTGTAGGTATCACTGATGAGCAAATTAATTATGTAGCGGAATCTCTAGCTAAGGAAATGCCGGTGTAGCTCAATTGGCAGAGCACTTGCCTTGTACGCAAGCGGTTGCTTGTTCAA
>CAZERL010000003.1:0-33643 GCA_964514495.1 uncultured archaeon
CAATTCTTTCTTGTTCTCGTTAAATTGCCTTCAGTTTTGAAGTATTCATGCTGCTTGACTGGCTTGTGCTTCATTGCTTTTCTCCTTTGTTTCTTGTTTAACCACAACTTTTGGTCTTTCCTTCAAAATTTTTATCTTTACCATAGATTCTGCAATTCCTTTCTTGGTAAAAATGTAATCAATCATCACCTGACTTTCATCGACAGAATTGCTACCTGCAACAGATTTGATAATTTCTGTTTTCGATGGTGTCGAGGCATTCGGATGCTTTAATGACAAAACCATTTCTTTTCTCTTCAAGAACGGATTTTCTTTTTCATTGACAATAGCTATATCCATGTTAACCAACGTACAGTGCGTAATTGCCTTGCTCTGATATGTTGAGCATTTTCGCTATTTCGGAATTTGTGTCGATGATGATTACAAGTCCCTTCCAGCTTAGCGAAAGATTTGTAGACTTGCATACAGGACATGTTTTTTCTGTTGTAAATCTCCTGCAGTTCCTGCAGACTTGTTTTTTCTTAGCCATGTTATCATTTCTTTTTCTTCTTCTCAGCCTCTATCCAAGCGACAGAACCCAACCCACTCTGTCGCATCGTCAACCCAACTTTGTTCTGCTCGGTGAATGAGACGGAGATTACCCTTGCTCTTACCTTGTCCCCTTCCTTCAAAGTTCTCTTGGTTTCTTTGCCTAGGAACACAGAATTCTTGTTGTCATAGCTTACGAAATCGTCCATCAACTGGGATATGTGGATCAAGCCGTCCATAGGTCCTATCCTGACAAAAGAACCGTATTCGGCGTTATCTACAACCTCACCAGACACCAGTTCATGCAACTCAGGCTTGTATGCCAACAGCTTGAATGCGGTCATGTAGTAAACACCAGCGTCATTGGCCATTATCTTTCCTTCACCCACCTTTTCAACATCCACTACAGAAAGTATGACGCCGATTCTTGTATCCAGAGTGCCAACCAGTTTTTCAGCTATAGCCTGCTTGACAGATTCTTTTAGGTTGGATGTAAATTTCTCTGGCGGAACTCTGATTCTATCTGATACAGTTACTATGCGATACATGATATCACAAGATAAGCTTTTAATCAAATTAAACAGCTTAGTTTAAATAATTCAATACATTGAAGCTTTAGGTTTCACAATAGTATATGTTTCATTCGTTATAGTTACTAGCTGTCGCTTCTGTTCATGGCTAAACGGGAAAGGCTCTAATGCACTATGGATTAGCATTTTAATTCTAGAAAGTGTCGACAAGAAATGGGATTGAAGTTAAAGATGAATCAACAGAATTGAGAAAACGGATAAAGGAAACTGTGGCAACTAAAGAAGAGAGTATGCAACAATCAGACCCGCAAATAAAAGAGCCACCATATTCATAACCTTCAAAAGCGGATTGATTGACACTCCAGAACTGTCCTTTAACGGATCACCTACAGTATCACCTACAACACTTGCGGCATGTGCAAAACTTCCTTTACCGCCGAGATTACCAGCTTCTATATACTTCTTTGCGTTGTCCCAAGCAGCACCCGCGGTCGTTTGAGTTATTGCCAACATCAGCCCTGACGTGATGCTTCCAGCAAGCATTCCACCCAATGCCTCAGCCCCGAATATAAATCCTACAATTAACGGAGACATCACTGCAATAATACCTGGCGCTATTAATTCCTTTAATGCCGCTCTTGTTGTAATGTCTACGCATCTTTGATAATCTGGTTTGGCACTGCCTTGCATCAAACCTTTAATTGTTTTGAACTGTCTACGAACCTCTTCCACTACAGAGAACGCAGTCTTGCCTACAGCCTTTATTATAAGAGAGGAAAATATAAATGGTATTACCGCGCCTATGAACAGCCCGATAACAACGTTTACATTTAAGATGTCAATAACCTTCAAATCCGCATCGTGTGCATAAGCCACGAATAACGACAACGCTGCTAAAGCTGCACTACCAATGGCAAACCCTTTAGTAACAGCTTTTGTTGTATTTCCAACAGCATCCAAAGCATCTGTATTCTTCCTGACTTTTGGCGGTAGTTTGGCCATTTCAGCTATTCCACCTGCATTATCTGTTATCGGTCCATAAGCATCAATTGCTACAAGCATTCCTGTAACAGAGAGCATACCTAAAGCCGCAACCACTACTCCATATATTCCTGCAAAATAAAATGCTGCAAAGATTGCGCCTGCAATCAAAATAGTTATAGGAAGTGTGCTTCTCATCCCTAGTGCTAATCCGCTAATTATGGTGGTGGCTGCCCCGGTCTTTGACGCTTCTGCAACTTCTCTAACTGCTTTTCTGTCTCTTCCAGTATAAAATTCTGTTATGTAACTGATGATTACCGTTACGCCTAATCCGACTATTGTCGCATAAAAGATATTCAGATTTTGGAACATGAAAAAGGAAACAAGAAAGAATAAAACTGCCGCGATAACTGATGTTACAATAATTCCTTTAAACAAAGCCTTCCAGATGTCATTATCTTTACCCAACCTTACAAAAAAAGTCCCTATTACCGATGCTACTATTCCCGCAGCTCCTATTGTCAGAGGAAACAAGACAGCATTTGGCCCTATCAACGAACCTAAAAGCATCGCTGCAATCAATGTTACAGCATAAGATTCGAACAAGTCCGCAGCCATGCCAGCGCAATCGCCGACTGCATCGCCGATGTTGTCAGCAATGACAGCAGGATTTCTTGGGTCGTCTTCTGGTATTCCTTTTTCTATTTTACCAACCAAATCAGCTCCCACATCTGCGGCTTTTGTATAAATGCCTCCGCCGACTCTCATGAATAGACTCATCAAACTCGCGCCAAAACCAAACCCAATTAGAAGTTCTGGCTTGCCAAACAAAACAAACAAACCACTAACACCAAGCAAACCGAGCCCAACAACCATCATTCCTGTTACTGTCCCTCCTTTGAATGCAATGGATAAGGCTTGTTTCAAACCCTTGCTTGCTGCACTAGCTACACGTGAATTGGTTTTCACAGAAACGTTCATTCCCATGTATCCTGCTAATGCAGACATTATAACGCCAAGAACAAACGACAAAGTTGTTTCAAGGTTAATCAATAGGAGAACCAAGGAAAGCACAACAACTACAGGAACCAATGTCTTGTACTGCCTGTTCAAGTATGCTGAAGAGCCGTCTTGGATTGCTTTTGATATCTCTTTCATCCTTGCTGTACCATCATCTTGTTTCATGACGTTTTGTGTCAATACAATTGAAAATACAACTGCCAGCAGACCGGCTAAGATAGTGAGTTCAATCATTGCCTCAACCTATAGCTAAATGTTTTCTTGCCCTTAAATAAATAGTTTTCAGTCCTTTTTGCTTCAACTTCTGCCGCAATTTCCTGTCGTTTGTTGCTATCAGAAAACTACCGGACAATTCAAATAAGTTCTTGTCTACATCTCCGGTAGTGTCTAAAATTTTTATTTTTCTGCCTTTCACCAGCTCCAGTGCAAGCTTTGCATACCTGCCATGCTTAAATTTTTTTGATACAGACTCAAGTTCGCTTATAGTTTTGTTTAACACATATAATTCCACAGGCTCTGAAACCAAATCATGTATTTCTAGCAAGTCTATTCTAAATCTACACAAATCCACGATGAAATTGGTGTCAAGTATAACTTTCATAAGCTATAATTTCGTTTTTAATTTTAATTGTTTAGAAGCAATTGTTATAAATAAATAGATAAGTATTTAAAAGGATTTCACGTTATATATTTAAGGATGTCGATGGGAAAGGGTATTTCTACCGTTATAGCTACTCTTCTGATGCTCATCATCACAATTGCATTGGCAGGTTTTGCTTATACTTACTTGAGTGGTGTGCTAACCGGGCAGACCGCAAAGATTGTTGAGTTGATAGGGGCGGTAGATTGCATAACAGGTACATCTCATACACTAACGGTTAAAAATCTTGGAACTTCTGCTATCACTGCAGCAAGTGAAATATCGGTTACTGTAGACGGGTCTGCTGCAACTTGCACATGGTCATCAGCAACCCTGTCATCTGGTGGTGGCATATCTACCTGCACTACAGGTGCGGCAGGTGTCAGCGCAGGCTCTCATAGAATTAGGATAACAGGCCCAGGCAATGTCCTTAGTGGAACAAGCCTCTGCCCTTAAATTATAACACCATAGCCTACCAAACGCCATCTTCCGTCTATCTGCCTCGATATTGCTACCTTTTCCTTCTCTTCAACACAAACGGGTATTTTCAGCTTCATTTCCATAGTTTCTTTTTTGTAATTGGTTACAGTCCCGACTGACCTTGCGGTTCCAACGTTTATTAAAATTGTTTCATCCGCTTTGACGCTTGGCATGCCTTCTATCCTGTTCATAAATTTTACATTCATGGAAATAGTTTCCTTTGATTCTGGCAACTTACCCGGCAAACCCACAACATTCCCAACCAAAGAATCTGATTTGGTTAACGAAGGGTCTAGGCTGGTCATCATTCCTAACAAACCGCCAGTTCCAGCGGCATCAAGATTTATGCCTGCCCTCTGCAAACCAACTATCTTTGCAAACAAGGGTTGGTATTTGCTGCCTATTTTCACCCCAGGTCTTATCTCTATTTTTTCACCTACAGAAAACTTGTTGCATGTAATAGCTCCGCCAAGGATTCCGCCAACCAATTTTTCAGGTTTAGCTCCTGGCTTGTTTATGTCAAAACTCCTGGCAACGAGCATCTTAGATTCTTTCGACTCATCATGCTTTGGTGTTGGGATGAATTCTTCCATCGCCTCCAGAACAACATCAATATTTGTCCTATATTGTGCGGATACAGGGATTATTGGGGCGTTTTCTAGAAGTGTTCCTTTTATGAATTCCTTTATCTCGTTATAATTTTTAAGCGCCTGCTCTTCAGAAACCAGGTCTATCTTGTTTTGTATGATTATCGCATTCTTGATTCCTGCTATTTCGAGCACAGCCAGATGCTCTCTGGTCTGCAGCTGGGGGCATTTTTCATTTGCAGCGATGACAAACAAAACACCGTCCATCAAACTAGCGCCTGTTAACACAGTTGCCATCAATGTCTCATGCCCAGGGGCGTCTACAAAACTTATTGTTCTAGTTATTTCAGCATCAGAAAAGCAATAGGGGCATTTGTTGGATGTGGAATATCTGATGCACTTCACGCATCTGTAGATAGTTGCGTCGGCATAGCCCAAGCGTATGGTTATCCCGCGCTTCAATTCCTCTGAATGGGTTAGTGTTATTTTCCCTGTCAATGAAGCTACTAAACTGGTTTTACCGTGGCTGACATGCCCTAAGGTCCCTATGTTGCATTCTGGTATCATTTTTGGATTGATTTCTTTTAAAGTGCCCACCTCCGATGATGTTAAAATTTAGAATATGAAATAAAGAGTTTAAGCTTTGGCTTCTGCTGCTTCTTTTGGATTTTCGGATTTTTGCTCTTGCTTGACTTCTTCCTTCTTTTCTGCGGGCATTGCCTCGGGTTCTTTTTTGGCTTCAGCAGGCTTTTCTTCTTTTTTCTCGGCTGGTTTCTCTTGGCTAGGCTCTTCCTTTTTCTCTTTTGGTTTTTCTTCCTTTACTTCTGCAGGTTTCTCCTGCTTTGCCTCATCCTTCTTCTCCTTCGGCTTCATTGGAACCAATTCTTCCAAAGCCTTCTCGCCCTTTTTTACAACCTTTACATTGATTTGCGTGATGTCTGTTGATAAGGCATCTCCCCTTACAGTCTTCCTCTTCCTCTGCCCCTTTAATTTCGGATAAAACCCTGGAGGACCACTCAGCAGAACTCTTCTCTTGCCAGGACCTTTTACTGATGGCATCATAGGAAAACCATCTTTATCAGTTCCGCCAGTGATTTTCAAAGTATAACCGACTAAATCAATCAAATCCCCAGAGAACTCGTCACCGATTTTCTTGTTGACCAAAGAAATGGCTTTGGCTTGGTCTATCTCTTTTTGGAATGATTTCCTTGTCTGCGGTTCGGAAATAACGAATTTGAATGCTGCCATATTTTCTGTAATTGGTTATTGCATTTATTTAAAGGTTTTTTCTACTGCTAAGATTTACATTTTGATATAAGACTTCGTGAGCTTTACGGCACCAGTATTTTCATCTATAACAGCTTTACCCAATTGTAAAAAATCATGTCCTATAAGGTTCTTCCTACCACCCGTTACCAAAAGACCAAACTTACAATTATATATTTCAACCATAGCCCCATATAAAAGTTTTTTATCTTTGTATTCACCAGCTGTTACTATAGTCTCACTTCCTAGTTGGGGGGCACCTAGCCTTAACAATACCTCCTCATCAATCATAGTCCGTTCGGCACCAGTGTCAATAACTGCTTCTATTTCCTCAGACTTCCCGTTAATTGAAATTAGAGCTTTCTTAACAATTTCCATAAATCAATATTTGTTTTCACATAATAAACCTTGCACTGCTTCAAGTCTTCTTTAGAAGTTTAGTCATAATTTCTGCCCAAAAAGCATTTAAAAACATTTATATACTTAATCATGTAATTTTAATTAAGTGAATTGAATGACCATAGTTCATAGAACTCAGGCCATAACTTGGCAATATTTCTATAGCTTTAGCTATGGTCAATAGATGCCAGATAGTTGATTTATTTCTTGCATCTTATCTGGAGGTTCTAATTGACATATCAACAAAAAAGGGGTGAAAATATGGATAACAAAGGTGAATTAGTTTGGAAGCAAGGTGAACGCCTTTACACAAAGGGCGAGTGTCTTTTCAAGTAGACCTAAGATTATAAAAATTGGAGGCTCATGTTTAAGTTCAACAGAAGATATCAAAAGAATTGCTGATATACTTATTGGTCGAATTTCAGATAATGAAAAATTAGTAATTGTAATTTCTGCAATGAAAGGGGATACGGATAGGTTATTGGAATTGGCCAATTCTATTTCACCTAACGTTAGTAAAGAAGATCTTGATCAAATATTGTCAATAGGAGAACGTCTTTCATCTAGGCTATTAACAGCCGAACTAAAAAGCAGGGGCATTTCAACTAGGTTAATAGATCCAGACAATGCAGTTATAATTACAGATAATATTCATGGCGATGCTAATCCTATAATAGAATTTACAAAAGAAAAGGTAAACGACAAATTAGTTCCCTTGTTACAAAATGGTACTACTATAGTTACAGGTGGCTTTTTTGGCAAAAGTACTAGTGGCAAAACGACAACATTGGGACGAGGGGGAAGTGATTCTACAGCAGTTCTTCTTGGTGATTGTTTAAACGCAGAAGAGATAGTTCTTTTAAAAGATGTAGATGGCTTATTAACTTCTGATCCCAAGAAAAATAAAAATTCAAAACTTATCAAAAAAATTACTGCAGAAGAAGCATTCATTCTTAGCTGTAGTGGAGCTAAGATTATACAACCTAAATCTTTGAAGTTAAAACCTGCAAATGTTCCAATAAAAATAGTTGGGAATGGTTCTATAGGGACAGTAATAGAAGGTAGTCTAAAATTAATAAACCATGATGAAAGACCTGTAGCCTTGTTAACTGTACTGACATCTAATATAGAAGCAGTACATGGCATAAAAAATCTAACGATGGTTAGAGATGATAAGAGTGCAACACTAATTATATTTCAAGAAGATGTTTCAAAAGCAATTGATGAATTAAACCAATTAATAGAAAAAAGTAAGGCAAAAGCCTTTACTGTTAAAGAAAATCTTGGATTAGTTTCAATAAAATCTAGCTCAGACACAATTCCTAAAATAGTAAATTCTTTGGAACAATCTGGTATACAAATTGAGAATATCATTTCAACACCTTCTACAATTAACATTCTCATCAAACTTTTTGACACAGATAGAACCGTACAGCTTTTGAAAGAGGTGATAAGATGAAAAAGAAAATACCAGTAGCTGTTTTAGGTGCAACAGGATTAGTTGGGCAGAAATTTATAGAATTGTTACAAAACCATCCAATGTTTGAAATAGCAGAATTGGTTGCATCAGAAAAATCAGTTGGTAAAAGATTTGCAGAAGCTTGCAATCAAATTGTCATTCCACATATAATGCCTGAAATAGAAAATATAATCGTTAAACCAACAAACCCAAATGAGGTAAATTCTAAATTGGTATTTTCTGCATTACCAGCAGACATAGCACTTAATGTTGAGAATGATTTTGCACGAGCAGGAAAAATAGTCATAAGTAAAGCCAGCGCATTCAGAATGGTCAAAGATGTACCGTTACTTATACCAGAAGTTAATTCAGAACATTTAGAATTATTGAAAATACAAAAAAATCAAAGGGATTTGGAAGGGTGTATAATAACTGATCCCAATTGTACAACTGCAGGATTAGCTTTAGTCCTAAAACCAATATTAGATAATTTCGGAATTAAGCAAGTTAACGTAACAACTATGCAGGCATTGAGTGGTGCTGGATTTCCAGGTGTCCCTTCCTTATCAATATCAGATAACATCATACCATTCATCGATGGTGAAGAAGAAAAAGTTGAGAGAGAAACTCTAAAGATTTTAGGTAAACTTAATGGAAACAAAATAGACAATGCTCACTTCAAAATATTTGCAACATGCACCAGAGTTCCAGTAATTGACGGTCATACAGAAGTTGTAAATATAATAACTGAAAGGGATGCGTCAATTGAAGATTTGAAGAAAGCTTTGACTGAATTTAAAGGATTACCACAAGAGCTTAGACTACCAAGTGCCCCAGAAAAACCTATAATAGTGAGAGAAGAATTGGATAGACCACAACCTAAATTAGATAGAGATTCTGGTAGAGGAATGAGTGTAACTGTTGGCAGAATTAAGAAACTAGGAGAATGTAATTTCTCTCTTGTACTTCTTGTTCATAATCTGGTGCGTGGAGCAGCTGGTGCAGGTGTTCTGGATGCTGAATTGTTAGCTAAAACTAACTTAGTGGAGGTGAGTTGATGAACGGTAAGGAAATTAGATTAAACAGAATATTGGAAAAAGGTAAGGCAATAATCATACCAATGGATCATGGGACTAGTGAAGGTCCTGTAACAGGATTAACGGATATGAACGATATGGTAAGGAAATTAGGTTCCGGTGGTGCCACTGCTGTATTGTTGCATAAAGGGATAATAAAATCTTTGAAAGAACCACCTAAATGCGGACTGATAATGCATGCATCAGCTAGTACAAAACTTGCATCCGATGTAAATAATAAAGTTCTTGTATCTGAAGTGGAAGAAGCTGTCACGCTTGGTGCTGATGCTTTTTCTGTTCATATAAACATCGGTGGGAGTGATGCTGAACCAGAAATGTTGAAAGCATTAGGAAAAGTTGCAAGGGATTGCGAAAAAATGCAAATGCCATTGTTGGCAATGATGTATGCTAGAGGCAAAAATATACAAAACCAACTTGATGCGGATGTCCTTGCGCACGTTGCTAGAGTTGGTGCAGAATTAGGGGCTGACTTAGTCAAATGTCCATATTCAGGAGATCCTGAAACTTTCAAAAAAGTAGTTAAGGGATGTCCAGTACCTGTAATAATAGCTGGTGGTCCTAAATATGAAACTGACAGAGAAGTATTAGAAATGGTTAGAGGGGCTATGGATGCTGGTGCAATAGGAGTTTCTTTAGGAAGGAATGCATTCCAGCATAAAAATCCAACACAGATAGTAAAGGCAATAAGAAGCATCATAGTAAAGGACTCCAGTGTGGAAGAAGCATTAAAGCTATTAGGTGAGTGAATGAGAGAGCTTATAGTAAAAACTGATAACCCAAAAATTCAGAAAGAAGCAAAAGGTTTAGGCTTAGAAATAGTTACAGAAGACGAAGCCATAGAAGTTAAAAATAGGAAAGACGAAGACGAAGCCATAAAGTTAGCTAGCAAAAAAGATAAGCTCATAATCTCGTCGCCAGATTGGAAAATAATTCCGTTGGAAAATTTAGTTTCAAAATTAAAAGGAAAAGTTAAATTAATTGCAAAAGTGAAAACAGCGGAGGAAGCAAAACTAGCTTTAGGTGCATTGGAACTTGGTGCTGATGGTGTTTTACTAGATACTGACAATGTGAATGAAATCAAGAAAACAATGTCTGCAATAGAAGAATTAGAAGAGAAAGGTAAGCTTCAGTTAGTTGAAGCTACTGTTACAAACATTAACAAACTGGACTTGGGTGCAAGATCCTGCATAGATACATGTAGTCTGATGGAAAAAGGAGAAGGCATGTTGGTTGGTTGCTCTTCTCAAGGCATGTTGTTAGTTCAAGCAGAAGTTGAGGAAAATCCGAGTGTTTCTCCAAGACCTTTTAGAGTCAATGCTGGAGCTGTTTCACTATATGTGTTAGCTCCAAACAACAAGACAAGGTACATAGAAGAAGTAAAAGCTGGCGATGAAGTTCTATTAGTAAACAAAAATGGAAAAATTAGGTCAGCTTTCGTGGGTAGATCTAAGATTGAAATAAGGCCGTTGACATTAGTAGAAGCTGAAAGTAATGGAAAAGTTGCTAAAGCAATACTACAAACAGCTGAAACGATAAGACTTGTAACTACCGAAGATAGTAAACCAGTAACAGAGCTTAAAGTTGGAGATAAGATACTGACTTACTTTCAAGAGGGTGGAAGGCATTTTGGAACTTTAGTTAAAGATGAATACTGTGTGGAAAAATGAGTTGACTTCTATGATCAGAATATGCGCAAGTATAACTGAAAGCAATATAGAAGATTGCCTTAAAGCTATTTCCAAAGCAAAAGAACTAGGTGCCAGAATAGTAGAACTACGTATAGACTTTTTGGATAACCATGAAGAGATTTCAAAAATAATTCAGCAGGCAAAACTACCTTTAATAGCGACAAACAGAAGTAAAAAAGAAGGCGGGGAATTTGAAGGAAATGAAGAAGAAAGGATTAATAGTCTCATCAATGCTATTGACGATGGATGTGAATTTGTTGACATAGAGTTAAATACAAACAAGAAATTGAGAGGACGAGTTACAAATCTTGCAAGAAGAAACAAATGTGAAGTAATAGTTTCTATTCATGATTTTAAGAAAACTCCTAATATGAAAAATTTAAATAAATTATTAACTGAAGAAAAAGCGATAGCTGACATAGGGAAAATAGTTACTTTTGGTAACAAAAATGAAGATACTATAAAAATTTTCAATTTATTGAGAATAGCCAATTCTAGAAATTTCCCTTTGATAACTTTTGCTATGGGTTCTTTATGTAGTTTCTCTAGAATAGTGGCTCCACTATTTGGTTCATATTTAACATATGTGTCGGTAGGCAAACCGTCTGCAATTGGACAGATGAACATAAGGGAGATGGTAAATGTTTACAAGCAATTAGGTGTGAAAATATGATTTCTAGCAAAACTAAATTATTATGCCTTATAGGCAATCCTGTAGAGCATAGTATATCACCTCAAATGCATAATGCTATGTTTAAAGAATTGAATTTAGATTTCGCACTTGTCTCATTCAAAGTTGAAGAAACTGAATTGTCTGATGCTGTTAAAGGTATTAGAGCATTAGGCATAAAAGGAGGCAATGTAACATTACCACACAAGACAAGCATAATGAAACTTTTAGATGAAATAGATGACTCATCAAAAGAAGTGGATTCTGTAAATACTTTTTTAAATGATAATGGCATACTTAAGGGGTTCAATACAGATGGTATAGGTGCGTTAAAGGCTTTGGAAGAAAATGGTATATCACTTAAAAATAAGAAGGTCGTCATTATTGGTGCAGGTGGTGCATCAAAATCAATATCACATGTTGTTGCAATGGAAAGTCCATCTGAACTTGTGATCTTAAATAGAAATATAAGTAAAGCCAAATCAATCGCAGACAAGATAAATAAAAAACTTGGTAAGAAAGCAAGAGTATTTGAACTAAGTTCAGAAAATTTAAAATCAGAATTGAAAGATACCGATATACTAATTAATTGCTCATCAGTTGGTATGAAGCCCAATTTAAATGAAACTACTGTGTCTAAAGAATTTCTTCATAAAAATCTTACAGTAATGGACATTATATACAATCCATTGGAAACTAGACTACTAAAAGAAGCCAAATCAGTAGGGGCAAAGACAATTAACGGTATTGGCATGTTGGTTAATCAAGGTGCCTTAGCGTTTGAAATATGGACTGGTAAAAAAGCTCCTGTTGAATTGATGAGAAGAGTTGCAATAGAAAACTTGAAGGGATTTACATGAAAGATAATGTTGCTTTAATTGGATTCATGGGTACTGGAAAGAATTCAGTAGGGATTTCATTAGCCAAAAGGTTCAACAAAAAATTTATTGATACAGATATCCTAATTGAAAAATTAGCAGGTAAATCCATTCCAAAGATATTCAAAGAAGATGGGGAAATCAAATTCCGTGAATTAGAAATAGAAGCGATAAAGAAAGTCGCAAAAATGAAAAATGTTGTCATATCGTGTGGTGGAGGTGTCGTCCTAAATCAAATAAATATAGATAGGTTAAGAAAAAACTCAAAAATAATCTTGCTTACAGCTTCACCCAATGTTATTTTAAAAAGAATAAAAAGTGGTAAACAAAATCGTCCTCTTTTAAAAGTCTCTAATAAACTCAATACGGTTAAACAACTTCTATCATTAAGAAAGCCTTTGTACAAAATGTCAGCAGATTACACAATAGATACTTCTAGGTTAAATGAAGGAAAGGTTGTTAACAAAACAATAGAACTTTTGAGGTAATTTTATGATAGCTACAATCGAAACTAGTGAAATAAATGGAACTGTTGCTTCACCTCCTTCTAAGAGTTACACCCATAGGTCTATAATATGTGCAGCTCTGGCAAATGGACGAAGTAAAATCATGAATCCTTTGTTAGCTGATGATACACATGCAACTATTGATGTATTAAGCAAAATAGGAGTAGGGATTTCTGGAAATAATGATCATATAATTGTCAAAGGAAATGGTCTTTCTGAACCTAAAGAGGAATTATTTTGCAAGGAATCTGGAACTACTCTTAGGTTGATGACATCTGTGTGTTCTTTAATCAAAGGCAGATGTAAACTAACTGGTAGCTTGTCACTATTAAAAAGACCTATAAAACCTTTAGTTGATGCTCTTGAAAAGTTAGGTGTCAATTGCTCTTGTAATGGCAACTTCCCACCTGTTATTGTAAATAACAACCTTATGGGTGGCATAACTAAAGTGCCTGGTGATATCAGCTCACAATTTATTTCTGGATTACTCTTAGTTGCGCCGTTAACACAAAAAGAAACACAAATTTTACTGTCAACAGAACTTGAATCAAAACCTTACGTGATGATGACAATTGATGTGCAAAAAGATTTTGGAATTGAAATAAAAACTAGCAAAAATTTAAGGAAATTTTCTGTAACTAGACAAGAGTATAAACCAAGAAATTACAAAGTAGAAGGCGATTGGTCTGCTGCATCTTTTCCACTAGCTGCAGGTGCAATTGCTGGTAGAGTTGAAGTAACTAACATAGATAATGAAAGCTTACAGGCAGATAGAAAAATAATTGATGTACTGAAAATGATGGGTGCTAGCCTAA
Organism: uncultured archaeon; assembly: GCA_964514495.1. Lineage (GTDB taxonomy): Archaea > Aenigmatarchaeota > Aenigmatarchaeia > CG10238-14 > SCSR01 > JACQIA01. The sequence goes on from CAZERL010000003.1 coordinate 13,545, forward strand.
AGACTACATCAAAAGGTATTTTAGTGATTAAATCTAGGTTAAATGCAATAGATTTTGATGTTTCAAACTGTCCAGATTTATTTCCAATAGTATGTGTATTATGTTCTGCTGCTAATGGTACTAGCAAAATTTCTGGAATTAGAAGATTGCTGTTGAAAGAATCCAACAGGCTTGATGAGATGAAAAATGGTCTAACAAAAATGGGAGTAAAAGTAAAACAATCAAGAGACTCTATACAAATAACAGGTTCTCAAGTTAAAGGAAGTACAATAAATTCAAATGACCATAGGATTTCAATGGCATTTGGTATCTTAGGAATGATTGCTAAAGGTAAAACTATAATAAAAAATGCAGAATGTGTTAGTAAATCTTTCCCAGAATTTTGGAATTATTTAAGCAAGTTAAATTCGAATCTTGATATAAGGTGACATTATGAATGGCAATAGTATAGGCAAAGCGTTCAAGGTAACAAGTTTCGGAGAAAGTCATGGAAGATGTGTAGGTGCAATTATAGACGGTTGTCCTGCAGGTTTAAAGCTAGATACAGAAAAAATTCAGAGAGATCTAGATAGAAGAAAACCTGGACAAAGTACAATAACAACTGCCAGGAGGGAGGAAGACAAATTAGAAATAATATCAGGGGTTTTAAACGAATTTACTACTAGTGCACCAATTTGTATGCTAACATGGAACAAAGATGTAATTTCGAGTGGCTATGAACAAAGAAGATTTACAGTGAGACCAGGCCATGCTGATTACACAGCATTCATGAAATACGGCGGGTTCGAAGATTACAGGGGAGGTGGAAGGTTTTCTGCTAGAATAACCACTGGATTTGTGATGGCAGGCGCTTTAGCAAAACAATTACTGAGTTTGTTAAATATAGAAATTCTAGCGCATACTGTTGAAATTGGTGGAATCAAAGCTAGAGAAATGTCGGTTGACGATATAAGAAAAAATACGGAAACAAATGAGGCAAGATGTGCTGATTCAGAAACTGCTAAAAAAATGATAGAAAGAATAAAGCAAGTAAGACTTGAAAAGGATAGCTTAGGAGGACTTGTTGAAGGTATTGCTTTGAATGTTCCAGTTGGTTTAGGTGAACCTGTTTTTGATAATTTGGATAGTGAATTAGCTAAAGCACTATTTGCTATACCTGCAGTTAAAGCAGTAGAATTTGGTTTAGGATTTCAAAGTAGTAGACTAAAAGGCTCTGAAAATAATGATATTTTTGTTATGAAAAAAGGTAAGATTGTAACTAAAACAAATAATTCTGGGGGAATATTGGGCGGCTTAAGTAATGGTATGCCTATTGTTGTTAAAGTGGGTTTTAAACCTATATCATCCATTCCAAAAGAACAAAAAACTATTAACATGAAAGAAATGAAAGAAACGGAAATAAAATCTATTGGTAGATTTGACCCTTGCCCTGTGCCAAGAGCAATTCCTATTGTTGAATCTATGATGGCTATAGTGTTGTGCGACTTTGCACTTCGTTCACAATTGATTCCAAGAGTGATTAAATGAAATCACAAAAGATCATTATAGAACAAAGGGAAAGGATAGATAAAATAACTGAAAAATTGATTGAATTAATTGCCGAGAGAAAGAAACTGACATTTAAAATTAGTGAGCTAAAGAAGAAGTCTAGCATACCTTCGATTGATCATGAACGGGAAAAGAAAATAATTAGCAATGCCAAAAAACTTGCTAAAAAGTTCAAGGTTAGTCCTAGTCTCGTAGAAAACATAATGAAATTACTGATTAATGATTCTAGAAAGACCAAGGTTAATTTGTTATGAGAATTGCATTTCAAGGAGAAATGGGAGCATATAGTGAAGAAACAGCTTTTAAGTATTTTGGCAATTCTATTGTCACTATACCATGTAAAGATTTGAAAAAAGTGTTTAATGAAGTAGAAAAACGAAAAGCAGATTACGGCATTGTACCAGCTGAAAATTCCATAGAAGGTAGTATTATTCAAACTTATGATTTGTTACTTGAACATAACTTACATATTATTGGTGAAGTAATTCAAAGAATTGTTCACTGTTTGATTGCTAGTAAAAGTTCTAATTTAAGATCTATAAAAACTGTATATTCACATCCTCAAGCCTTAGGCCAATGTAGAGATTTTTTGGACAAATCAAAATGCGAAGTCATGCCAACATATGACACTGCTGGTAGTGTTAAAATGATAAAGGAAAGGAAACTGAAATATGTTGCGGCCATAGCAAGTGAGCTATCTGCAAAAATTTATGATATGAAAATTCTAGCAAAGGGGATTGAAGGTAATCGCAACTTTACAAGGTTTTTTATAATTGGCAAAAATGAAACAAAGCCTACAGGAAATGATAAAACATCTTTAGCACTTGTGATAAAACATATACCAGGTTCTTTGGCTAGCGCGTTGAAATTATTTGCATCTGAGAAAATTAACTTAACTCATATTCAATCTAGACCGCTGTTGGGCAAGCCATGGGAATATACTTTTTACATAGATTATGAAGGGCATAAAGATGATGAACATTTTAAAAAAGCACTTAACAATCTAAACAAGGTTTCGTTATTTGTGAAAGTATTGGGCTCCTATCCTAAGGTGAAGTAAATGCTATATGATATACATGAAAAAGTAAAGGAACTTGAAAGTAAAGGAAAGGAGATAATAAAATTCAACATAGGCGATCCTGATCAAGATACTGATAAAAGAATTGTAAAAATGGCTTTGGAAGCAATTGAAAGGGGTGAAACTAAATATGGAAGTTCTTTTGGAAATCATGAGCTTAGAAAAGAATTGGCGGATATCCATAATGTTGATATAAATAAGGTAATTATCACACCAGGTTCTAAATGGGCAATATTTTCCACTATGTATTTATTACTTAAAGAAGGGGATAATGTTGTAATACCATCCCCACACTATACTGCATACGAACTTATTGCAAAACAAGTTAAGGCAAAGGTAAAGCTTTTGGAATGCTCATTAGATAATGATTGGGATATTGATGTAGACAAATTGGAAAATTTGATAGATGACAAAACTAAAATCATTGTACTAAATAGTCCTAATAACCCTACGAGTAAAGTTATTAAAAAGAAAACTTTGGAAAATATAGTAGAAACAGCTAACAAAAAAAATATTACTATTCTATCAGATGAAGTTTATTCTGATATATCTTTTGTTAAAACGACGAGTATACTAGATATCGATAAAAATCATATTTTTGTGAACAGTTTTTCTAAGACATTTGCTATGACAGGATGGAGAATTGGGTATGCGATCATTAGTAAAGAGTTAGCAAACAAAATAGCTACCTTAAATCAAATAACAATAACCAATGTGCCGTTATTTATACAAGCAGCTATTTTAAAAGTTCTGAAATATAAAGAGAGAATTTCTAGCAAAATGAGAAATATTTACAAAAAGAGGGCGGATTTAGCTTACAAAATACTATCCAAAACAAGATTAAAATTCTCGAAGCCTGATGCACCATTTTATCTTTTCCCATATTGTAGAATGAATTCTGAAGAACTTGCCGATAAATTAATTCAAAAAGGTATAGCAATTGTACCAGGAACAGCTTTTGGTAATTACAAAGAATACTTTAGGTTAGCATTAACATTATCAGATGCAGAAATTAAGACTGGTCTAGAGAAATTGGTTGAGGTCTTATGAAAGTAGCAATAATTGGTGGAGCGGGGAAAATGGGTAAGTGGTTTTGTAATTTTTTCCTAAATGAAGGATATGAAGTAATAGTTTCTGGTAGAAAGGAAACCAAACTAAATAAATTAGTTAAGCAATTTAATGTGAAATCAGCGAAGAACAATATAGAAGCTATAAAAAATGCTGATTTGATAATGATTGCTGTCTTATTTCAAGATTTTGAAAGTGTAGTAAAGGAAATTGCACCCGCTATTAATAATACCCAAAAAGTCGTAGATATAACATCAATTAAAGATCAACCAGTAAAAATAATGCACAAATACATAAAAAGAGGTATTACGTTGGGCGCACATCCCATGTTTGGTCCTAATGTTAAAGACAATAATCATAATTTTGTTCTAACACCTGTAACTAAAAAAGAAAGGGCATATGCACAAGAATTTTCAAATTGGTTAACAAAGAAAGGCTTTAATGTTAGCATTATGCCACCTAGGAGGCATGATGAGTTAATGTCTACTATTTTAGGACTGCCACATTTTATAGGTCTTGTCACTGCAGATACTTTGACAAACTTAAATCTTAAAGAACTTAAAAAGGTTTGTGGTACAAGTTTTAACATGCTTTTAGAGCTCACAACTAATGTTATATCAAATGACCCAGAATTTTATTCGCACTTACAGATGATCTTACCAAAAATCAATAAAGTTGAGTCTTTATTTTCTGATAAAACTAAAAAATGGCTAACCATTGTAAATAAAGAAGATAAATCACAATTCAAAAGAGAAATGATAAAAATAGCACAAAAAAGCAAATATTTATTAGTTAGTAAGGACGAAAATATATAGATATATCATACTTTCTAAGTTTGCCTACATTGGAGGCATATCACAGTCTGGAAAATCAAAATACCTTTAAGTGACTTCTTTATTGTCATTTAATTCTATCTTCAGCAATAACATGTCCATTTCTGCTATCTTGGTTTTGCGAGAATTGGTGCAGAATTAGGGGTAAAGTTGATTACCAAAACTTAGTAGATAAGATAAAGTGTAGGGCAAAAAAGTTGCCCTAAAGGTTTATAAATACGAGTATATTAATTATAAATTGATTGTATGAAGAGTGATTGTGTTTGGCATACCAAGAAGTGAATTTAAGATTTTCTTAGGACAATCGCTCAACAAAAAAGAAACTGAATTGCTTCGTTCTTCCAATAGGTTACGAGGAAATACCTTTTATTATGTGGTTAAGAGGTTGTCAGAGAAGGGGTATTCACCAAGTACAATCAAATTTGTTCTAAAGCGACTTAAATATTTAAACTTGGTTGATTTTGGCGATGGCAAAAGCAGAGGCAAGCCCCTCGTATTAACTGCGTTAGGTCAGATATTCCTAGAAGTCATCAGTGGTGAAAAGTATGGGTGAATATCTTTGGAAATGCAATGAACTTTGTAGCTCCCAAAAGAATCAAAATAGATAAGAAAATAGATACAAAATTTTCGCCTTTTGAAATTTACTGTAAGATTAATGAAAATTTTGGAACTTCTTTCCTTTTAGAATCAAGAGAAGGTAAAAGAAAGTTGGCTAGATTCTCTTTTATAGGATTTGAGCCTTCTCATATATTAAAAGCAAATAGCAAATTCCTAACTATCAATGATAAGAAGATTATTTGTAAAGATCCCTTATTAGAATTGCGTTCAATAGTTTCTAAAAAATTTGGGATTAGATCTGGTTTCTTAGGCGGTGCAGTAGGATACATAACCTATGATTATGTCAGAAGTATAGAAACTATACCTAATACAACAAAAGATGAATTCAAGTTTCCAGATTTCGAATTCGGTATATTTCAAGATTGCTTAGTATTTAATCATAGGAAAAATGAATTGAGATATCTTTCATGTGATAAGAATAGATTACCTTTAATTAAAAAAATCATACATAAAGAAACCAATAACTCTAATCTAGAGATTGGAAAAATAAAAGCAAACATGAGTAAAAGAAGATTTGAAAACATCGTAAGCAAATCTAAAGAATACATAAAAAGTGGTGATATACTCCAAGTGGTTTTGTCTAGAAGGTACAAATTCTCTTTTAAAGGAAACCTTATTGAATTTTACAAAAATCTCAGAAAAATCAACCCATCACCATACATGTATTACATAAAATTTGGAAAAAGACAAATTATTGGAACTAGTCCTGAGAATCTAGTTAGAGTAGAAGGCAAAAAAATAGATAGCTATGCAACCATTGCTGGAACAAGACATAGAGGGAAAACAAAAGCCGAAGATAAAAAGTTAGAAAAGGAATTGTTGTCAGATAAAAAGGAACGAGCAGAACATCTGATGCTTGTAGATCTGACAAGGAATGACATTGGAAAGGTATCTAGTTTTGGTTCTGTCAAAGTTCCAGAGTTCATGCAAGTATACAAATTCAGTCATGTACAACATATTGTATCTAGAGTCGCAGGAAAATTAAACAACCATGATTGTTTTGACGTATTCAAATCCATATTCCCTGCTGGAACAGTCAGTGGTGCACCGAAGATTAGAGCAATGGAAATAATTGAAGAATTAGAACCTGCTAAAAGAGGACCTTATGCTGGTGCAGTTGGTTATTTTTCCTTTAATGGTAATGCTGACTTTGCGATAACTATCAGAAGCCTATTTGCAAATGACAATAAGGCATTTATTCAGGTTGGAGCCGGCATAGTATACGATTCTATTCCAGAAAGAGAATTTTTTGAAACAGAAAATAAAGCAAAGGCTTTGTTAAAGGCTTTAAAAGGTGATTAAAAGTGAGTCAATTAGATGAAATTAAAAATGAATTAAAAATATATTCAGATTTCCCAAAAAAAGGAATTAAGTTTTTAGATATCAGTCCATTAATCAGCAATCCAAAGAATTTTAGAACAGTAATAAATGCTCTATACAAAAAATACAAAAATTCTGGAATAAATAAAATAATTGCTGTCGAATCTCGTGGGTTCTTGTTTGCTAGTGCATTAGCATTGTTAATGAAAGCTCCTTTGGTTATGGCTAGGAAGAAAGGCAAACTTCCAGGTACTGTTATTAGTTATTATTACAAATCAGAATATGGTAAAAACGTACTTGAACTACGAAAAGATTCAATTAATCCAAATGATAAACCTTTGGTACTTGATGATGTTTTCGCAACTGGAGGTACGCTTAATGCAGTTATATCCATTTTGAAGAAAATAGGCTGTTCTGATTATAGATGTTGTACAATAATAAATCTGACGGATATCGAAAAGAAATATAATCCTGGTAATGTTAACTCTTTGATTGATTTTTCTGTTAATGGTGAGATTCTATGAAAATTCTTATTATTGATAATTACGATTCATTCGTATACAATCTTTACCAATATTTTGGTAGTTTGGGAAATGATGTAATTGTAATCAGGAGTGATAAACTTACACTAGAAGACGTTAGCAAATTAGCACCAGACAAGATTGTAATATCACCTGGTCCAGGTTCACCTGAAGATAGGAAATATTTTGGTGTCTGTTTGGATGTTATAAAAAGATTCGGTAAAAAAATTCCAATATTGGGAGTTTGTTTGGGACATCAAGGAATAATTTATTCATTTGGCGGCAGGATAGTTAGGGCAAAAGAACCAATGCATGGTAAAACTAGTTCAATTAAACACAATGGTAAAGATATTTTCAAAGATATACCAAATCCAATTATAGGAACTAGGTATCATTCTTTAGTTGGTGAAAAATCTTCATTACCTCAATGTTTAGAGGTAACTGCAACCAGTTTAGATGACAAGGAAATAATGGCAATAAAACATAAAGAATATCCTATATATGGCGTCCAATTTCATCCTGAAGCTATAATGACACAACATGGTATGAGGATAATTGAAAATTTTTTGGTGATTTGATGGAAATAAAAACAATATTGAAAAAAGTAGTCAATTATCAGAATTTAACGGAAAAAGAGGCAGAATTCGCCATAAATCAAATAACAGAAGGTAAATTAACTAATGCACAAATAGTCTGTTTGCTTATTGCATTGAAAATGAAAGGAGAAACTGTAGAAGAGATTACTGCTTTCGCAAAAGTTATGAGAGAAAAGGCATTTAAAATAAAACCTCGTGTAAAGATGCTCGTTGACGTATGCGGTACTGGTGGTGATGTTAGTAATAGTTTTAATATTTCTACAACTGCAGCTTTTGTTGTAGCAGGTGCTGGGATACCTGTAGCAAAACACGGCAACAGATCTGTGTCCAGTAAATGTGGTTCAGCTGATGTTTTAGAATATCTTGGGATTGACTTAAACTTAACGCCGAAGAAAATAGAAAAAATTATTGAGAAGATTGGAATAGGATTCTTGTTTGCACCATCTTTCCATCCTTCAATGAAACATGTTAAAGATGCGAGAAGAGAGATTGGCATAAGAACTATATTTAATATTTTAGGTCCTTTGACTAATCCTGCAAATGCAAACATTCAACTTATGGGCGTATTTGACCCGAATTTAACTGAACCTTTAGTTCATGTTCTCAAAAATCTTGGACTAAAATCAACATTAGTTGTTCATGGCTCTGGTTTAGATGAAATAACAACTACAGGAAAAACTAAGATTTCTGAATTATATAATGGTAAAATTAAAACTTATTATATAAAACCTGAAAATTTTAGTTTCAAACAAAACAAGCTTAGTGAAATTCAAACTAAATCTATCAAAGAAAATGCAAACTCATTGTTAGATGTATTGAAAGGTAACAATAGTGCAAAAAGAAATATCGTGTTGATGAATGCTGGTGCTACGATATACATAGCTGGAAAGGCTTCCAGCATTAAAGAAGGTATAGGAATTGCTAAAGACTCTATAGATTCTGGCAAGGCTTTAGAAAAACTATATATGTTGAGGGATTTCAATGGACATTCTTGATAAATTCATTGAACAAGCAAAAGAGAATATAAGAAACGGATATTATAATCCATATAGTAAGATTGAATTAAACAAAAAAAGAATTTCTCTAAAACAAAAACTAACTCAACATTTTACTTTAATTGCAGAAATAAAACATGCTTCACCTGCTGGAGAATATTCTTTCGATTACATAGATGTTGAAAAGGCTGCATTTACATTTAGAGATGCTGGTGTGGATGCTATTTCAGTGGTAGTAGAACCAAAAATTTTCAAGGGGCATTTGAATAACATTATCATTACAAAAAAAACCAGTTTACCTGTACTTTTCAAAGATTTTATCATTAACGAAACTCAAATAAGAACTGCCGCAGCATTGGGAGCAGATTGTATACTTCTAATTATGAAAGTGGCAGAGAGGTTGAATCTAGACCTTAACAAGTTCATAAAAACAGCTCATTCTTATGGTTTAGAAGTCTTATTGGAATGCTATGACAAAAAAGAAATGCAAAAAGCACTGGAGACAGAAGCTGATATTCTTGGCATAAATAATAGAGATTTACGAACATTGCAAGTTGGTTTAAATCGGACTAAAGAGATTATGGAATATTTTAATGGTACAAATAGGTTAGATAGACCAGTCATAAGCGAGAGTGGGATAAAATCGAGGAAAGATGCTGAATTTGTAAAATCAACAGGAGTAAACGGTATACTAGTTGGCACCGCCATTTGGACTGCAGCATATCAATATGCAAAAATCAAGGAACTTAGGTTGTGATTGAGATGAAAAGTAAATTTGGAGAATTTGGTGGGAGGTTTGTCCCAGAAACATTAATGCCTGCTTTAGAAGAATTGGGTGAGGCATGCAAGAAATATTTGAATGATTCGAAATTTAAAAAAGAACTCAATGAACTGTTAAGAAATTATGCTGGCAGGCCAACACCTCTTTACTTTGCAGAATCACTTAGCAAGCATTTGAATGTGAAAATTTATTTCAAGCGCGAAGACTTACTACATGGCGGAGCGCATAAGATAAACAATACATTAGGACAAGTTTTATTAGCAAAAAGAATGGGAAAGACAAGAGTTATAGCAGAAACTGGTGCTGGCCAGCATGGTGTGGCTACTGCAATGGCTTGTGCTGCATTAGGATTAAAATGCGAAATTTACATGGGTGCTGTGGATGTAGAGAGACAGAAGCCGAATGTATTAAGGATGAAATTATGCGGAGCTAAACTAAATATTGTTCATAGTGGCTCAAAAACATTGAAAGATGCTATTAACGAAGCATTGAGGGATTGGGTCACTAATGTCAAAAATACATATTACATGCTTGGCTCAGTAGTAGGACCACATCCTTATCCAACCATGGTTAGAGAATTCCAAAGAGTAATAGGGAAAGAAACAAAACGACAGTGTTTAAATCAAATAGGAAGACTGCCAGAGATTATAGTAGCCTGTGTTGGTGGAGGGAGTAATGCAATTGGAATCTTCTACGATTTCCTTAAAGATAAGAAAATAAAGTTAATAGGTATTGAAGCTGCTGGCAAAGGGTTGAATACAAACAAGACTGCCGCCACATTATCTAAAGGTTCGAAAGGTGTGCTACATGGTTCACTTAGTTATTTACTTCAAGATGCACAAGGCCAAGTTAGTACAACCCACAGCATTGCAGCTGGCTTAGATTATCCTGGAGTAGGGCCCGAGCATGCTTACTTGAAACATCTCGAGAGAATTAAATATACATCTGTTACTGATAAAGAAGCTCTTGAAGCTTTCAAATTACTATCAAAATTAGAAGGGATTATACCAGCGTTAGAGCCATCTCATGCTATTGCGTATGTAATGAAGATCGCTAATCAACTAAAAAATAAAACTGTTGTAATAAACCTCTCGGGAAGAGGTGACAAAGATATAGAACAACTTGAACTAGGTGATATGACATGACACTTATTGATGACGTGTTTAATAAATTGAGAGTCAACAAAGAGAAAGCGTTGATTACTTACATATGCGGTGGTGATCCTGACATCAAGACTAGCATAGAAATAGCTAAGGTTGTTGAAAAATATTCTGACATAATTGAATTAGGTATACCATTTAGCGATCCGATAGCTGACGGACCTACGATACAAAAAGCTACTGAAAGGTCACTAGCAACTGGAACTAAAACAAAAGATGTATTAAAGATTGCTTCTGTTCTTAAGAAACCAGTTGTAATAATGACTTACTATAATATAATTTACAAATATGGTATAAGGCAATTCTGCAATGATGCAAAAAGAAATAATGTGCATGGAATAATCATACCAGACTTGCCTCCTGAAGAAGCTAAAGATATTGTAAAGCATGCTGATGGCTTGAATTTGATATTTTTGATATCACCATTCTCTACGGATGAAAGAATAAAATTAATATCTAAAATTTCCTCTGGATTTGTTTATCTTGTATCTTTGCTAGGTACAACCGGAGAAAGGGAACAAGTGTCTAAAGATGCGAAACAATTAGTAACGCGAGTGAGAAAATATACGAACAAACCTTTAGTGTTAGGATTTGGTATATCCAAGCCTGAGCATGTCAAGACTGCATTAAGTTATGGTGCAGATGGTGTAGTGGTTGGTAGTGCGATTGTAAAGTTAATAGAACAGAATTTAAGCAACAAACTCGATATTTTAAATAAACTAGAAACATTTTGTAGAAGATTGAAAGAAGCAACAAGATGATAGCAATGACTAAAGAATTTGTAGTCACACCATGGGAAGTTAAAGGTGATATTGATTATGATAAGTTGGTAAAGCAGTTTGGTGTAAAGTTAATCGACGATTCAATTCTAAAGAGAGTGGAGAAACTTACTGGAGAATTGCATTATTTCCTTAAGAGAAAGATTTTCTTTTCTCATATGTATTTTGACTCGATTCTGGAAGATGTTGAAAACAAGAAGAAGTTTTATCTGTATACAGGGCGAGCCCCATCCGGACCAGTTCATTTGGGACATTTGATTCCATGGATATTTTGCAAATGGTTGCAGGATAAATTAGATGTGAACTTATTGTTCCAAATACCCGATGAAGAGAAGTTTTTCTTCAAGGAAGAACTGACATTGGAAGATACGAAGAAATGGGCTTATGAAAATATACTAGATATAACAGCTATTGGGTTTGACCACAAGAAGACGAAGATATTTTTGGATACAGAATATGCAGGACATATGTACAAGTATGCTTGCTTGGTTGCAAAGAAAACCACATTATCTACTGCCAAAGCCTTGTTCGGATTCAATGATTCTAATAATTTGGGTGAAGTATTCTATACAAGCATGCAGTCTGTACCGTCATTTATGCCTACTATACTGGAAGGTAAATCAACGCAGTGTTTGATTCCTTGTGCCATAGATCAGGACGTCCATTTCCGTTTAACCAGAGATGTTGCGCCGAAGATAGGATATCCAAAGCCAGCAACTATACTTTGCAGATTTTTGCCAAGCCTTGCAGAGGGAGGGAAGATGTCTACCTCAGTCGAAAATACAGCAATCTTTACTAACGATAAACCAGAACAAGTTAGAAATAAAATTTTGAAATATGCATTCTCTGGGGGAAGGGATACTGTAGAAGAGCATAGAAAGAAGGGTGGTGTGCCTGAGGTTGATGTATCTTACCAGTATCTTACATACTATCTTGAAGATGACAAGAAACTAAAGAAAATTTATGAAGATTATAAGTCTGGGAAAATGCTGACTGGTGAACTTAAAGAAATTACAATTGGGTTAATAAACAAATTCTTGAAAGACCACCAAAATAAAAAAGAGAAGGCAAAAGACGTGATCGAGAAATTTATGTTAAGAGATTAAATAAACTAAATTTAAAAGATATTGTATGACAAAGGAAGTTTTTTACAGGTTGACAAAAGAGGGTAATGAATATTTAGAAAGGGGTTTGCCAGAAAAGAACCTTGTTGATTTCCTAAACAACCATCCTAAAAAATCTATCAAAATCGAAAAAGCAATTGCCCATGTGAAGAATTTTTCTATTGCATTGAAGTGGGCTATGGACAAAGGATGGGTCGATAGGGAAAGGGATGAAATTTTCCTTGTAAAGATGCCTAGAGAACTACCAGAACAGCAGGCTTTGGAGAAGATAGGGAAAAATGAAACTATTGATGACAAATTATTGGAAATTTTACTGCAAAGAAAATTGGCTGAAAAGGCTGTGATTAGTGATGTTGATAAATTAATTGGGAAGGAGGTAACGGATGTTACACCAGAATTGTTGAAGACCGGGATATGGAAACAAGTCAAGTTCAAACCTTATAATGTTGAAGCTGTGGGAAAGAAGGTTTATGCAGGCAAGAGACAACCCTATAACCGATTTTTAAAACAGGTCAGACAGAGTTTAGTTGAATTGGGCTTTGAAGAGATGACTGGTCCTTTGATTGAAACAGAATTTTGGAACTTCGACAGCCTGTACCAGCCGCAAAACCATCCTGCGAGGGATTGGACACAAACATATCAGTTAAAATATCCAAAGGTAGGTCAATTGCCAAACAAAAATATTGTTGATAATGTAAAGAAGGCACATGAAACTGGCGTATCTGGCAGTACTGGTTGGGGATATAAATGGAATCCTAGAATTGCTATGAGATTGATGCCAAGAGCTCATGGCACTGCATTATCAGCAAGGATATTAGCAAGTAAACCAAAAATTCCTGGAAAGTATTTTGCAATGGTGAGATGTTTTAGACCTGATATCATAGATGCTACTCACGGCGTTGAATTCAACCAAACAGAAGGCATAGTCCTTGATGAAAGTTTGAATTTTAAACATCTGCTTGGAATTTTGAAGATGTTTGCAATGGAAATTGCTGGCGCCGAAAAAGTAAAATTTATTCCAGACTACTATCCGTTCACAGAGGTAAGCTGCCAATTGTCAGCGTTGCATCCTGATCTAGGGTGGATTGAATTTGGTGGTTCAGGTATATTCAGGGAGGAGCTGACAAAACCGCTGGGTGTGGATGTGCCTGTATTGGCATGGGGAATTGGTATCGATAGATTGGCAATGTTTAAACTCGGAATAAAGGATATACGCCATTTGTTCAGTCAAAACTTGGAGTGGTTAAGGAACCAAAAGGTGTTGTGAATGCCGACTATAGAAGTTTCACACAATGATTTGTGCAGTTTAATTGGGAAGAAACTATCTTTAGGGGAATTGAAGGATGCGATGCTATTTGCAAAGGGCGAGATAGATTCGGAAGACGGGGACTTATTGAAAATTGACATCAAAGATACGAATCGCCCGGATTTGTGGTCTGCTGAAGGAATCGCAAGAGAGATTCAAGGTAGATACACAAAAGAGATTGGTTGCCCTAGGTATTCTGTTGGCAAATCCAATGTAGTTGTCAAAGTAGATAAGAAGATGAAAAATGTTAGACCTTATACTGTCTGTGTAGTTGCAAGGAATTTGAAATTAAACAAAGATTCTTTATCACAATTAATTCAGTTGCAAAACAAAGTTGATCAAACATTTGGAAGAAATAGAAAGGAAGTTTCATCCGGATACTACGACCTAGATAAGATAAAACCACCAATAAAATTTACTACAGTAAAGTCAGATGGAATAAAATTTGTACCTTTAGAATTTGAAGAGGAGTTAACACCGAAAGAAATTTTAGAAAAACATCCAAAAGGTAAAGAATTTGGACATTTGCTAGCAGGCTATAAAGAGTACCCAATATTCCTAGATGCAAACGGTGAAGTTCTTTCAATAGTACCGATAATTAATTCTAATACTTCTGGTCAAATCACTGGAAAAACTAGAAATATATTTTTGGAATGCTCTGGATTCAACCTAAAGTTCTTAGTGCCGGCATTGAACGTGATGGCATGCGCTTTAGCTGACAGAGGCGCTAGGATAGAAACTGTCAAAGTGGTATATCCGGACAAAACAATGATAACGCCTGACCTTACACCAAAAAAATCTTCCGTAGAAATAGACTACCTAAATAAAATTTCTGGACTAGGTTTAACGACAAAACAAATAATTCACTTGTTACAGCAAGCGAGATACGATTCAAAAGTGAAAGGTAACAGAATAGAAGTCTTATACCCTGCTTACAGGCAAGATATGATGCATCAAAGGGATGTCGTTGAAGATGCGATAATCTCTTATGGTTATAATAGAATTGAGCCGACTCCTCCCCGAATAGCCACTATTGGCGGTGAAAGCAAATTATCAAAAGTTTCCGATAAAATTGCGGAGATAATGGTCGGCTTGGGATTGCAAGAAATATTGTCGTATACTTTGACTAATAATAAGAACCTTTTTGATAAAATGAATTTCAAGGAAGAAAAAATTGTGGAGATAGAAAATGCTGTATCAGAAAATTGGAATGTTTTCAGGAATTGGCTGCTTCCAGGTATAATGGAATTTCTGTCTGCAAACAAGCATGTAGAATATCCGCAGAAGATTTTTGAAATTGGTGATGTTGTGATTATAGACCAAGGCAAGGAAACGAAAACTAAAGATGTAAGAAAACTGGCATGCGCTATTGCTGATAGTAATGCCGGTTATCAAGAAATTTCCTCTGTGCTGGAAGAATATTTGTTGAATTTAGGTGTTGATTACAAGTTGAAAGCTATTGCACATGATTCGTTTATTGCTGGCAGATGCGCGAGCATAATAGTTGATGGAAAGCAAGTAGGTATAATTGGGGAGATGCATCCGCAAGTTTTGGAAAATTGGAAGCTAGAAGTGCCTGTTGCAGCTTTTGAAGTTGATTTAGAGTTTATTTAGTCATCCACCCAACTAACCAACCAACTAACCCTTGATGTACTGCATGAAATTCTTTGCCGACCAAATGGTGAGCCACCCGTCTAATTTCTACTGATGCTGGGGAATTTGGATAGAAATCCAAAATAGGTTTTTTGGCAGCTATAGATTTTGGAACATTCTTGTCTTCCGGTATCTCTGCCATAACTTGGCTGCCAAGTATTTCTTCCACCTCCCATCTTTTCAATTCTTCCGATTTACGATTAACCCTGTTTATAACCGTCCCTAAAGTTTTCTTACCAATTTTTTGGGCGAATTTCAAAGTTTTCAAAGCATCCGCAACTGATGGTAAATCAGGATTCGTCACAACAAGAACTTCATCTGCAGCCTGTAATGCTGTTATAGCTTCTTTACCTAGACTTGGGGCGCAGTCCAGCAAAATAAAATCTGACTTATCAGAAAGGTAAGATGTGACGTTTGGCAATCGTGTTATATCCACATCCACCAAGTCTTTGACCGAAATGCTGCCTGGGATTACTTTGAACCCCAAAGGATGAGCATAGGTTGCATATTTTAATGAAGTCGTGCCTCTTAGAACATCGTGCAAAGTTTTTGGAACTAAGTGCATGCCCAAATGAAACCCCAGATGTGGTGTTGTAATATTCGCATCTACAAGTGTTACGTCATGGCCTAACTCAGTTAAAGCATATCCTAAATTTGCCGTTAAAGTAGTCTTCCCTATACCGCCTTTACCTGACACGATACCAATTACTCTTGACATTACAAATTAAAGTTGGTTTTATAAGTAAAAAGGTTTATGTTTAGATGATCGTTTTAATTTAAGAGAGTATGATTAGGCTTGCGGTTGGAGTTGATATTGGGGGCACTAACCTAAGAGTTTGTCTAGGCGATGAGAGGGGGAAGATAAAAACTAAACTATCAGAAAAACTGGATGTCGAAAATAAAAATTCTGTTGTTGAGCAGATTACAAGATTAATAAAATCCTTAGGGGGTGACTTTTCTGCTATAGGAATCGGTTCTATAGGTTTGTTGGATTTGAGAAAGGGTGAACTTTCTAAGCCAGTTCATATACCTTTCAAAAATATTCCTATCGTTAAGTTGTTGAAAAAAGAGTTTGGTGTTCCTGTATATCTTGTTAACGACTGTGATGCTGGTGTGATTGGAGAGAAATTTTTTGGTTTAGGAAAGAATGAGGAGAATTTAGCATACCTAACTATCAGCACTGGTATCGGATGCGGAGTGATTTTAAACGGAAGATTGCTTTTGGGTAAAGATGGTAATGCAACCGAGGTAGGCCATATTACAGTTGATTTGGGCAAGAAATTAAAATGTGGCTGCGGCGGATACGGGCATTGGGAGGCTTATTGCTCAGGAAGAAATATCCCTAATTTTGTCAGAGTGGTTGCTGAAAACGATTCAAGATTTAATTCGATTGCTACTGAGCAATTTTTCGATAAGGCAAAATCTAAAGATAAGGTGGCTATGGAAATTGTAGATAAACTAGGCGAGATAAATGCGATTGGTATTTCAAACATCAATGCCGCCTATGACGTTTCTTTGGTTACGGTTGGTGGGAGTGTTCCTTTGAAAAATAGAGATTTGATTTTAAACCCGATTTTAAAGTATTTGCCGAAGTATTCGATAAACAGAATTCCTAAAGTTGAATTAACACCACTAGGAGAAGATATTATTTTATATGGGACTTTGGCGTTAGCATTAAATCCTACAATTTTAAAGTAGTGCCCCCGGAGGGATTTGAACCCTCGACCTTCTCCTGACTCCAAATTTAGAAGGGAGCTGCTATAGACTTTCCATCTATCCGAACTGAGCTACAGGGGCTTAAATTAATTATAGACTTTTTGTGTGAAATAGTTTATATTGTCTTTAATGTGATGTACATAAAAAATATTTAAACCTATGTTTGCTAATTATATAACAGAAATAACCTTGGTGTTATTTATGAGTTGGGAAATAGGCGCTAAAAATTCGTTAGTAAGCAAATTTTCCACTCATGTCTATAAGTTCATCAGGATGTTCTGGCCTCTATCTGCTCTAAAGATTATTACAAAGGGGCGATGGGGGAGGATTCTGCAAGGCAGCAGAGGACCCATGTACGGAGTTGTTTCCTAGAAGTTTCTAATTCGTTTCTAGAGGTGCATCGAGTGTGAGTTTTGGTTTACCAATTCGTACGTTTCGCTACAACGGATTAGACGTTCAGCTGATACCTAGAAATCGTCGTGATACTTATCATCTTCAAGTCAGAGGGGAGGAAGATTACACACCTAGAATAACAAATCATGAAAGACGAGATTTGCTTAAAGACAGAAGAGTTGAAGAAATTTTAAGGAAATATTTTAAACCAAGGAGATGAAAATTAAATGGATATATGCTACAGAAACGATCGGTCGCCGATATTAGTAAGAAAGGTGATGACGCCCGAAGGTAAAAGACGAGGAGTATTTACGACCAAAATAATAGTCCAGTCAGTAAAATAGTTCAAGGAGAACTGTATAAAGCAAAACTTAATGGAACACATAGAGACGTCGTCGCAGGACCTAACGAAATAATGTACCTCTTAGACGAAAAGGACCCGATAGAAGATGTGGAAGACCCGAGAACACGTGCAGTTCGGGCAATGCTTAAGGATGTTGGATTTGATATGGGAAGTGGAACCTATCACTATACTCCACCCCACTTTTCTTCTTAAGAAAGTTGTAACCTTTTATTTTATCCTTAATAAGTGTTATTAATGGATTTCAAAAAAATCGAAAAGAAATGGCAAGCTAAATGGGAGAAAGCTAAAATTTTTGAAGCTAATGTGAATCCGAAGAAGAAAAAATTCTTCACTTCAAACATAATTCCTTACGTCAATGGCAATATCCATATCGGTCATTCATTTACATACACAAGGGTTGATGCGTATGCTAGATTCAAAAGAATGCAAGGATTCAACACATGTTTAGCTCAAGGATTCCATGCTACAGGTGAACCAATTATCGGAACTGTGAAGAGATTAAAAAAGGGTGATAAAGATCAAATAGAGACTTTCAAGATATATGGAGCTAGTGATAAAGATATACAGAATTTCAAAAAACTTGGGGCTGAAGAAGTTGCGAAATTTTGGACTAAACATATTACTGAAACGATGAAATTAATGGGTTATTCAGTTGACTGGAGAAGAAAATTCATTCTTTCCATAACTCCTGAGTTTAGTAGATTCGTGGAATGGCAGTATAATACACTAAGGAAGAAAGGTTATGTGATCCAAGGAACCCACCCTGTAATCTGGTGCCCTCAAGACCAATCGCCCACAGGTGACCATGACAGGCTAAAAGGTGAAGGGGAGTCTATCAAAGATTTCATCTGGGTTAAATTCAGATTGAGGGGCTCTGATCTCATATTGATGGCTGGTACAACAAGACCGGATGCCTTACTTGGCCAAGTGAATCTTTGGGTTGACCCAAGTGCGACGTACATGATTGTAAAAGTAGGTGACGAAAAGTGGGTTGTGGGAAAGGAGTCCATCATAAAAATAGAGGACCAGTACAAAAAACCAGAAATAATAGGCACTATAAAAGCTACGGAACTTATAGGCAAATGGGTAAAAGGGCCGATTGTTGATTATGAACTTTACATATTGCCAGCTTCGTTTATTGATGCGGATGTGGGTTCGGGTATTGTATATTCTGCACTGGAAGATCCTGTTGACTTGATAGAACTGAAAAAACTCCAGAGTTCTCCTGCAATCCTAAAGAAATATGGTTTGGACTCAAATGTTGTTTCCAAGCTTAAGCCAATTTCAATAATCAATATCCCTGGAATGGGTGATGACTTGGGGCAGGACATAATTGATGAATTTGGTGTCAAGTCAGAAAATGATAAAGAAAAACTAGAAGCGGCTAAAGGCGAACTCAACAGGCGTGTATTCAGAAAAGGTATCATGAAGGAAAATTGCAAAAAATATGCTGGGATGACTGTTCCTGAAGCACAGGCTGTTTTAAAAAAGGATTTAATAAACTCAAAAGACTCCATCATGTTTTACGAAATGACTGGGGAGGTTATCTGCAGATGCACTACAAAATGCCATGTGAAGGTGCTAGAAAAACAGTGGTTTTTGAAATTTTCCGATAAAGAATGGAAAGAAAAGGTCAAGAAATGCATAAGCCAAATGGTGTTTTACCCTGAAGCGGCGCGGCTACAATTTCTAAATACAGTAGATTGGCTTGATGACAAAGCATGTGCAAGAAAAAGTGGTCTGGGAACAAAACTGCCGTGGGATAAAGAATGGATTGTCGAAACGTTGAGTGATTCTGTAATATATATGGCCTATTATACAATAGCTCGGGTTATCAACGAGAATAAAATATCAGCTGATAAGTTGACAGATGAGGTGTTTGATTATATCTTTGTTAACAAAGGAGATTTGAAAAGCGTTAGCAGGAGCTCTGGCTTAAATGAAAAATTGATAAAGGAAATGAAAGATGAGTTTGAATATTTCTACCCTCTTGATTTGAGAAGTTCTGGAAAAGATTTGTTGCAAAATCACCTGACATATGCACTATTCCATCATGTAGCAATATGGGACGATTCCAAATATTGGCCGAGGGCCTATGGTGTCAATGGATTTGTAAAAGTCCATGGAGAAAAGATGGCAAAGTCTAAAGGTAACATCATCCCATTAAAGGACTTGATAGAGGAATATGGTACTGACCTAGTTAGAATAAACATCACAACAGCAAACGAGAACATGGATGATGCAGA
>CAZERL010000004.1:0-32101 GCA_964514495.1 uncultured archaeon
CTTGGTGCTGTCGTTTGACTAACGGTATGACCAGGAACTTCAGATGGTTGTATTTCTGAAGATGCTTTTTTAATGAATGACTCAATATTTTGTGTTGATGGTTGGAAAGAAACTGTGGCTATCCCAAATATGATAACGACAATTAACGCAACTATTGCCGTGGATACACCTTTTCCCATTTGATTAATTAGGTTTCTTAGCAAAAAGAAACCTTAGGAACATATAAAGCCTCACTTCATCTGCTGTAAACAGTTGGCTTGACAAATGCTAAACTGCCGGAACAACTGCCGTCCTGATGTTCAATCCTCAACTCTGTTGCGCTTGTAAGTTGGACGATTATTCTCCCTGACATGGAACTGTCCTCATAGCAATAGGTATTGCCATTAGGAATTACTTGAGTAAACTCGCGGTTAACCAATCCGGATGATTGTGATGTGAACTCCAGCTTCCCTGCATTTGTAAAAACTCCTCCGACTGATATTACAGATTTTGCCGGGTCTTTGTTGTCCTGGACTAATGACAGATATTTGTCCCAGTCTGTGCCCATGTCGGCGCGAGAATTGCCGTAAAACCAGTTTCCTTTCAAAGTGCCTGGAACATCCTGCGCTGTAGTTCCGCAAGAGCCATCTTTTCTTGAAAGAAGATCATAGAATTTCCCTCTATTTGCATTACCATAATAATCGTAAGCGCAATGGATGTAAAATGATCTTGTGCCGTATCGGTCTGGGTTTGCGAATTTGAGTGGCTTGCTTAAATCGATGAGACCGAAGTCGAAATTTCCCTGCAACCTTCCTACACTCCCTATGTTGCTTCCGGCTTTTATCGGAGTGAATGTTTGTATATTGCATCTTTTTGATTTGTCCTCGCCTTGGAACATGCAATTTGTCTCTGACACGATTTTTTCCAGCTCAGCAGAGATTTCCTTCACATGGTTGTAATATCCTATCACATCCTTGCACAATGCAAAATACAATGTGTAATCCACAGGGTCTTGTGTAATGCCGTGGCTGAATGATATGAGCAGCAATTGAACGTCTGCAGGTGCATACAGTGGGATGGTGTCTGTTGTTGTGCCGCCTGGTGTTATATGGAGATATGTGTGTTCAGTGGGGAATGTGTGGCCTGGAGGGGCGAGGTTGCCCAACGGCATTATTTCTGTAATTTTTCCTAAATCCACTGGATCCACTGAAAATGTTTTGCCTGAGCATTCGGCAAGCTGCTGCTTTTCCTTGTCTGACGGGAGTTCTGGATTTTGTCTGGAAGAACTGACAGGTTGTACTTGTCCGCCATGGCCGAATTCTTGTGTTGGGGATTTCTTTTCTTGTGCAGGTATTTTGTTATCTTCGCTGGATTTAGGCACTTCTTTTGGCGTAATCTCAGTAGGGGTTGTCTCAGTTTTTTGTCCTTTCTCATGCTGGATGTTAGGTTGAAACGATGACGATAAATATAATGATGCAACTGCCAATGCAACTACAACAATGATAACAGTTGTTGATATCCCCTTTCCCATTAAATCAATTTAATTTGACGATAAAAAGAATTTTATTTTGGTAATTTATCAAGATTCAGGATGTTCTTCCACGTCTTCCCATTGTCAGTGGACTGCCAAACATTTCCATAATCACCGCTCATATACACCATGCTAGGATCTTTAGGATCCCAGACGAAATTATCTATCTTAACTTTATAGCTAGAGACTTCCGGTGGACTGCCTATTGATTGCCATGTCTTCCCCGCATCTTTGCTCTCTACAACCCAACCTTGCCATGGAGAATAACCGAACAAGTGGTTCCCATCCTTATCATGAGGGTCATAACGTCCTATCCAAATGTAAATGGGAATTTGTTCGAATGCCTTGCCTCCGTCGGTAGAGTAGAAACTTTTCTGTTCAGTTTTTTCTGGTGGGAATTCAGGACCGAATAAGAATGGCCTTACAATCATGTGATTAAAATTGTTATGTGAAACATCGCCGTCGAACAACGCCCTGTACGGATCAGGCAGGGTATCGCCCAACGTACTCCATGTCTTCCCTCCGTCAAAGGATTCAAGGATTGCATGCTGCTTGTGCAGGAAAATTTCTGTTATGGAGTTCTCGCCGTAAATGTGATCGTGCGATTGTGTGAAAAATATTATATGATTGGAATCTTTAGGATCTATGACTATTACAATAGCTTGTAATGAAGGAAGCATCGGCATTTCCAACTCTTCCCATGTATTCCCACCATCTGTAGTCTTATACACACTGCCATTTTTGTTCAGACTTTCTTTTATCGGCGCTTCCTTGAAAGTTGGCAGGTCTGGATTGACAGGATAATACATTATTTTTGGGTTTTTTGTATCGACTGCCAAAGAGCCGCTGCCAGCAACATTTATTTTGCCTTTAATCATCTGATTCCATGATTCCCCGCCATCAAGGCTCTCCCAAATACCGCCAGTCTCTCCGTACGGCCAGTCCACATAAGCGGTTGTGATATCCGAAGTTATCATGAGCAATCTTTGCGTGTTCGCAGGGTCAATGTATATCTCAGATATGTCCGGGAAGCATAATTGGCTTTTGTCATTCATGTCAGTGTATGCGACTAGACCTTTGATGATTTTTTTCCATGTCAAGCCTTTGTCTACTGACTTGTACACGCCTCTTCCTTCAATCCCAATATAAAATGTATTTGAATTTTTTGGATCGATAGCAAAGCTGCTTCGTGTGCCATATGTGTTTTCATGGCCGCAATCAATGCCATACTCATGCAACCTTTTAGACTGTTCTTCGAATTTTGGATCTCGGCTTGATATTTGTTTTATTGGTTCTTTTTTCTCTCCAATAGATTGCGTGGGAACTTGAGTTGGTGGGATTTCCGTTTCTTTTGCTAGAGGTTTTTGCTCGATTTTAGCTGACTGTAAAGAACTTGCAACAATCCCAACTGCCGCTATCGATATAATTATTATAAGGATTATTGTTGGGGATATGCCTTTTGTCATTAAATAAATTTAGATTTTGAAGGAAAAAGAGTTTCCCAAGGAATAACATTCAACATTTCATTACGAATACCCTTTATTTTAGTAAATCTATTACCACATCAGTGCTTTTGTACTTATTGATGCTGTTCTTGCTGTTGACCTGATGTGACTGGTAAAGGCGGATTTGTCCTCTTTAATTCCATGTCAATACTTTCTTCCTTTCCTCCGTGGTTGTACACTATGTTAATTTTTACTGCCTGTTGCTGCTGGCTGATATCACCTCCAAATTGGTAGTGGTAATGTATCTTGCCTTTCTGGCCTGGCTGAATAATAAGCGGTTCTCCTTTGTAATAGTTTGGTTGGATGTTGGTGTATTCGATTCTATCCCAGCTTGCTCTGGATGGAAACTTCTCCCAAGTCCCGCTATATTGTGTATAGGTTTTACCCCCAGCGATAAATTTCATGTCGGTTGAAACAATTTGAACAGATACATTTCCTTCATTGTAAACCAATATTTCCGATTCGTCGCTTCCCAATGAACCTGAGTTAGGCCAATAATGTTCAAACTGTATGTTACCTTTTTCAAAAAATACTTTTTCGTTCATTAGTTTAGGGTGAAATTCGAAAGGTTTTTCTTGATTGGGTATATATGCTTCTTTCGGAGTTTCCTGCGGAACTTTTTCTTGTGTTGTTTGTAGTTCGGGGTGTTCCGCAACAGATTCTTGATTGACATTGAATGATTGCAATGAAATAGCAACAAAACCTATTGCCACCATGGCGATAATCGCTATTACAGCTGTGGATATACCTTTTGCCATTAAATAATTTTGCCAATAGAATAGTATATGGTTTGTTATTCTGAAATTTTCTTCTTCATCTTTTCTACTATCTCGATGAAATCGTCCACTTTATCCATAGTCAGAACAAACCCCTGTTTCGTCGGTCCCTTATATCTTGCTGTGTTCAGCCAAACCCTGAAATCTATCCTGTCCTCCCCCTTGTAATTAGTTTTCTTGATGACGAGCACCGCGCCCTCCCTCAATTCCATCTCCCCGAGTTTGATGTCTTTGGATTCCTGCTCTTCCATCTCATCTTCCATAAAGGTACCTTGTCTCACCATCTTCTATCTCTTCTACTACGAAATCTGCTGGAATTATGCTGTCCGCGCTGCGGTAATCTTCTGAAATTATTTCTCTCGGCTCTCTCATGTCTTTCGACCTTTAGCCCCATCTCTTCGTTCAGCTGTTTGATAAACACTTCAGTGCGCTTGAGTATATTCTGAAAATCCTCATATTCGTGCTGTGAAACGAGCGTTAAAGCTTTGCCGGATTCACCAGCCCTTGCTGTCCTGCCTATCCTGTGGAAATACATCAATGGGTCCATAGGGACATCATAATTGATCACCTGCTCTATGTCTGGTATGTCTATCCCCCTTGCAGCAACATCGGTGGCGACAAGTATCTGGGTCTTCCCGTCCCTGAACCTCTGCATCGCATACTCCCTCTGGTTTTGTGAAAGGTCGCCGTGTATGGAAGTTGTACGGAACCCTCTCATGTGCAAATCCCTATCAAGCCTCCTCGTCCTGTATTTAGTGGAGCAGAAAATCAGTACCTTCCCCTTTATAGTCTTCAATATTTCAGAAAGGTGGTCAAGCTTCCTCCTTTCATCAACCACCAGATATGCCTGGTCTACCAATTCTACACTCAAATCATCCTCGTCAAGAAGTATCTTTATCGGATTTTTCATGTACCGCTCGGAAAGCCTTACGATTTCCTTTGGCATAGTTGCGGAGAAAAGAAGCGTCTGCCTGTTTTTTGGAACGTGGCGGATGATGAATTCTATGTCGTCAATGAAACCCATGTCGAGCATCCTGTCAGCCTCGTCCAAGACCAAAAACTTCACATTGTTAAGTGATACTGCCCTCCTGTTCATCAAATCTATCAGCCTTCCTGGTGTGGCAACAATAATCTGCTGCGCCCATTTCAACAGATCAAATTGCCTGTTTATGCTGACCCCGCCGTAGATTTCAATAGCCTTCACGCCGGTGTACTTTGCCGCTCTTTTTATTTCCTCTGTAACTTGTAGAGCCAGCTCTCTTGTAGGAACAAGTATCAATGCTGTAACCCCTTTGACTGATGGGTCTATCTTATGTATGATTGGCAGGGAGAATGCGAATGTCTTCCCAGAGCCAGTGTGCGCCTGTCCTATCAAATCCTCCCCGTTGAGTATGTGGGGCATGGCTGTCTCCTGGATTGTAAAAGCGTCAACCAAACCTTCTTCACTAAGCGCATCAACAATCTCCTTCTTCAATCCCATTTCCGAAAATTTAACCATACAATCAAGTAAAAAGAATTGTTTTGCGCCTTATTAAATCATCGTGATTTCATCTTTTGGTGAGGATGTCCTCTTTCATTTTTTCAAGAAGATCTTTGTCCCAGTCGGACTTCTCGGCTATATCTATGATATACTGAAGCATTTCCTTTGTAGGATTGAAGTGTTTGTGCCTTTGCTCCAGGTATCTTATCGTCCTTTCGGTCTTGTTCAGAATGGGCTTGCCATCCTGGGATTTTCCGGACGCACGGGGTGCTGTCTTCCCAAGCTTGGCCCTTAGCATATCTATCAGCGTATCAACCTCTTCTAGGGTGTAATTTGACATGTTACCAACTTCTTTGACAAAAAATCATTTGAGTGATAAGAAAGTCTTGCAGTGCCTTATATGCCTCTTGTACGTTGCCCTTGATTTCCTGGTATGACATACTGGACACACTCGCTTCATTAAACTTTTTTCCTCAAGATCTGATAAGAAGTAGCCAATTTCCTATAAACCTTACAAATAACTATGTCATTACAAGGTATTATAACATATTCATACGGCATTCTGCAGGCATTCGTCGGAGCAATAGAACTTGCCCTTGACCTTTATTTTTGCAAAAGGTATACCTTTGCCGCACCAGTCGCATTTCTTCATGAAATAAGTTTCACAAATAAACTAATATCTGCACAAAAAATATAGAGTGTGGTTACATGGGTTGGTTTTCGAAGTTATTTGGAGAAAAGGATGTATTGGTGAAAGAAAACGCCTCAATGAGCCTTGCTGAATTGTCAACATCGGTAGACGAAAAATTGCAAAAACACATGGAACAATTCAGCCATGAGTTGGAAGGCTTTTATTCACAGATGAAGTATGGCACTGACAGGATGCATGAAAAGATAAAAATATTGGAAAAGGCTGCTCCAACAGAGAGGGTTGATTTCAGGCTTCTAAAGATTGCCTCATCAAATCGCGATGAGTCGGTAAGAAAGTTGAATACAATGTTGAAGGAATTTAGAAAACCCGTATCGATAGATTTGGATTCATTCGTTGAATTCCATAATTCTTGCACATCATCATTGAATTCAGTAAACGAAAAGCTGGCAAGGCATTTCATCACTTTCGAAGAAATTTTTAGACATGAAACCGCTATGCTGATGTCACAATATAAAAGCCTCTATAAACTACTGGGGGACATCGGAGGGAATTTAAGAAATAAAAAGATGGCTGTAGACCCTCTGCATGAAATAAAAACTCGCATAGAAACCATGAATGATCTTTTGAATGATATCAGGCAAAATGGTAAAGTTATAGAAAATCTTAATTCTGAACTGGAAATAATGAAAATCAAATCGGATTCTTTGAAAAAGGAAATCTTGAATTTAGTCTCTGGAAAAGAATGGGATTCATTCCAAAACATGTTGAGGGAGGGTGAATTGCTTGAGAAGGAAATAAAAGATGTCGAGGGGGAAATGGTACAAACTGTTGCGTCGGTTGACAGAGAATTGAAAAAATATTACCATCTTCCGGATTCCCATGGAAAGAAATTTCTGGAATTTTACCTAAAAGACCCTGTTGCCGCTTCTCTTTCTGACAAAAAACAAACAGGAATGAAGGATATCATGAGTCACTTAGAAGCCGCTATAGTTGAGAAAAAAATAATCACTAACGATAAGAAAGAAGGGAAGATATTGGATATGATTAGGAAAATAAAGGGTGGTTCGTTGGAATTTCTAGTTGAAAGATACGAAGCATTGCAGAATAAAAGGCTTGAGTTGGGCAGTAGGCTTGACGAAAATGAACTCAAGAAAGTCAAGCATGCTTTGGAATATGAATTGGCTGCGGTAAACGGCAATATTAGTGAGGTGGAGGAAAGAATTGGTGAATTGAAGGGTGTTAATGGTCAGAAACGGGATGAGATTGTCAGGCTGAAAGGCATACTGGAAAAATCGGTAAAAACTGCTTTAAATCAGGACATCACAATAACCCATACTTAACATAGGAGTATAAGTTCTGGGGAAACCAAATTAATCAAATGAGGGGAAGAAGCGAGGATTACGACTACCTGGAACCTGAGATTCTGAAGATATTGAAGGAATCCGATGTGCCGATGTCAGCATTGGGCATCAATTTCAGGGTAAACAACAAATTTGACAAGATAGTTGAATTGAATACCATAAAGCGCAACCTCGAAAAGCTGACAAAAAGCAAGAAATTATTGAAAAAAGATAAAGATGACACTACCTTTTATAGACTAAATACCAGAAAGTCAAACTAGTCTAATATTTTCTATGTTTAGGATAGCAATCTCTGCAATAAACAGGTCTTCCTTCGGTAGGTTTGAAAGGAACTGTAGTCTCGTTGCCACAGTCGGCGCAGGTCGCCTTATGCATTTCTCTCGCTCCGAAGCCTCTTCCAAATGCCATTTTATTCACTCCTTTTGTTTTTAGAATATTTATTTTGTAATTTATGTATTTAAATCACTTTCGCCTACCTTAGAAACCTAGTTTTCTCATTTTTAAACTGTTGATTATTATAATTAAGGCATAGTATGACAACACACATTCCAGCCTTCTTGACGCCATCTATGATTTTTGGTGCGCTTCTGTTCTTGTTTTCTGGCTGGTGATTAACCGATCGTTATATTCTATCGACATGCCGAAAATGAAGCGGATAGTAATTTCTCTATTAGCTGGCGCGGTTTTGCTGGGTTGGTTTGTTGTTGCAGCTGTGACTGGACTGGAAGGATTTTTTACCAAAGGAACTTTTTTAATTCCAAACATTGGTTCCATGTTTTTGCCGATTTTAATTGGTGCTGGATTGTTGCTTTCATCTACTACTATGCAAAAAATTGTTAATGGCATGCCACCTCATTGGATTATCGGCATGCAAACATCTAGACTCATGGGTTATGCTTTCTTGGTTCTATACAGTATGCAGTTGCTGCCAGGAGAGTTTGCGATTCCAGCCGGAGTTGGCGATATTATTGTTGGTATAACCGCGCCGATAGTTGCCTATTTATATGTTACAAAAAAACCTTATTCTAAAAATTTGGCTATAGCATGGAACTTTATAGGATTGGGTGAACTATGTCTCGCGATCATTCTAGGGTTTCTCACATCACCAACTCCATATCAATTGCTAGCATTAGACTTGCCAAATGATCTTCTTTTCATGTTCCCTGTGGTTTTGGTTCCAACTTTCGCTGTGCCGTTGTCTATTCTCTTCCACTTGTTTTGTTTAAGCGCTTTGTTGAAGAAAAGGGATTAGAAGATTATTACTTGATAAATTATCGGATTATGATGATGCACTACTTGCTGGATTTAGAAGACATCAAAACTATAAGGAGAGCTACAACTACTGGCACAAGTGCGAACACTGTCAGCATTGGGAAGCTCAGACCTCCTAGAAACCCCATAAGGAAACCAACCGAAAAGTAGGCGCATGTCAAGAAGACTGCAATCACCAAATTCATGCCGTTCCTGTCCATTTCATCTGCCCCTATAAACAGATATGGGAAGGATTATATAAAAAGGAATCCACATGAAACAAGAAGACAGATTCCAGTGGACATCACTTAAATTAACCTTGCTCATTTCTCTTGTGTTTTTGTTTCAACTGTTTTTACCTAAAACCCTTGAAGGATTTGTTCTGAACTCATCGGAAGTCATTTACAAGCCCTGGACACTACTGACATACATTTTCCTTCATGGCTCATTCTCTCACCTTTATTCTAACATGTTTGCGCTTGCTTTATTCGGCTCCATCCTAGAGAAGATTGTTGGCTACAAGAATTTCTTGAAAATATTTTTCTTTACTGGAATTTTCTCCGGAATATTTAGCACGATTTTCTATACTTCGGTAATAGGGGCTTCCGGTGCTGTATATGGAATAATGGGAACGTTAGCGATGCTAAGGTCAAAGATGATTGTATGGGCGCTTGGTGTGCCGATGTACATGATAATTACGATTGTAGTTTATGGCGTTTTGGACCTTGCTGGGGCTTTCTTCCCGAGCAACATAGCACATGTAGGCCATCTGTCGGCATTGGCGGTGGGAATCTTGATTGGACTGCTGTTGAGGAAAAGATATGCGGTCTTTGAAGTGAAGAGAGAGAAATTTGTTTTGGGTGATAAGGAATTCAGGAGATGGGAAGATGAGTATATGAAAAGGAGGAAGTAATTAGATCGGTTTTGTACTAACGCCTACTGAAGGTAAAATTGGTCCTTATCAATCTTGTTTTGTAGAATGCCAACCTCCAGAAGATAATCTTCTATGCCTTTTCCTAATTTTGCAAGCTTTCCATTCTCATCTCTAGCTTTGCCATTAATGAAACTCGAACTTCCGCAAATAGTATTAAAATACTCTATCCAATTTTCATCTGTATGCTTTTCTAAAGTATTCTCACCGTTTGTCCAGAATCTGCCATTGGAATAACTTATTCTGGGGTGATTTGATTTAGGAATGTCATTTCCTCTGGTGGTAGTGAAGGATGCTTGGAAATTTTCTGACTCGCCTACCAATTTCTTTATCCTTTCGTGATAAATGATATCTTCTATGGTTCTGTTACTGTCGAAGACAACAACTTTATTATCCAATCCTTTATCCAATATAAATCGCATCAAACTGATCGTAGAAGGTATGCCACTACCAGCAGACCAGCATGCTATTTGCTTTTCTTGATTTTGAAACATGTCATGCATAAATCTTCCTTGAGGACCAATCAAAATGCATGTATCCCCGACATTGTACTGCTCAAGGAAATAGGGGGCAAAGGCTCCTTTTTCACTTTTTACAAGAAGTTCTATAAAGCCGTCTTCGGTGGGGGATGATACTATTGAAAAAGCCTTTATACCTAAAATTCTAACAACCTCCCCACCACCGACCATCATTTTTTCAGTTCTGTCGTAAGTCATAACCTTTGGCCTCATTATTTCTGCCTCCAATGTGAAGAATTGGCCTGGCATGTAGTTGAATAATCCACCGTCAAAATCTACTGGGACGAGTATGAATGACTTGGAATCGCCTGTTTCTTGCGTTACCTTTTCTATCGCCATTTTATACTTTGTTAGCATAGTGCGTCCCGTATCGAGTATTAAGTTTAGGTAAGATTATATTTGTGGAATTTAAATCAGTTCCACGTCCGTGCTTTTAAATGATAATTTGTAATATTTTGTAATGAAATTCTGCAAGACATGTGGTAATCTTCTTGTCGTAAAGGAAGTAATAGACGGGAAGAGATTATTCTGTAGGAAATGCAATGAAATGCATAACTTGGACGAATCTATGATAATAAATTTCCAACAGAACAAGCAAAAGGAAATAGCTGTTTTTGATGAATCGGACTCGGAATTTCCTACTACTAGAATACTTTGCCCCAAATGCGATAAAGAAGTGGATGCTTATTGGGCATTACAACAAACCAGAGCAGCTGACGAACCGCCAACACGATTTTACAGATGCAAAGAATGCCGATATACTTGGAGGGAATATAGTTAACCTTTAAGCCTTCTTTTAGACTTTCCTAAATGTTTTTCATGATTTCTGATTAATTGCTTTCTCAAATTATCCAATAAAATGTGTGTTGCTTCCTTTAAATCCCAACCGAATGATTTGGCGGCATATAATTTTTTACTTGTAATTAATTTTGCTCTTAAAGAGAACTTCTTGTGTCCTTCTTCTTTTCGCTTATGGACATCTGCGTATATGAAAAATTTCTGTATATCATGCGTCTTCTCAAAGCGTTCCATGAATCTCGTTAACATATCTTGGAATTTAGAAACTTCAAATGTGTCGGCATCTCTTAAATGGGAGATATAGACAGGATATCTTTGGCCTAATTTCGCCAGTTCAAGCACATCTTTGGGAACTACCACGCCTACAGGTTTTTCTTTTTTTGTAACAACAATCTCTTCATGATTTTTCAATGCGTTTATGACTTTCTTCAAAGAAAATTCGTCTACATCCAATGGAAAAGTATCCCGCATATAGTATTTGACTTTAAATGATTTCAGAGATTCTTTCTCTACTGCAGTCAATTCTGAATATCTAGGTGACTCTTGTGGTTCCAGTAAAAATCTTATTATGTTCAAGCTACCCAAACATCCTAATAATTTTTCTTCCAGATTAACAACAGGCAAGAGTGATATATTATTTTCATGCATTAGAGTCATGGCCTTATCCAGACTGTCTTTTTCGTTGACTGATATTGCTGGGCTCATTAGCTTTTCTGGTTGGATATCACTTACGAATTCCACATGTTTTATTAGGTCTGTCTCACTCAAAATTCCAATTAATTTGTCGTCCTCTACAACTGGCAAAGCCCTTACACCAGCTTGAATTATTTGACTTATGGAATCATCTAAATTCATGTCAGGATTCAGATAAGGAACTTTTATTTTAAAGTTCTTAACCAGAGTCTTCGAGGGGTTGTATTCTCTATTTAGAAGGTGGTTAAGCAAAACTATTCCTGTTACAGAACCATCCTTAACTACTGGCAACTGATGTATATGATGCTCGTCCATCCTAGATAAAGCCTTCGCTATGTTATCGTTCTCTTCTACAGTAACAACTCTTTTGATAGCTATATCTCCAACATTCATGCAATTCACTTTTATTCCATCACAAAAGCATTTCCTTCATGAACTACTTTAGTATCGCATGAATCGCATACGAAATCTCCTGAACCTTTTGAATTAGACAAATACCCCTCCTCGCAATTGGGACATCTCAAATTAACCACATTTAATCTAGTACTATTATTGTATTTAAGTTATCTGTGCTGGAAAACATTAATATTTTAAAAAATAATGATATTGTTATGAAAACTATCAGCCACCTCCTTTACGGAACGCATCCTAAGACCAATAAAATAAAGGGCAGAACAGTCCAAATAATAAAATTCCTTAAACAAAATGGGGGCAAACTGGAGGCGAAAGACCTTGAAGAGAAGCTGGGTGTGTCGAGAATAAACAGCCCTTCAATGTTCTACAAGCCATTGGCGGCATTGAAAGACTGGGATTTGGTGCAATCGCACAAAAAGGTCGAATTTGACGAAAGTGGGAAGAGGAAATTCAAAACCACATATGAATTAACCCCTGAATTATTTTTCCATTATATACAGAGGACTCTATTGGAGAAATGTAAGACTGAGTTGGAAATGGTTTAATCAGGGCTTCTCTTTTATGCGGGAGAGTCTGACCAAAACCGAATCGACGCCTCTTGCAACGTCTTCCCCGACATCCGTAAGTTTCACGATTTTTATCCTCCCTTTCTTCTCAAACTCAACCAAACCAAAATCATTGAACAATTCAAGCAATTTTACTGTATGGGAGTACGTGCAATCAACTGCTTTCGATATCACCGTAGCATATTTCGGCCCATCTCGCAAGCTTACAAGCATCCTGACAGGCTTTGTCCTTAGAAATAATTTGGGTAGAAACTTTTCCTGTTTCTCTTTTGGAACCAAGCGCCTGTCACCTTAAATTTATATCAGGAACGGTGTATTTATACTTAAAATATATCTATTATAAAATATATTTGGTTAAAAATGTATTGTATGATTTATATTATAACAGTCTATTCTGGCCGCAACAGAGTCTTTTTGAAAATTAATCTTTAATATCTTATTGTAGTTATTATGTTTAAAATCAGGGAGCCGTTTGCTGCCGGAGCATTATATGAAAAAGAGGCCGGTTTGCTTAGAAGCCAGATAGAAAAATGCTTCAGACATAAGTTGGGACCTAAAGGTATGAAGACGCAACCTGTTGTAGCAGGCGTGGTTCCTCACAATTCCATAGAATCATCTGGCCCGATAGCCGCGTGGTTATATTCGCGGTTGGAAAAGGCTAATTTTATCATCTTGGGGGCGGCACACAGGCCAATCAAGTCTCGGTTTGCGATTATGAAGGAGGGCCTATGGAAGACTCCCTTGGGTGAATTGGCGATAGACACAAAGATGGCTGACAAGATATCTGACTGCGAATTGGTTGAGTATGATTCGTTGCCGCATCAGAATGAACATTCGATAGAAGTCCAACTTCCGTTCCTGCATTACAAATTCGGGAATGACTTCAGGCTAGTGCCAATCTTAGTTTACAACCAGTTTGCAGATGAAAGCTTCTTGGATAATTGTTATTATTTAGGTGAAACTATTGCAAACTCAATCAAAACCACTAAAGATAAATGGGTTGTAATCGCCAGTTCTGATTTTTCACAGGATAAAAAATTTAATAACATGCTGCTGAAAGATTTGGTAAAATTCCGAGGCAAGAAACTGTTTGACAAAATAAAAGGCAATGAAGCAAAAGTATGCGGGTTTGGGTGCATCGCTACTGCCATTTCAGTAGCTAAAAACTTAGGTGCGGAAAATTCGAAATTGTTGAAATACGCTAACGCTTCTGAAGTAATGTCCAATTCCGGATCAACAGGCTATGCCTCTTTAATATTTTATTAGATTGCAAATCCTGTAATTGAATATGAAGGAACTGATTTTGAAGCATGTTTTGATTAATGCTTTGGAACATGATGGAAAGGCTGATTTGCAGGCGGTTATTGGTAAAATAATTTCTGAAGAACAGTCAATTAGGTATAAAATAAAAGAAATGATGCCTGAAATCAAAGCTGTTGTAGATGAGATAAATTCGCTTAGTGTAGAAGTGCAGAGGCAGAAGCTACACGAGATTGGTGCGGAGATAAAGAAGGCGGAAGTTAAACAAGAAGGACTGCCAGAATTGCCGAATGTGGAAGTTGGAAAAGTTGTGTTGAGAATGGCACCATTCCCATCAGGACCGTTGCATATAGGAAATTCCAGAATGGTTTTGTTGAATGATGAATATGCAAAGAGGTACAAAGGTAAGTTGTTGCTGGTTATCGATGACACCATAGGAAGCGAAGAGAAGCACATTCTGCCTGAAGCTTACAAGATGATTGAAGCCGACTTGAAATGGCTGAAGGTGAAATTCCATAAGAAAGTTTACAAGTCCGATAGAATACCAATTTTTTACAAAGCCGCAGAAGAAATAATAAAGAAGGGGGGCGCATATGTTTGTGAGTGCGATGTGGAAACTCTGAGGAAGAATAGGGCTGATGGATTTGCCTGCAAACACAGAAGTGATTCTGTAAATGAGACTCTTAGGAAATGGGGGCTGATGCTGAAAGGTAAATACAAGGAAGGTAGGGCTGTTTTGAGGCTGAAGACTGACATGCAGTATCCCAACCCAGCATTTAGAGATAGGGTTCTTTTCAGGATTGTAGAAAGAAGTCATCCTAGAATTGGCAAGAAGTATAAGGTATGGCCGATGCTTGAATTCTCGTGGGCTGTTGATGATCACATGCTTGGAATAACCCACATCATACGTGGAAAAGATCTTGTGATAGAGGACATGATGGAAGAGTTCATTTGGAACTTGATGGGATGGAGAAAATCGGAGATGATTCACCATGGATTTTTGAGGATTGGTGCTGTTAAGCTAAGCAAGACCGAAGCTAGGAAGGCTATAGAAAAAGGTGTTTATTCTGGGTGGGATGATCCGAGAACCTGGAGCATGAAGGCTTTAGCTAAAAGAGGCATACAGCCTGGCGCCGTCAGAAATTTTGTGGTAAATATGGGATTGAGCATGTCTGATGTTGCTGTGCCTGAAGAGATACTATATGCAGAAAATAGAAAACTGATAGATGCCCAGGCAAATCGCTATTTCGCTGTTTTGGATCCTGTTGAAATATCGGTAGAGAAAGCTGCTAAAATAAAAAATGCAAAAACCAATCTGCATCCGGATTTTCCTAAAAGAGGTAAGAGAAAAATAGATGTGGATTCAAAGAAGATTTATGTAGAAAGAGCTGATTTTGAAAAATTTTCCGGCAAGGAAGTAGGCTTGATAAATTTGATGTCTGTGAACCTGAGGAGAACTTCTGTAATGACATCAAAAGATGTGAAGTATGAAATACCTAAGATACACTGGGTTTCTGAACCAAACATAAAAATCAAGGTGGTGATGCCTGACGGCACTTTTATGAAAGCTATGGCCGAGCCTGCTGTAAAGAGATTGAAGGTGAATGAGCTTGTGCAGTTCTATAGAGTCGGCTTCTGCAGGGTTGATAAAAGTGGTAAGGAAACGGTTTTATACTTTGCTCATAAATAGATTATACTGATTGATGAGGTGATATGATGCCGAAACCGTATGTGAAGCTTGATATACCAAAAGAATTAAGTGGCAAGATATTGCAGGCTGTGGAAACTGCAAGAAACACTGGCAAGCTAAGAAGGGGGGTTAACGAGACCACTAAAGCAACTGAAAAGGGCATATGCCAATTGGTTGTAATAGCTGGGGATGTTGACCCTGAAGAAATTGTGATGCACTTGCCTGCTTTGTGCGAGGAGAAGAAAGTGCCGTATGTTTATGTTCCAAGCAAGCTGGAACTGGGAAGAGCCAGCGGTATTGATGTAGGCTCATCCGCAATTGCGATAGTAGACGCTGGCGAAGGCAAGAATCTGATCAAGGATATATCAAGTTCATTAGAGCAGCTGAAAAAGGCGAGCTAAATGGCTGACGAATCTTATCCTGCCGAAGTGCTTCAGATACTTGGCAGGACTGGCGTGAGGGGGGTCTTGCAGGTTAGATGCAAAGTGCTTGAAGGCAGGGATAAGGGCAAGATTCTCACAAGAAATGTGACAGGCCCTATTAGAGTTAAGGATGTTTTAATGCTTAGGGAAACTGAAATGGAAACCGCAATGAGAATGGAACAAAGGTAATTCAATTGAAGTGCTCCTTTTGCAGCGATAACATCAAAGCTGGAACTGGGAAGATGTTCGTAAGGAATGTTGGCACCATTTTTTACTGGTGCAGTTCCAAATGTGAAAAGAATTTTTTAATGGGTAGGGACAAGAAGAAATTGAAGTGGGCTAGGAAGAAATAGCTTGTTTGGGCTGGTAGATCAACGGTAGATCGCTTCCTCGGCAAATGATTGAATAGGAAGAGGCTTCGGGTTCAAATCCCGACCAGTCCATGCTAACGCTTAAAAATTCCTTAATTGTATTATAGATAACTGATTGCATGGCAAGAGACAGAGTGAAGGATGTAGATAAGGGGAAGAAGAAAGACCAGCAGGAGAAGGAGAAACAGAAGAAAGAGCCTCCAAAAAAGGTTGAAAGGGTAGTCAGGCAGCTAGTCAGAATTATGAATACTGATTTGGACGGGGATAAGAGTTTACTAAGGGCCTTGAGAGGAATCAAGGGGATTGGTTTTGCCATGAGCAAAGCTGTTTGTAATGTTTCTGGGTTTGATCCGAATTTAAAATTAAGTTCTCTTACCGAAAGCGATATACAGAAATTGGAGCAGGTTATTCGTGAGCCGCTTAAATTCGGTATTCCTGCATTCATGGTCAACAGAAGGTTTGATTTGGAGACTGGAAAGGATTTGCATCTGACTGGCCAGGATTTTGATGTGGCTATGAAGTTTGATGTGCAGAGGGAGATTGATAGCAAATCATACAAAGGTTGGAGGCATATGCTGGGGCAGCCTGTAAGAGGGCAGGAAACTAGAAGCCACTTCAGGCAGAAGGGCAGAGTTGTGGGTGTTATGAGGAAGGCTATAAAGTTGCAGATGCAGAAAACAGAAGAGGGCGGGAAGGGGGAGAAGCCGGAGGCAAAGAAGTGATTTAATGAAAAGACAGAGGAAAAAATACGCAACCCCTACAAGAAGGTTTGACAAGCAGAGGCTAGAACGTGAGAGGGAGCTTTTGAAAAGTTTCGGATTGAAGAGAAAGACTGAATTATGGAAACTGGAAGCGTTGATAAGAAATTATAGAAGCCTTGCTAGAGAGCTGGCAGCGAGCAGAAATGCTGAAAGGGAAAAGATACTGGTGAATAAACTGGTAAAGATGGGTGTGTTGAACGAGGGGGCTACATTAGATGATGTTCTGGGTCTGACGATAGAAAAACTTTTGGAAAGGAGACTGCCAATGTTGATTTTCAGAAAGGGATTGGCTAACAATGTAAAGCAGGCCAGACAGCTTGTTACACACGGCCATGTCACTATTGATGGAAGGAGGATTTCTTATCCTAGTTATATAGTACCAAAGGATGAAGAAGGTAGGATTCAAGTAAAAATACAGCCCCAGCAAAAGAAAGCGGCTGAGAGTCCAATTACATCAAGTGGTTAAAATGGCAGAAAGAGAAGAGAGATGGGGCGTAGCGCATATAATGGCTACTGAAAATACTACGATGGTTCATATCACTGATATCACTGGAAGCGAGACTATTGCCAGGTTTACTTCTGGGATGATGACTGATAAGGATAGGGAGGGGGGTATGCCTTTCCCAGCAATGCTGGCTGCAAGGAAGGCCGCAGAGGAAGCTATTGGTAAGGGGATAACTGGTGTGCACATCAGAATCAGAGCTAGGGGATCGCAGTATTCCAAAGCTCCTGGGATGGGGGCTCAACCAAGTATCAGATCACTGGCAAGAGCCGGTTTACGAATAGGGATGATAGAAGATGTAACTCCAATCACGCATGGAACCTTAAGGCCAAAAGGCGGTCGCCGTGGCAGGAGGGTCTGAGTTTATTTACATTAATTTTTTATGTCATTTATCAATTTATTTGAATCGTTTAAAATACAAACATCAGTGTTTACAAGCTTTGATTTTATAATTCTATTTACTGATTTTAACCTCCCATTTTGGCATTTTGGCAATTTGCCAATATTATAGTTTTTTAGTCTTACAGTTAATCTTAAATTGTTGCAAAACCCAAATCTACTGTTATCGTGATAGTGTGCAAGTCCAAGTTTTGAACAAATCAAAATCCGAAATCCAGTTTTTAGCTGAAGGCATAAAATCGTCCTTCGCATCGGCGTTAAGGCGTGTGATGATGTCTGAAATTCCAACGATGGCTATCGAATATGTTGATTTCAAGAAAAATGATTCTGCGCTGAATGATGAAATTGTTGCAAACAGATTGGGGCTAATTCCGCTGACGTTTGAAAAAGATGTGTATAATGTC
Source organism: uncultured archaeon (assembly GCA_964514495.1). GTDB lineage: Archaea > Aenigmatarchaeota > Aenigmatarchaeia > CG10238-14 > SCSR01 > JACQIA01. The sequence continues at coordinate 18,265 of CAZERL010000004.1, forward strand.
AATAAAGATTGTGATAATTGTAAAGGTAAAGGTTGCAGTAGATGCCAAGTGAAGCTTGTGATGAAAAAGAAGGGGCCTGGAATGGTTTTTTCCGGGGATTTGAAGTCTGATTCTAAGGATGTTAACCCTGTTTTTGATGATATACCTGTAGTTGAGTTGTTTGAAAACCAGGAAATGCAGTTTGAGGCTGTAGCACAATTGGGTTTTGGTAGAGTGCATACAAAGTGGCAGGGTGCTGTGGTTGGTTATCAGGAAAATCCTGTTGTAATTAAAAAAGAATCAAAAGTATGCTCTGTTCATAAACCGATTCCAGTAAGCAACGGCTATTTGGTAAGAAAGAGTGATTGCGAGATGTGTGTGGAGAGTGTTGAGGATGCGAAGAAGAAGGGTGGTGTGGCAACTATGGAGAATGTTTTCCTTTTCAACGTGGAAAGTGTGTCTGGCATGGATGCGGAGGATGTTGTTTTGAGTGCTGCTGATGTTGTTGAGAAGAAGTTCAATGAATTCGGTAAGGATTTAAAGAAATTAAAATAATCTATTTCTATCATGCAGGGGTCGCCTAGTCTGGTCAATGGCGGCAGATGACAAGCCGATGCTTAAGGTTGTCTTAAGCTTTGATAAAAGATGATAAGACACCTGCTGGCTTAGTGCCTTCGAGAGTTCGAATCTCTCCCCCTGCATATATCAAAAGGTATAATGCACGTGGTTTAAGACCCTACTACAGAAAGGATAAAAATGAATCACGGGATATACGACCATAAGAGAACTGGAGCTACTGGAGAAAAGAATCGTTAAAGGCATAAGCTCCGAGAAAAATCAAAGAACTTTGGTGAGTTATAGAAATGAATGCCTTGCCCAAGGAACTAGTTTAGCAAGAATTGTAAGAACATTGGAAGACTTGTTGAAATTCGACAAGACTCTAAAAAAGGATTTTGAGACAGCTACTATAGAAGACATAAAGGATGTGATAGTAAGACTAGACCAAGATGATTATTCTGAATGGACAAAATACGGATTCAAAATAAGCATAAAGAAATTCTACAAATGGCTCAAGGGAAATGAGGTATATCCAGAAGAAGTGAAATGGATCAAAGCCAGATTAAAGATGAGAAACAGCAAACTACCGCAAGAACTATTGACAGAAGAAGATATACGGAAACTTGTCGAATCTGGAGAAAACCCTAGAGACAGGGCATTAGTATTTCTGTTATACGAATCTGGATGCAGAATAGCCGAAATATTGACCCTACAACTAAAGTATGTAACATTCGATGAATACGGAGCAATTTTACTAGGAGAAGGCAAAACTGGACAAATGAGAGTAAGGGTGATATCTTCCACTGCATACTTGACAGAATGGCTTAACAACCACCCATTCAAGGACAATCCAGAATCATTGCTATGGGTTAGAAGAATTCTACAACAGTTAAAATTGAAATCGAAGGTACAGAAAAAAGTAAATCCTCATAATTTTCGACATTCAAGAGCAACATTCCTTGCAAACCATTTGACTGAGGCACAATTAAAAGAGCATTTCGTATGGGTAAAAGAATCTGATATGGCTTCAGTATATATTCATTTATCAGGAAGGTATGTAGACAACGCCTTACTAAAGGTATACGGGATAGAAACCAATGGTAACAACAAGGAAAGTATCCTCAAACTAAAAACATGTCTGAGATGCAAAGAAGTAAACCCGCCTACTAATCAATTCTGTTCAAAATGCGGAATACCACTAGACAAGGAAGCAGTAATAGAAACTATAGAAAATGGCATGAAAAGTAAAATAGCGGATGATATATTAGATAAATTGACGGGAGATAAGGAACTTCTAGACTTGTTATTAACAAAAATAAAATCAATGGAAAAAACGAAAAATAGATATACTAAATATAATTGAAAATGCAAAAGTTATGCATTCATTAAAATAACTTTGAAGTTTAAATCTTTCTACTATACTTACATAATCATGGAAATATTAAATTTACATATCAAAAACTTCAAAAGCTTGAAAGATATAAAAATTGAACGTTTAGAAAATCTAAATATATTCATCGGAAAGAACAACTCTGGTAAATCGAATATTTTAAAGGCAATAGAATTATTTTTTGATGAACTCTGGTATTTATCAGAAAATGGAAGTCCGTCCATTAAAGGGATTAATAGAAATTTATGGTTCAACATGGATACTACCAATCCAATTGAATTATATTTGACTATTAAATTAAATGAATCTGAATCCAGAGAATTAGAGGATAGTTCAAAGGACGGAAGACCTACTAAAATTAGATTTTCTATGAAAGTCTTTGAAATTGAACCTGACACTAAGAACATGACGTATTCTGTAGATTATTCAGTATTAGAATTTGTGTCTAAGTACCCCTACTTATCCAATAAAAATGAGGAAAGAAACAAAATAATAAACCTAATAAAAAATAAGTTTTATTTCATACCAGCTGATAGAGGTTTAACTGACGAAACGTATACTGGAATTGAAGAATCAGCTTTTAATGGAAAGAAGATAAAAAATTCGTTAGCTATTCTTAAAAATTCACTTGACATTATCGAAAGAAAAAAGTTTTTTAGAATACAAGAAATCATAAAGGAAATAGGGTCTGATTTTGGTGTTCTCGATTCTTCGTTAGATAGAAATAACGTAGATGTAAATTTTGAAAACAACGATTTACTTTTTCCAAGTTCATCAGTAGGGAGTGGTCTTCATGATATTTTAATCATAGTAAGTAACTTAGTCTTTGGCGGAAGTGGTGTTATATTTGCTGTAGAAGAACCAGAGATACATTTACACCCAGAAGCTACAAGAAAGTTGTTTAATTTTTTGAAAAAGGAATCTGAATCAACACAAATCTTCTTAACAACACATTCATCTATTTTTGTAGACAAAGCCATACTTAAAAATATTTTTCTTGTAAAAAAATATGAAAGTAAAACTAATCTAATTCAGACTGAATCCAATCTAAATGAAATAAAGTCCGATTTAGGCATACGATTCAGTGATGCATTAATAAATTACAATTTTTGCATACTCGTGGAGGGATCATCAGACAAGATATTTTTAGAAGGTGTTGCCAAGAAAATGGGAAAAGACCTTTTGGAAAGTAAAATATTAGTGGATCCTATCCACAATGATAATTTTGAACCTTACCTTAAGATACTCAAACATTTCAAAATACCATTTACAATTTTAACAGATTCTAATAACAAACAAAAATATGATGACTTGAAAAGAGAGGATATTATAAGTCAAGAAGAAGTGAATGTGTTGAGTAAGGGTGAGCTAGAAAACTACTATCCAAAGGATATTATTATACAAGTGCTTAAAAAACTGTATCCAAAATTGGATATTGCAGAATCTGACTTAAAAGATGCGGGGAAGATGTGGAACAATATACACCATGTTCTCTATTCAAAAGGTTGCGGTTCTTTAAATAAAGAAACATTTACCTATGAAATAATCAATTCGATTACAATTGAGGATATTAGTAATGACTTTAAAACAATTATCGAAAAAGCTATAAATTCTAGTCCATAGCATTTTACGCACTTTCTTTACTACCCCCATCCCCTCTGAAGTTGTCTTATAGAATCTCCATTTTTTGTCTTCTGGAGTAAGGCATACAACGAATTTTCTTGTCAACAGTCCTTTCATCTTTGTGCTAACATTTGAACGTGAAATATTTGTTTTCTTTGAAATTTGTTGGACTTGATTACGATGAAATTTAGTGATAGTATGGCCGACAAGAAAAAACTTCCTAAATGGGTCGAAGTTGTTAACCAGTTTCTAGAAAAGATTGAGAATGAAAAGAATGATAAACATGAAACAAAATATCTGTCATACGAAACTAATTCTATTTATAACTTTTAAGTCTTTAAAATGTTGTTAAATAATAATTATGGTATTAGGCGGGCAGTGTCAATCATGTGGTAGAAGTGTTCCTGCTTTGATTTCCTGCAGGGCATGCGGTTCAAGAGTCTGTCATCTATGCTTCAATCCCCAATCAGGGTTCTGCAGAATTTGCGGTGGGGTTAAAAAAGTCTAGAATCGCATCAGACTGTCGACGAGTTTTCTAGTAGCATCTTTAGTTTCCTCATCTGTCGGCTTGATCAATTCCTCAACCAACTTTTCAACTGTCTTCCTCTTCTCTATGTCTCCAATTCCTACGATAGCTCTCCAAGGTTCTTCCAATCTACCCAAAGTTTTCTTGACATCATCCAATTCATTCCTCATTTCCACCAAAGCAGACCACAACTGCGCAACTTTAACATCATCTGCTTGAGAATAAGCACCCCTATGCCTTTTGGTTCCATCAATAAGATTCATCAAAGTTTGCTTGGCTTCTGGAGTCAGAAGTTCCTTCCAATCCTCTTTCTTCTTAGTCTCTAAATCGAAAACCATGAATAACCTAACAATTATTAAACTTAAATGCTTAATTGCATAATTACAGTAAAATTTAAAAGCTGATTTGATGAAACAGGGGGATTTTGTATACATAGATTATGTTGGTAAGGTTAAGGATACCGGAGAGACATTTGACCTGACTAACGAAGATTTGGCAAAGAAGGAAGGCACTTACAATCCTAATGTCAGATATGGCGCGATTCCTGTAGTTGTCGGCGGTGATTTTGTTTTGAAGGGATTGGACGAGGCCTTGCTGCAGATGAATGTCGGCGATAAAAAAACCATTGAGGTGTCTATTGAAAAAGGATTTGGTCAGAGAAAGCCCGAACTCACCAGGCTGATACCTCTGTCTGTATTCAAAGAGCAGAACATAGACCCGAATCCCGGCAGTTACGTGACAATCAACGGCTTGAATGGACGTGTGATAAGCGGTGATGGCGGCAGGATTAGGGTTGACTTCAACCATCCGTTGGCTGGGAAGAAGCTGGAATATGAAATTGAAATTAAAGGGGAGATTAAAGATGATTCTGAAAAAGTCCTGGGTGTTGTAACCTATTTCACGAATACAGGCAAAGAGGATATGGAGGTTAAAGTTGCGGATAAAATTGCTGAAATCAAATTCAAAGGCAATAAAGAAATCCCAAGCAGGGCAAAGGAAAAGGTGTCCGATGTAATAATGAAGTGGGTTTCTATTGAAAAGGTTAGATTTGTGTATGAATATGGTAAGTAACTAAAACATTTATGGTTAATTTTGTGAATTATATTTCAGGTGTTTGGAGATGGGAGTTAAGCAACTGACAGAAAAGGGGCTTGAGAAGCATTCTGATTCTGATGAAGAATTGAGGCAATTGCTGGAAAGCAGGAAGACGCAGATAAAGGTTGTTGGATGCGGTGGGGCTGGAAATAACACTCTGACAAGACTGATGCAGCTTGGCATCTTTGGTGCTGAGACTGTTGCGGTAAATACCGACGTTCAAGATTTGCTTTATACGGATGCCCACAAGAAAATTTTAATCGGTAGGGAGTTGACTGCTGGCTTGGGGGCTGGGGCTGATCCGAGAATTGGCATGGAGGCTGCAAAGGAAACTAAAGATGAAATCAAACGGGCTTTGCAAGGCGCTGATATGATATTTTTAACCTGCGGACTTGGTGGGGGAACTGGCACGGGATCAATTCCTGTTGTCGCTGACATAGCTAAAAAATTAGGGGCACTGACGATTGCGGTTGTGACTTTGCCGTTTGCAATGGAGGGAAAACAGAGGATGAACAATGCGAAAGAAGGGCTGGATAACTTGGTTAGCGCCGCGGATACATTGATTGTAGTGCCGAACGACAAGCTGTTGGAAATTGTTCCTGACGTTTCTCTTACGACTGCGTTTAAAATTGCAGACGAGATTTTGGTAAATGCTGTCAAGGGAATAACTGAGCTGGTGACTAAGCCTGGATTAGTAAATCTTGATTTTGCGGATGTCAGGGCTGTGATGAATGGCGGTGGCTTGGCGATGATCGGAATGGGTGAAAGCGATACGGAAAATAGAGCGTTTGAATCTGTTGAAAGAGCGTTGAACAATCCTTTGATATCTGTAGACATTAATGGTGCTACCGGCGCTCTGATAAACGTGGTTGGCGGGCAGGACATAACTGTGAGGGAGGCCCAACAGATTGTAGAGATGGTGTCATCTAAAATATCTCCAGAGGCGAAAATAATTTGGGGCGCGCAAGTGGACAAGAGTATTGGCGATGGTGTTAGGACAGTTTTAGTTTTAACGGGCGTCAAGTCGAGCCAGATTCTCGGCCCAGAAAAGCCTTATACAAAGCAGCAAAAGAAGGACATGGAAAAGTTCTTAGGTGTGGAATTCGTAGAATAGATTCTGTGATGGTATGCAATTGAAGATTAAGGAGACTTTGGAAAACTATATGCGTGTGCTACGGATAGCTAGAAAGCCCGATAGACAGGAGTTTATGTTCACAGCCAAAGTATGCGGGATGGGAATGTTCGTAGTTGGAATTGTTGGGTTTGTTTTATATCTTATCTCAACTGTGTTCATAGGTTGATTGGATGCTTTATACGGTAAAAACTGTAGTTGGCAGGGAGAACTTAGTAGCAGATTCTATCTCATCTAAAGCCAAGGCAGAGGGGATTGCTTTACAGACGATAATCCATCCCGAGGAAATCAAAGGATATCTTTTTGTGGAAGGTGATATTAAGGAAATTGAAAGGGCTGTTCAGCAAATACCGCATGTGAGGGGATTGATTAAAAAACCGATTGAATTGAACCAAATACATAAATATTTGCAGCCGAAAGAGGTTGTGGTTGAACTGGATGTTGGTGATTTGGTGGAAGTCATAGGTGGACCGTTCAAAGGAGAGAAGGGAAAAGTTACCAGATATGATAAAACTAAGCGCGAATGCACGATAGAATTATTGGAGGTTGCTGTGCCTATTCCTGTCACTGTGTCGGTTGAATTTATTAGAGTTTTGGAGAAGACTAAGAGGTGATTTTATGGGTAGGCAGGAAACGATAGATTTGCTTATAGAAGGCGGCAAGGCTGCGCCGGGTCCAAGCACAGCTCCGAAATTATCGATGTATAAACTGAACATCGGTCAAATATTCAATGAGATAAACGACAAGACAAAAGACTATTCTGGCATGCAGGTTCCTGTGAAACTTAAGATTGACACTGAAACGAAATCTTATGAAATTTCTGTTGGAACACCTCCAGTTGCCAGTTTACTAAAGAAAGAGCTTGGTGTGGAATTGGCTAAGATTACTGACGAGGAGAAGGCAAAAGGCAAAACATTTGTGGGGGATTTGAAATTCGAACAAATTGTCAAGATTGCGAAGATGAAAAAAGATTCTATGCTTGCAAAAGATCTAAAGGCGGCAGTAAAACAAATCGCAGGGACAGCTAATAGCCTTACTGGGGTTTTGATTGAAGGGAAGAGACCTAAAGAATTGATAAAAGAAATAGATGAAGGGCAGTTTGATTCTTTATTGAAATGATTAGCCTATGTAACTCTCAGGCGCTCTTGGTACTAAAGTCTGGGGTCTTTGTCGTTGCTGTTCGAAAAATTTCCTATACTCCTTCCAAACCGCTTCAGCCCTTTTACCTTTGATGACTTTTGAAATTACCTGCTTGGCGATTACAGACGTGTTTGGATTGTTCGGTACTTGCACTGGCCTGTAATCAACCAAAACTTTATCGCCCACATTTATCTTGCTAGAAATCTTCTGTTCCACAACTAAAGTCAAAATATTGTCGTCCCACATCCTCAAAGTAGCCAAAGTATCCTCGTCTGCAGATTTCGTATCTGAATCGCTTGGCCTGAATACCTCCAAGACTTCTCCTGGGTGGTGAATCATAAAACCAGTTATAAATGGGTGACTTTAAATACTTAAAATGAGTAATCACTTTTTACTGCCTGGGCAGGAGGTCTTTTATGGCCGAAAAATTAGCGGATGCAATCAAGCAACTTAGAGAGCAGAAGAAGAGGAATTTTTCCCAAACTTTCGATTTGATAGTAAAATTAACTGCGCTGGATTTAAAGAAGCCTGAGAGTAAAATAAATGACGAATTCAAGCTTCCTCACGGGTGGGGGGGCGATTCCAAGGTTGGCATTTTTTCTGACACGGCAAAAAATGTTGATGCTACGGTCATCGGCTCTGCTGAAATTGAGAGATTTGGTAATGACAAGAGGTATGCGAAAAACCTTGTGAAAGATATCGATTTCTTTTTAGCAGAGGCAAAATTGATGCCATCGGTCGGCAAATCGCTCGGCCAATTGCTGGCGCCACGTGGGCGAATGCCTAAATTACTGACGGCTGACATAAGCGGGACTTTAGAGAGCCTGAAGAAAAGCGTTAGGATAAGGATAAAGGATTCGCCAGTTATCCAATGCAGGGTCGGTAAGGAAGGCATGAAAGATGAGGAAATAGTGGAAAATGTTAGGTCACTTCTCAAGTATTTGGAAACACGACTGCCTAAAGGCAAGCAAAATGTAGGGAAATTGTATTTGAAACTGACGATGTCTGAACCGATGGAGATAGAGGTGTAGATGTGGTTAAGGAAGAAAAATTAAAAAAGGTCGAAGAATTGGAGAAGTTGTTTACATCATACAAAACAATAGGTGTTTTGGACTTGCATAAACTGCCAAACAAACAGTTGCAGGAAATCAAAAAGAACATCCGGGATACTTCTGTTCTTAAGGTTGTCAAGAAATCTACTCTGCTGCATGCGATCAGGAAGGTTGAAAATGAGAAAATAAGAGAGCTGGAAAAGGCAATACCGTTGCAACCTGGTCTTGTTTTTACCAACACGGGAGCTTTCAAATTTTACACAAAAATAGACAAGCTGAAATCAGCAGCATATGCAAAAGAAGGCGATATTGTTCAGGATGAAATATTTGTTGCCGCCGGCCCCACAAGCTTACTGCCGGGACCTGTAATAAGTGAATTTGGTAAGGTTGGTATACCGGCAGGTGTTGAGGATGGGAAGGTTGCGATCAAGAAGGACAGGGTTGTGGCCAAGAGGGGGGATGTTGTATCTAAGGATTTGGCGTCCATCCTAAGGAAATTGAGGATACAGCCGGTTAAAATCGGATTAAATGTCGTTGCGATGTATGATGATGGGATGATATACAAGAAGGATGCTTTGAGTTTGGCTGGTGACGGCTATCTGAACAAGATAAAGGAGGCATTCCATCAAGCTTTAAATCTTTCGGTAAATATTATTTATCCTACCAAGGAATCTATTGGGTATATACTTGCCAAGGCTTATCAACAGGCTAAGGCAATTCAGAGTAAGATGGGTGCTTGAATGCAAGAAGTTTATGCTGCATTGATGCTTCATGATGCGAAGCAACCGATAACAGAAGAGAGTCTAAAGAAAGTACTGCAGAGTATAGGAGGTTCTGTCAACGAGGCGAAGTTAAAGGCGTTGGTTGCTAGCTTAGAAGGCCAGAATATCGACGAATTGATAAAACAGGCGGCAGTTACCACAGTTGCACCAGCACAGACAGAAGCGAAGAAAGAAGAGAAGGCAGATGATACTGAGAAGAAGGCTGAGGAAGCGGCTCAAGGACTCTCTATGCTATTCGGTTAGCTGAGTTTTATTTTTCTTTAATTTCTAGGGATGTTGCTATGGATTCAGCTTTTCCGTTTAAGGTTCCTGAAGATGTGGCTGTGAGGATAGAGAGTACGAAAATTATAGTTGAGAATAAATAGTGTTTTTGTTATTACTATAATATAGTTAAAATGGAAATGTTTAAATACTTTACTTCCATTAATACTTTTCAAGGTGTAAAATGAATGGTATCGCTAGTAAGTGAACTTTTAAGAAGGAGGGAAGAAATAGAAATTCCCAATGTTATGACTACATATGGGTCTGTAACTAACTATAATTATAGGCTTATTCAAGAAATTGGACAAGAATATGGTGCAAGTACTATAAGCTGGAGTGATAATCCTTATGATTTTGTAGATTTAGAGTTTAGATTTGCTGAAGAACCTACTCAAGAACAACTGGAGCTAGCACAAAAGGCTTTACCAAAGGGAAGTAAGCTAACAAGGGAATACATAGGAGATCTACATTTATTTTCAGAGGGTACTCATCAAGTAATTGCTGTTGTACCAGTAGGGAGAAAAGGTAAGAAACAATACAAAGCTGATTCTATGTATGCACCTACTGATAATGGATTTGAAGCGTCTGTTCGTGTGGATATAAATGAGTTCCAAAGGTTTCCTAGGGTTAGGCGAACTACAGATGTTATAGCGGGCTTATACGGTTACAAAGTTCCAGAAACTAAAGAATCATAAACTAGTGAATTACTTAGACTTATTGAACGTACTTTATTGTATTTGAAATATCAATTTAAAACTGTTGATGTTAAGTATGCAAGAATGTGTATTTTGTAAGATAGTAGAAGGTAAGTTCACTTCATACAAAGTTTATGAAGATGAAAATTATTTAGCATTTTTGGATAAATTTCCTAGAACTCCTGGACATATACAGATAATACCAAAGGGGCATTATAGATGGGTGTATGACGTGCCTAATTTTGGTGAATATTTTGAAGTTGCGAAGAAAATTGTTGATGGTGTTAAGAAAGCTTTGAACCCTAGGCTGGTTCATCTGGTTACAATCGGTGACGAGGTGCCACATGCGCATATTCATGTTGTGCCGAGGTTTGAAGATGACGGGCATGGCGTGTTAATTGACATGAGTAAAACCCTCAATCTATCGGATGAAGAGATGAAGGGGATTGCTGAGAAGGTGTCAAGCAAAATATCTTAAGCTTAATGTTTTAACTTGATATTATGGAGCGGCTAATAGAATTGGCAAACCAGATTAAGGATAATGGGTTAAGGAAAAGGGTAGTGGATTTTTTAAAGAATCCCAGTTTATCGCACAAGGAGTTTAAGAAATATCCTAAGGAAGATTTGAAGAAAGCTGTTACGCCATTTAGTGTGGGTGGGGCAGGAACTGTAAAAAGGGATGTTCTGAATCATACGATTGCTGTTACTGAATTGTGCATAAAGACTGCTGAAGTTGCGGAAAAGAATTTTGATGTGAAGGTAGACAAAGACTACTTGATTGCTGGGGCAGTTTTGCATGACATGATGAAGCTTTTTGAATGGAAGTTGGATGAGGATGGCGACCCAATGCATACTGGGGTATTATTGGACCATTCTTTTCTTGGAGTTGCTGAACTATATGCTAAAGGGTTCCCCGAACGCGTAATCCACATGGTAGCTAGCCATTTCGGTGAACATGGGCCAACACCGCCAAGGAATTTTGAGGCACTGATATTACACCATGTTGACAACATGCTGGCGGTAGTGGAGTTCCACCAATCGGGCGGCCATGCTAAAGAACACCATATGCCTATTGTTGTTTTGGATGAGGATACTATAAAGAAATTGCGCGAAAGTAAAGAATAAGATTCTATTTAGACTACACAGTTGTATGAAAATAAACGAAATGTTCGATAAAGGTAAAATATTCATAGGAAACTTAAAGCCTGCAGATAAATTAATTCTAGTCCACCACAAGGATGCTGATGGCACTTATTCTGCCGCTATTGCTACTATTGCATTGCAGAGGTTGAATAAAAAAATAGATAAAATAGTTACTGGAACTACTGAAAAAAGTGACGAGATTATAAGTGCTATCAAAACTTACAACAAGGTAATCATCGTTGACATAGGTATTGATTTACTATTCAAAGAACTAAACAAACTCGATAAGGAAATTTTATATATTGATCACCATTTGACTGTTGACAAGAAGTTGAGTGAAAACATAGTTTACATAAATCCGAGATTGGAAGATGACAGGATATATCAGCCAGCAACTTATGTCGTTTACAAGTTCTTTTCTCGATTGGTTGACTTGAGTGATAAGGAGTGGTTGGCTGTTGTTGGTACGATCGGAGATTATGGATATGAAGATTGCAGGGATTTGCTCGACCGATACATAAAGGTTAAGGAAAAGGGAGACATCTGGAAGACTAAGTACGGTAAGGTTGTTATAGAAACAGTCGGTGCTGCTACTGAAATTGGGTTTGGCAATTTACTTAAGATTTTAATTGAAACCGATGGTTTTGAAGAATTAACTAGAAATAAAAAAATTAAAACAGCTTACAAGAAATATGAAAATTTGTATGAAACAGCGAAGAAACAGTTCTGGAAGAATGCTGAGAAATTTGATGATGTTAATTTGATATTTTCTGTGCTTTCTAGTAAGGTGGAAAGAGTTGGGTCTGCCATAGCTACAGAAACTTCTACAAAATATCCTGATAAAATAGTTTTCCTGTTGGAACGAATTGAGGGTTTCTACAAGATACATGCGAGGTACCAGAAGGGTAAGATAAACTTGGGTAAGATGCTCAGGGAGATGGGTGTGGGGGGCGGGCATGGGCCTGCAGCTGGTGGGAAGATAAAAATTAAAGAACTGAACGATTTTAAGAGAAGGTTAATGAAAGAATTGGAAAGTAGTGTTTTCAAATAAACTGTAGTGTGAAACTTTTAAGAGAAGGTTAATGAAAAAATTGAGTAGGGGAAATTGGTATTTTGGAAGTAACTCTACTATATAGAGGATGTTTGCCTATTATTTCAGATAAACCAGCTACCTTTTCTCTTCCATCTTTAAAATCAATCAACGAAAAACTAATAACTGCGCTTGTTGGTCCCATAAGTTCTGGGTGATTCATTACCACATATTGAAAAATTCCATTTTCAGTAAATGGAAAGTAATATGCTTCTATATGTTCGCCATTTTTGGACCAGCCTTTTTGACCAGTACCGTCGTCTTTTTCATCGTAATGCCTTCTTTGGATTCCAGTTCGGCATAAGAACATATATTCAGATTTAAGGAATTGTTTTGTTGAACCGCTTGGATCTTTCGCAAATGGATTTATGTCTGTAGCAATACCAGTGCACACCAAACTAGCCTCGGCATACGCTAATGCTCTAACTCTAGGTTGTCCTTCTCTTACTACGTAAACAACTTTAGTACCGTCTGTCATCTGATCAAACCTAACTTCTGAATCAGCAGGGAGTATACCTCTACTGATATAATCTTCTGGGGCAATTAATGGTAAAAGCCTCCCTTCTTCATACATTTCTTTTTGAACAGCATGAAATGGACTCATTGACGACAAATGTGTATTTGGGTTCCTACTTGCGAAACCACCTGCTATCGTTCCTATTGCGCCGGGATATTCATTGACATTTGTTCCATGTCTTCTAAAAGTTTGACCGACCTCTCCGCTTTCGTCTAAAAATGTGGGTAAAACTGAGATACTTACGGAATCCACAAAATTTTGATATCCGTATTTATCTATTATTGCATGTGGGCGGTGTTCATTAAAGTTCTAACTGCGTAATTTGTAAGACCGTGTACAACTCTCAATGTTCCGCCATCTCTTGCATATCTTACTAATGTGACAGAAGGTCCTGCAAATAATACTCTTCTCTCAACATCACCTTCTCTTATACTATATAATGCTGATAATGGTTGTTCGTCTTTGATAACTACATCGACCTGTTTTCCTTCTTTTGCCGCCCTTGACAAAATCGTATCTCTTCTCAAATCTAAAGTTTTTTGCCAAAGTTCTCTTGTCAATGCCATAATTTCTTGATGCGGTTGAATTTCACCAACACTATCGACTTGCATATCTGATTGAAAAATCTTCCCCAGTACTCTGGCAACCCATGTATCTGTACCAAGAAATTCTCCACTAAATCCTGATTGTAAATACATGAAACATAGAGTAACTCTTGTCTTTAAATACGCTTCGCAGAGGATGAAAATCGTTACTTTTATGCGATTAACTCACATTAAGAGGTTTTAAACTTAATAATAGCAAAAATAAGCCAAAATAAGCCTTTTCTACTCATCAAAAGCCCTAGTTTGCTT
>CAZERL010000005.1:0-4327 GCA_964514495.1 uncultured archaeon
TGTTCAGTTTTCATTCCTATTCACTTCCTACAAATTCTCTAATATACTTTTCGTAGTTTGCTCTTATATCTCTAGCATCATTAGCTGGTACCAATATCTCTTGAGTAGGTTTAAGAAGCTCTTTGTGTTTTCTTCGCTTGAATTTACGGCCTTTTGGCATATATCAAATAAGTTAGTTTTAGGAAGAATTATAAAATATGCAGGGGGAGAGATTCGAACTCTCGAAGGGATTGGTCTATTTCTATCTAACCCACCGCGTATCTTATCATTCAAAATCAAAGCTCAATGCTCTTGAGCGCGGCGCAATTGACCAAGCTATGCGACCCCTGCTTGAATAGTAATTATCTGCAGCAGAATTAAATAGCTTAGCCCAACTGTTCCAGTTCAGCCTTCAGTTGGGTTATCTGTCCTTTCAAATCAGCAACCGTTGCCTGCACAGTTTCAACATCTTGGTATTCCGGTGTCACATCCATATGAGCGCTGGTAGGCCTTAGCAATTCTGTATCCAATGCGGACAGTTTGTTTTCAACCTTCCCCACAGCCTCTTCAATCAATTTCAACGTCTCCAACCGCGCCCTCTCCAATTCATTTAAAGTAGAAAACGAATTCCTAATCATAACAACGGATGTTCTCAACTGCCCTAAAGCGTTTAAGATATTTCTATAACGATCTATCTTGACAAACAATGGAGCAAACGCAGGGCGCTCTACCTTTTGTTCTACTGGTTGCGGTTCCTGTTTCCTGACAGGCTGTGCATTCACTGGTAGTTGTCTGGGCATCTGTCTAGGCATATCATGAATTATCGGCGGTAATGGAGGCTTTGGTAAATTCTGTTCGTGTGTTTCTTGATGCAAGGTTTCCAATGTTGGGAGAGGAGGCAAATCTTCAACAGGAGGAGTTTCAACTTTCTTTTTACCGAAAAGACCCATTTGTATCTTATTCTTATTTTGTTGCTTATAATATAAGTTTTTGTTTAATTTTATTTTACGATAATTATTTGTATAAAATAACTGCAGGGACAATATCACTATCTTCTGGAAATTTGTGTGGGTAATAATCTACTAATTCCATCATGAAAATTTAAGATAGAAGTAAGAATTTAAAGGTTTGTCAGAATAAAAACTTCTCCTCCAAGATTGTAGCTCTACCTCCAATCTTCCTTATACTCATTCCAACATCAATCAAGAATTTTATTTTGTCACTCTTCCAAAAACTATCTTGTATTTTCTCAGCACCGCCTCTAACCAATTCTCTATGTATCCTTCTCTTTTCTGTCATTTCACTTCTTGGAATGTCAAATACTATTAAAAAACTCATTACAAATGCCTGCAATTGTTGTCCTACGTAGGACATAAATACTTTTCTACTATAGAAAACATACTTTTAATTATATACTTTAGCAGATTTTTAAAACAGAGAACCAATGCGACAGGGGGGATTTGAACCCCCGTAACGAACTATTCGCAAATTTGGCAAGCCTACACAGTCATAGTTCTAACTTTCGTGTCTTAGACCTTCAGCTCTTTCGAGAGGCTGGACCACTGTCGCATTAATCAAATATTCCTCCCATTCCAACATTCGCTCTATTTTCTTCTTCTTTTATCTTATTAATTAACTCTTCCTTATCATTACCTGTAACCTCTTTGGCTAAATCCCTGATTAATTCAAGAGCTTTCTTGCATTGCTCATCAGTTCCCGATATCAAACAAAAATATTCTTCCTTACCTATAATAGAACCCTCTTTGAACACAATACTAGCCCTAGACACGACATCATCCTTAAGCAAGACATCCTTTACCTTCTGCATGTTCTTGCCTTCGAACGTCAGCACAACTTCCATACAACCAATAATTATCCAAGGCTTAAATTAGTGAGCCCCAGATGGGATTTGAACCCATGACCCATCGCTTTTTCCTGTGCTTACGAAGCGATAGCTCTACCAGTCTGAGCTACTGGGGCTTTCAACCTATAATACTAAGGACACCAATATATAATCTAAAATTTGGGGTTCCTATGGCTAAAGAAATGCACGAAGCAATGTTCTGGGCTAAAGAGAGGGGAAAGGTCAAATGCAACCTATGCGTCAAAGGATGCTCAATCACAGAAGGCAAAGTAGGCTATTGCTTGGTAAGGAAGAACATAGGCAACAAGCTTTACAGCATGAACTATTCGAATGTAGTTGCTACTGATGTCGACTTTATAGAAAGAAAACCATTGTTCCACTTTTATCCGGCTTCCAATACACTATCTGTTTCCTGCAGCGGACCTGTTTTGACATCCCAATTCAGCGACATGTGGCAGATAGCACATGACAAACTGCCTATCGTATCCGAAAAGAACTATACACCGGAGGAGATAATCTCGCTTGCAGAAAAGCGCAACTGCACATCAATAACATTCACTTACATCGAACCTACGATTTACTTTGAGTTCATGTACAGGACATTCAAAATGGCGCATAGAAGCAACATCAAAACAGCTTTAGTGACAAACGGCTACATAACCGAGGATCCTGTGAAAAAACTATGCAAGTATCTGGATGCGGTCTGCTTTAACATCAAAGCCTCCGGCGATGCTGAATACATGAAAAGGTTCACAATACTCCAAGATTCCAACCACATTTATGACACGCTCAAGATTCTCAAGAAACACAGGGCGCATATAGAAATAAGCAATCTAATCGTCCCGCAAATAGGAGACAACATAGAACTTTGCGAAAAACTGGCAGACTGGGTAAACGGCGAGTTGGGCGGTGATGTGCCATTCCATTTATTGCAGTTCATACCAGACCCCACTATTACAGAACTGCCCCAAACCCCTATAAGCACTTTGGAGAGATGCGCCGAGGTGTCCAGGAAATCCGGCCTGAGGTATGTATATATCAGCAATGTCCCGCAGCATCATGATGAGAGCACCTACTGCTACAACTGCAGGGAAACATTGATAAGCAGGGTCGCTTCAACGGTCAAAAAGGTGAACCTGGTTAAGGATAGATGTCCAAATTGCGGTGTCAGGATAAACCTGGTGGTCTGATGCTTGAAAAAGAGGAAATAATGGAAAAGATAGAAGAAGGCTGGATAAAGGCGGTAATGTGGTTTGAGGTGATGACATCTGAAAGGGAGCTGGCTGAGAATAGCTTGAAAGACCATGTGAAGTCCATTCAGAACATGAAAAATGCGTATATATTATCTGAGAAGTTTGAGGATACAATAGAGGTGGAGAACCCGCCTAGGAATGTGGAGAAGGCCTTTTCGAAAGTAGCGCAGGTAGAGCTTCTGTCAAAGAGCATAGAGACACTGTTGTTTGCTGTCATTTATTTCGGTCCCTCGAGTGTTGAGATCATGGAACCTAAGAAATTGACAATTGGCATTGACTCGATGCAGGCGATAATGAATTCCGTGGCTGATGTGGTGCACAAGCTTGCGGCCAGCGGAGCGGGCGGCATTGTCATATCAACAAAAGACATGCCAAAGAAATGATTAACCAATTTAAGAGTTTTGTTTAAATAATACCTTTTGAACAACATTACTTAAACAAAAGTTGGATTTCTTAAACAGAATTAACTGGTAATTATAATTTCAGCATCTTGCGCAACAATAAATAATTCATCTTGATTTAATTTTTGCCTCCAAATTTCTTTGCATGACTTTAACCATTTTTGATTGTCAAAAGTATCCTCAACGAATAACTCTATAGAATACATAGGTTCTATGTAAGTCTTTTTTGTTTTGTTATCTGTCCAAGCACCTTGTATAATAGGCAAATTAGCAAATGGATTTAATGAATATGCTCCAAATCTTTCTCTAATTTCTTCAGCTATCTCACGGATTTTTTTTAATTCTATTAGTTTACCATCATTGTATTTCTTAGGAAGAAATATTTTGTAAAATTTCATTTAACACCATCTTATTTGCCATCCACGACTTCATATTTAATACCTGCACTTTTTAGTGTTTCAAGTGTTTTATCTACATTTTCCTCTATGCGAAACTTGTTGTCTGGTAATCCTGTAAAACGTCCATTAGATGATAATATCTCAAAGACTTTATCAACATCTTTTTCATCAACTTGTATCGTTACCATACCCATCCCTATTTCTATAGGCATAATGTTATTTTAAGCATATGTGGTATTAAATTTAGGTGTTATAGGTTATTTTGCCCTTAAGAGCATTATATCCAAATTATTTAAACACTTTTGGGAATACTTAAACAGAAGGCATTATTTAAACAAAGCACAATTTAAGACTAAAAGTATAAGCTTATCTTATGACATTAAACAATGTGAAACTATTTGCAACTGTTTCATTTCTGTTCATGATTGTTTC
>CAZERL010000005.1:4427-23069 GCA_964514495.1 uncultured archaeon
CATTAAACAATGTGAAACTATTTGCAACTGTTTCATTTCTGTTCATGATTGTTTCACTTGTCAGCACAGCATTTGCCCAGGTTGCGTACTATGGAATAGATGTTATTTTAGCAGAGGATGGGACATCTGACGTCAAACTAACTATAACATTCAGGGAGCAGGTGAGCACTTTCAACACCACTATCATAGGCAGGGTGAGCAATTTTACCGCAACCAGCAACGCCGGTTCAGTTTATTGCAATGTGAATGTTAAGGGTACTACAGACATAGGATGTAACCTAGGATTGACTAAAGATCAAAGAACTGTGATATTTAGCTTCAAAACACCTGATTTTGTCAAGCAGCTGGACGACAAGTTTTTCTTCAGTAACGACTTTTCTATAGATGGGAATAATGATAGAGTATTTGCATCCATAAGACTGCCAGCTGGCATGGCAATAGATCCAGATATTAAGCTACCGTTTTCTGATAACGTGGACATACTTAGCGAAGGCAATATCATAGTTTGGAGCTTAAGCAATTTCGAAAATGGAGGGGAAATAAAGCTTGAGGCTCTGTACGAAAGGCTTCCTATACCATTTTTCGCCCAGCTAGGGCAGTTGGGCATCCGAAATGTAGCAATTATCGCCATATTTATCGGTGGTGTGCTCGCCTTCCTCTTCATAAGATATGTCAGGCAGTCCGAAAAGCTTGTTTTGTCTGTGCTGGACGAATTTGAAAGAAAGGTTGTAGACATAATCACCGCCAATGGAGGCGAGGTGAACCAAAGGAAGGTTGTCCAAGAAACCAATTTATCAAAAGCCAAGGTGAGCAGGGTTGTCAAGAGTTTAGCTGAAAGAGGGTTGATAGAGGTGCAAAGGCTGGGGAGAACGAACAAACTCAGGCTCGTTAAGAAGAAATTAGGACCATAGTATAGGAATTTGTCGAAATTTATATTAAAATTTTAAAAAGCTTAAATAAGCTTTATTTTAGTCTGAAACGGCTTATTTTAACTCTAGAAACAATTAGAAACGTTTATACAACTAAAAACATATGTATGATACTGGCATTTGAGCTTCTTTATTGTTCCAACAATTGTTTCACATAAGATTTATATACAATCTTTAACTAATTACTTAGTATAGATAACCCAAGCACTCGTTACTATCGACTACGTATGAGATAGTAATTAGTGAAATTTAAAAGAGAGGTAAAATAAATGCAAATTAAAAAATGGATTGCGACAGGTTTATCAGCCTTAATGGCTGGTGCAACGATAGCTGGCGCTGGTCTGGCCGCAACAAGTCTTAAAGACTTTCCAGGTTTCCTGGGAAGCATGACCGCTACAACATCCGCTCTAGACGCTTTCATAGTAGTCGGTGCAGATGCAAAACCATCCGATGTAGTAGGTGCAACTGACTTGGCAGCAAGATTAGCAGAGCTATCTTACACAGTAGAATCAATAACAGGAGCAACACCAACAGGATTCCAAGGAATAGACAAGGATGGAATACGTATCGGTACAGTTGCTGATGGAGATGCTCTATCAGTAGGTGGAACCGACTATTCAAATCCATTACCAGGCAGTGCTTTAGTAAAGAATTTCCACTGGTCTGGACTTAAGGATAGTACGTTCTCTTGGAGATCATCAACCTACGACTGGAGCGAACAGCTACAGTTAGGTGGTGTCAGAATGAGACACACTACAGAGCAGAGTGGAGTAAACGGTACCTTGACAATGGAAGTGGGGACAGATAACGACATAATATACCAATATGTCTTCGATAAGACCATTTCTGGTACAGGTGATGGTACCACTAAAAACTACACCTATCCTATCAACATCGAGTTAATGGGTAAGCCATTCTCAATAGTTGGCACAGATACGGACAAGTTAGTAATGCTCGTAGGCAGTACAGGTACAGCCGATGCAACAAAAGGAGTCACGCATGGGGATTACACAGCCTATGCAACACTTGGTTCCAACGACAAGTGGGCCAAGATTGTAGTCCAAGACAAAGCAGGAACAACAGTAGACACCTTGGTGATAAACGAAGGTGATACAAAGACATCTACAGCAATAAAGTTAGATATCAAACTGCTTGATTCAAGAGCCTTAGCCGACGGTACTGTCGTAGGAGCTGACCTAGTAATAGGTCCTGAAGGACAGACCGAGAAGGAATACGATACATCAGCAGACACAACATCAACAGGCACTTCAAGCGACAGATTCCCAGGCGAAACAACTTGGGGTATCAGGGCAGCAAGCGGTGGTTCAAACTTTACCAACGCAAACAGAGGTACAGTACAAGCTGGCAGTATCTTAGAGGTGGTATACAAGCCAACTTCAACCCAGTATTTAAAAGCTGGTGAAAGTGTAAAATTGCCAAACAACTACGGTGAAGTAAAGCTAGTAGGATACGGTACTGAGAAAATTGCAAAAGTAACAATCGAACCAGCAAACACCGAAGTTTCTGTCTATAATGCGACAGATAAAATAGGCGAAGGTAAAGGTTTGAAGATAAGCTCAGTAGACGAAAAGGGAACCACCCATGCTTCAATACTAGCGGCTAACGGAAACGCATATGCTGAAGCATATGTGTTGATGGGCAAGCAGATCGGTTCAAACAGTACTCTTGGTATCGCAAGATGGCCGGTCTACTTTGGTTTCTGGGATACAACAAACAAGAGAGTAAGGACAGCAGACGCTAATGTCAGTGCAGGAAGTGCCAGTGGTGGAAATACATTCACATTCTCAAAAATCTCAGCAATCGGAAACACAACTGATTCACATATAGTTACTAGTGAATTCGCAGCTGTTATGCTTAACAACTCAGTATATGGTGGCAGTAACATAACTAACAGTAGTAGCGCAACATACTCCTATAGACTATCCTACGGAGGCGCAGGAGAGAAAAGCGACTGGAGATTGAACGTAACAGTAAGCGCTGATTACGGATTGGCCTTCGGTAACGTAACAGTAGGCGACAAAGACAACTTCAACCTCATGTTAGCGTTCCAAAACAAAACAAAATGGGACACAAGTACCTTCCCTGAGATTAGATTGGGAGGTACAGCAGCTTCATCTGAAACAACTGACGTCAACTCAACACAGGAAGCAGCAGTAATAAGAGGCATTGGAAAGCAAGCAAAAGATGTCATAGATGACAATGGCTTGGTGGTAGTAACACCAGATGCCAATTCAGCAGCCGACAAAGTACAGCTTCTGGTAGCGTCAAGAGAACTAACAGGAAGAGTGAGCGTAGGCAAGACAGGCGGAGAAGCTCAGAAACTAGGAACTGTGAACAAGATAGCACCAATAACATCAGCCGTTGCAAAGCTAGATAGCGAAATAGGAACTGCAGAGAAGGCAAAGCACCTTGTATTAGTAGGTGGACCAGCTGTTAACAAACTAACAGCCGAAGCATTAGGCAAGACATACCCAGCAAAGGGTGCAGCTTCAGGCATTGCAGAGAATACAGCTATAATTCAAGCTGTAGACGATGCATTCAGCAAAGGTAAAGTTGCGCTAGTGGTAGCTGGTTGGGAAGCCGACAATACAAGAATAGCAACAAGCGTCTTGCAGAACTATGGAGCACATCTGAAAACTGTGACAGCTAGCAAGGTAACAATCACAGGCACTGCAGCAGTCCCGATAATCAAGGAATAAATCGTTGCATAACAAAAGGGTTTGATAGGACTTACTTTCCCCCCTTTTTTTATTTTTAAAAACCATTCATTCCTAAAGGATATTTATGACCAGGGACAGCCATAGAATAGAACTAACCAAGAACCAGCTTATTTTCATTTTCGCAATTTCCGTTTTGTCCATCGTAATCGCTCTGGCATACATTTATATCCCCAGACCTGTCTACAGCCATGATTATTTCGGCATACCCCTGAACTTCAGGGCTGATCTAAGGGAAGCTGAGAAGGTCCAAGTATACCCAGACGAGGCCCGCCTGTATTATGAATTGCGAGGAGGGCTGGCGAAAAACATTACCCTGGTATTCCTTCCTACAGAAGGGGATAATGGAATTTATACTGCAAATGCATTTGAGATATCCTACAAGCTAGGTTTGTTGTTCAACCTTCTTGGAAGAAATGTTACGATAGATGCAAAGGAGATTACTTCTTACCAGCACTTGCCTGGAAAAATACAGCATCCAATAATAGCCTTAGTGCATCCAAAGTATGCAAATGAAACTGCTGTAAGAATGGATGCGCATGTCATCTTTGTATCCGGCTTGCCTACCAATGATGCTGTGAACCCTTATAGGAATTTTGATTTGGCAGCAGTGAAGCTTTTGATGGTTATTTTAGGGATAGACATTTAATTTAGTATATATGGTTGTTGTATATGGCAGAAATAATTGTTGACATTCTTTACATCTTCTTCGCAGCAGTTACTACATATTTCATGCTGATCTTTCTATTGCTTTTCCGCAGAAATAAAAACCAACTGAATTTAACACCTGCATTGCTTAGACTACCTTCTGTCAGTCTCATCGTGCCAGCATACAACGAGCAGGATACTATAAGCGACACGTTAAAGTCACTTGGCATGCTAGACTATCCAAAAGATAAATTGGAAATAATCGTCGTGGACGACGGCTCTACAGACGCCACTTATAAAATAGCGAAGCAATTCAAGAGTGTCAAAGTACTGCACAAGGAGAATGGCGGTAAGGCTACTGCCTTGAATTTCGGCTTAAGCAAATCTAGGGGAGAGATTGTTGCATGCGTAGATTCCGATTCGCATCCGCTTCCGGATGCCCTCTTAAAATCAATACCATTTTTCAATGACAAATCGGTTGCCGGGGTTACTACCTCCATATTCGCCAATAAGCCAAAAGGGTTGCTTGAGACGCTTCAGTGGCTGGAATATGCGATGATAGTTTGGTCAAGGAAATTGCTGGAATTTCTTGATGCGGTTTATGTCACGCCAGGGCCCCTTAGCCTTTACAGGAAGGATGTTTTACAGAAAGTTGGCGGGTTTGATACGAAGAACATGACCGAAGATATAGAAATCGCATGGAGGCTTTTGAGCAGGGGTTACAAGATAAAGATGGCTGCAGAAGCAAAGACTTACACCAGCATTCCAACTAAATTCAAGGCATGGTGGAGGCAGAGGATAAGATGGAACATCGGCGGCATGCAGACGATGATGAAATACAAATATACATTCACCAAAGGCAATTACGGAATATTGAGTTCATTCATTTGGCCGTTTTTCTCCTTGTCATATGTCCTATCGGTTGTGGGATTTGGTTTATTCATTTACCTGATTTTCAAATCTGTTTCCAATCAGCTCAGTTTTGTTGTGCAGGCTTCAATGATAGGTGTGAATCCATTGAAACATTGGCAGTTCTGGATAGTTCCTGACATTTTTACGATATTTGGCATTTTGGTATTCATCCTGTCGATTGTTTGGATTAAAATTAGTTTGGATCTAACCAAAGAAAAAAACAAGCCGAAGAACCCTTTCGATTATTTTGTTTACCTCACTTTCTACATTACAGTCTTTCCAATTAATTTGGTTCATTCTATTTGGCGATACATGACGAAGAATTTCAAGTGGTAAAAGATGCAGAAGGATGTTTTCTGGCGTTCTGGAGTAATCACTACTATAATTTTTGTTATAGGCATTGCTGTCGGGGTATGGTTGGATAGTTCCAGAGCTGAAGAAGTTCAAAGCAGATTAACAGAAATCGACACTTTCTGGAATGACGCAAGACTGCAAACGTCTTTACATAGTTTGTTCAACCAATCCTTGTCTTGTGACAGTGCAGTTAATGCCAATCTACAGTTCAATGATAAAATTTTCAAAGAGGGTCAAAAGATAGAGAGGTTTGAGCAGACCAACAGGTTCGCACCCGCACTTTTACTGGAAAAGAGCAGATACGCATTACTACAAATTCAATTTTGGTTTAACAGCATCGACATAAAAAATAACTGCAATGTTAGCTACTCAACACTTGTTTATTTCTATTCATACTACAACGAAACTGTTGCAGTACAACAAAAGGTGCAGAGCGCGGTTTTGCTTGATGTAAAAGAGAAATGCGGTACGAATACGATGCTCATTCCACTTCCCATCGATTTGAACATAACCACCATTGATGTTCTAAAAGAAAATTACAAAATAAAGAAAACACCGGCCATTTTGATAAATGAAAATATATTGTTGGAAGGTTTGCAGAGAGAAAGTGATTTGCAAAAATACTTGAGTTGTTAAAGTAATTTCAATTTCCTAGTTATCTTATCTATTTTCTTCTCCTCAACAGGACCTATGCCTAAAGCTGTAATAGTCCCAGCTTTTAATTGTGTTAGTCCTGCGTCCTTGACCAAAAACCATGATAACTTAGCATCTTTAACTTTCCTGTAAATTTTCTTCAACTCTTCCAGACTGTTAACTTTCAAAACAATCTTTTTCGAACCTTCCTTTTCCCATTTTTCTATAATATCCATATCAACATTTTTCATGCTTCCTACAGCCGCATGAGCAGATTGGGAAGCAACTTTCCCGATACCAAGTTTCAAATCCCTACGAATTACGATTACCTGCTTGTATTTAGTCAATTCAATCACTGCACTAGAGGATGTAAATACACTTCTACAAATGGCAAGGCAAAATAGCCAGCATATGCTATCATAAGATTCTTCCCTATTTTGCTGATGATGGATGCCAATAAAAATTTCTTCGCACCGAAATTACTCGCACCAGCTATTATGCCAATTACATCAAAGGGTAACGGCAATATGCCAATCACAATAATCGCAAAAAAGCCGTATCTTTTAATTAATTTCGTCAATTCGGCGATTTGTTTGAATTTTTTATGCACACTTTTGCTAACAACCTTCCTGCCGGCAACCCCCACAAGATAGCCTGTTATCTCTCCTATGCCTGAGCCAACCCCTGAAACAACGCTGACAATCAAAGGGTTAAGCCCCAGGCTGGAAGCAAAGAATATCAAAACATATAGTGGCATTGGAATTATGACTGTAGAGGCTGAAACGATGCTTGCAAAAAATAACGCTATATAACCATATGAAGCGATTAAATCTTGAAATAATGAAATTATCGCGTCAATAACCATAAGAATTATTTAATTTCATCCAATATATTTTGGTTGTTCCTCTTTCCTCTGCGGCAGTATGACTGGGAAAACCACCGGCGGCGGCAATTCAAGTTCTTCCGAAAGGTTTACACCAAGCGTCAGGCATTTTTTAAACAGAAAATTCTTAATCTCCCTATCAGCGTCTTCCGACAGCCTACCATCCTTCTTCCAAGTTTTAAGTATTTCCTTGCTATTCTTCGTGGCGTAAATTAATTCCCCAATAAACTTTATTTTAGCAACATCGGGGTTATACGAACTTTCAAATTCAAAACCTATTAGTAATGATGGCTGTTTGCCAAGTAAATCTAGCTCCTTTTCTTCTACGGTTGTTATCCTTGGCGTTGAATTAATATTCATATTTTCTGCAGCAGTGGTTTTCCTTTCAGCTACAATCGATTTTATCGAACATCCTATTACTGGCATAGAAACACATTAACCATATTACTTTTTATACCTTAATATAACCATGAAAAAATCGATGAAATTTCTCATTTCTAAAAGCATGATGTTTGAAATTCCTCATGAGTACCTATTCCCAATAGCTTTTATTTCTTTCATACTAACGGCAGGCATATTATGGTTTATAGCAATTTTAGGCATGGCAAAATTTCTGCTTTTGATTTCACCGGCATATTTCGCAAACATAGTTGCGTTTTGGTCTAGCAAAATACGTTTACTGAAACCTTTGGATAAGCCAATAGACTTGAAACTTACTTGGATTGATGGAAATAGAATTTTAGGCGATAGCAAGACGTTCAGAGGCATCTTAAGTGGGCTAATGATATCAACTGTTATAGCTTACTTTTTATATTACGTTTCAAATGCGATCATTTCTTATTCCTCTCTTGAAGAGGCATTGTTTTTGGGATTTTTGGCTGGTATTGGTGCTATGGGTGGTGATTTGGTAAGGAGCTTTTTTAAAAGAAGGATTGGGTTAAGAAGTGGAGAAAACTGGTTCCCATTCGACGACTTAGATTTTGCATTAGGTGCTCTTTTGCTATTGGGTGTTTACATTAATTTTCCAATGACATTTTTAATATTGACTTTAATTGGCACATTAACACTGCGTTTTTCATCGAACATTTTTGATTTTACATTTAAACTAAAGAAGCCCAAATGATCTTACGATTTTATTTAATTGGTAGAAGTGACGCTGGAATTTTGGCATCTCCTCTCCAAACACTTTCGTTTCCCTTTTCAGGATGCTTTCAATTATATCATCACTTTCAGAAAAAGTCCAAACTTTTCCTATATCCGAAGGCATATGCGCATCACTGCCAGCTGTTACGCCTAAATTAAGTTCCTTTGCAATTCTAAGCGCTTGTTGATTATCGTTTTTTGAAGTACGGTAATTTAGCACTTCAACACCGTCTATATCTAAATTTTCTATTAGCTTACCAAGACCTCTCCTTGATATACCTGAAACCAGAGGATGCGCGGCTATTGCTATCCCTCCGAAATCCCTGATGCTGTCAATTGCCTCCTCTGCAGTCATTTTCTTGTCCACATTCCATTCTTCTATGCCTAGCCCAAGTATATGGCCATCCTTGCTGCTGATTTCTACACCAGGTATGATCATTAAATCTGATTTTTTTCGTCTTACTATCTTCAAGCATTCTAAAACTCCTTTAAATGTTTCATGGTCTGTGACGGCAATCCCATCCAAACCTTGTTTTATCGCAAGTTTAATCAAATCATCAGGCTTAATAATAGATTCAAATGCCCATTTAGTTCGCGACGAATATATTGTGTGCGAATGCAAATCAAACTTCATCTGATCACATCTATTTCTTTAAGAAATAATAAACCGCAGAATAGTGTCTTAACCAAGAAAAGTTTCTATGAATAATGTAATGTCTTGTTGAATCTAAAGCCCAATGAAACAATCCAGTCAAAAATAAAAGTGTTAGAGTCATGTCAAAATTTTGTAGATACAAAACAAGGCTAAAAACGATAAAGAAATCTATTGTATGGAATGGATAGAAATGTGGCCTATCTAAAGTATACTCTTGATTTGCGTACTTCAGTATTTTGGAAAAATTAACTGTCCGCAACTTATAAATGAAGTAAGGCAAGTGGTCCAAGTCAATAAGTACACCCCATGCTAAAATTAAAAGAATTAGTTCAAAGGAGAATATTTTAAGTAATAATAAAAGTGGTATGAACACAATTATATTGAAAACAGTATGGATATACCATGGCGGCATATATTATCAAAGTTTAAATAATCTACAATAAATAACCAAATAATAGTGTTTGATTTGTCTAAAATTAATGTTGGAGTAATAGGCGTTGGGAATTGTTTTGCAGGTCTTTATCAAGGTATTGAATACTACAGAAAAATGAAGAATCCTAAAATTCTGGGTGCGATGGAGAAAATTGGAAATTATAGTGTGTTTGACATAGAATTTACCTCGGCTTTTGATGTTGCGGCAAACAAGGTTGGCATTAATTTAGCTGAAGCTGCATATGCAGATCCAAACAAAGTTTTCTGGGTTGACAAATCAGAAATATCCAAAAGCAAGATAATAGTTGGTGAATCACCTGTATTAGATGGAGTTGGTTTGTATGTTCAAAATTTAATAAAACCTGTAAAGAACAAACCTTTGCCTAAGTTAGAAAAAGAAATAGTGCAAAAAATCGAGGACAGTAAAACAGAGATTCTTATCAATTATTTGCCTGTCGGAAGCCAGAAGGCGACAGAGTTTTGGACAGATATAGCACTGAAGACTAACTGCGGTTTTATAAATTGCATGCCTGTATTCATTGCAAGCAACAGCAAATGGGAATCGTTATTTAGAAAGGAGGGACTACCCTTGATTGGTGATGATATTAAAGGAGTTATCGGGGCAACCATCGTTCATAGAACATTAGCACAGCTTAGCGATACAAGGAACACTATGCTTGACACAACTTATCAAATAAATGTTGGAGGTAACACAGACTTTACAAATATGCTTGAAAGAGAGAGACTTGAAAGCAAGAAAATAAGTAAAACCGAATCTGTGCAAAGCGTGCTGCGCAATAGAGTGCCCGATAATAAAATTTATGTTGGTCCAAGTGATTTTATCCCGTTTTTGGGCAATACCAAATTAGCGTTTATTAGACTTGAAGGAAATATGTGGGCCGATAGAAGGTATAGCATAGAATTGCGATTAGAGGTTGACGATAAGGCAAATAGTGCGGGTATCGCAGCTGATGCAATTAGAACTTTAAAACTTGGGTTGGATAGAAAAATTAGCGGATGTTTGACTTCCGCCTCGGCATTTTTAATGAAACACCCTCCAAAACAGATGTTTGACGAAGAAGCAAAAAAAGCATTTGATGAATTCTTGGCTGCCAAGATTGATAGATGATAGATTTGCTTAGACAAACACGATTCGGTCAAAAATCAAAAAATTGGTTAGAAAAGTTCGTTTTAATTATACCATTAAAACCCAACCAAATCACTATAGCAGCAATTTTTTTAGCCATTCTGGGTTTTTTAGCCATTTATTCCAATCAACTGTTGCTT
The DNA here is from genome assembly GCA_964514495.1 of uncultured archaeon. GTDB lineage: Archaea > Aenigmatarchaeota > Aenigmatarchaeia > CG10238-14 > SCSR01 > JACQIA01. The sequence continues at coordinate 15,042 of CAZERL010000005.1, forward strand.
GGTTTTTCTCTATTCTTGATTTCGGGATTTTTCGATGCTATAGACGGTGCTGTTGCTAGAGTCAAAAATCAAAAGACAAAATTGGGATTCTTTTTGGATGGCGTATCTGACAGAATAGTAGAATTTCTTTTTATACTATCGTTGCTCTTTCTGCCATTCTCAGACGTACCCAAAGAGTTCTTGTTATTTACTCTTTTATTCTTTTCACTGATAATCCCGTATCTAAAAGCATATGCCGAGCATTCTGGGACTTTGACGCATGAAGAAGCATTGCGAATGGGCGGGATTTTCGAAAGATCCGAAAGGTTGATTTTATTTTACCTGATACTTGTTTCATCTATTCTTGGTTTTGGAAGTATATCGAGTCTCCTTCTTTTGGTCAGCATCTTTTTGGCATTTATAACTTTTATTCAAAGATTTTACTATGTTGTAAAGCATTAGCCTAAAATCTTAAATAATATATAGGACATTACCAATATTGCATTTTGATAGCCCCGTCGTCTAGCGGTCAAGGATAGAGAATATCCCTGAAGTCAGGCTTTGGTATCTAACTAAAGCTCAGATAAAATATGATGAAGATACCTGGAGACTGCAGTTCGAATCTGCACGGGGCTACTACCTTTTCCAAAATTTTATGATTACAATTGGTATGGCTACGACTGCAATTAAAGCCAACACCATTATTAAAATATTCTGAGTTGTATAAAGCAGAGAACCAAAATAGCCTAAAATAAACGATCTAGGTATAGACCCAATTAATGTGAAAATAACAAAGGTTGAAAATTTAATCTTCCCTATTCCAGATGCTATTGAAAAAATTTTGTATGGAACGAATGGTACCAGTCTACTTACTAAAACCGAATAAGCCCCCCATTTATTAAACCACTTATCGACAAAAGCTAGTTTATCCGAAGTAATGAAGAAGTATTTGCCGTACCTATTCAAGAATGGTCTGCCACCATACCTCCCTATATAATATCCAACAATTGCACCTGCTGTAGATCCCAACCCACCAAAAATGGTTATCTCTAATATAGAAAATCCCAGAACACCAGCTGCTACCAACACAACTTCTGATGGTATTGGAACTACGCTGGATTCTAGAAACATCCCGATAAATATGCCCATAGGACCTAATTCTAAAATCAATTCGTGTATAGATTCCAACAATGTCATAAATATCTATTTCTTGATAAGGCTTCAAATGGTTTAATTATCTTTTTCATAGCATCTAAACTTTCCTCCATACTGTCCTTTTCTAAAACCGTGCCTATAACCACTTTGTCTACACCTGTAGAAAACAATTTCTTAACTTCATTTGCAGTTTTTATGCCCCCACCAACTATAAGCATACCCAAAGGGTAACTGTGAACTGTTTTTGAAACTTCTTTTATTAAGTCCATTGGTACTGGTGTCCTTGCTCCTGAGCCGGCTTCCAAATAAACGACTTTACTGCCGCTTTTATCTAAAAAATTCTTAACAATTTTCAAAGCTTCTTCGTTCGATATATTTCTAGCATCAATTAGTTTTCCTACACTGCTTTTATTTGACATTACAAGATAACCAAAAAGACACCTTCTTTTATAGAATTGCGACACTGTAATTCCTAACAAATTATGGGAAAAAACGCCAATATTAGTCCAGTTAAGCAAATAAGGCACTAAAACAGAATCAGCATACTGATAACCTAAAAGATGAGTAATTTTACCTGGATAAATAAATCTTTGACCAATTTTTCCATCCTTTAACAGTTTCAACCATTTTCTTACGTCATTTCCACTAGCCTTAGTTCCACCAACCCAATACTCTAATAGATTGCTTAAAAATTTCCTGTCAAAGATTTCTTGCAATTCAACACATGCATTAAAAACATTTTCCACTTGCGGTTTATCAGGGTCCAATAAAAAACATATTTTACTCATTATCATATTTTTGTCATAAACTTATATTAATTGCAAATTTATCTAAAGCAACAAATACGAACTCGATAAACATAATTAATTTCATCAATTCTTGAGTTTTCCTGGCAGTTTTAACATCCTGCATTTTTATAATCTTTATTATTCTGGACAAAATGAAAATTGTTAAGGGTAATGATAATAAGAAAAATATACGTGTTACATAAATCGGAAGTAAAATGTATGCAATAATTAAATTAAAAATTAGAAATGCCACAGCAACTAATGAAGCCCCTTTATTTCCTATTTTCTGTGGTAGTGTTAACTTAATTCCTTTATCCGCCTCATAATCTTCCACATCTTTTATAACTTCCCTACTTACATTGATAGCAAATGCGGCTCCAGCAATCAATATGATGTTAAATGGAACTATCGATGATGCGACAAATGAGCCCATGATGAACACAAAAGATGTCAAAAACGCTATCAATAGATCGCCAGAAAAACCCAGATAATGCCCTTTAGCACCATACGCTATCAGAGCCAAAGTAGCAACGATTGCAATCATGAATACGTGTGAATTTACAAATGAACTTGCAATGATTCCTGATAGAAAAAGTAAAGCAGACAATATCAAGGCTTCACTTCTTTTAATTAGCTTTCTTGGAATTGGCCTGTACGGCTTATTTTTTAAATCAATTTTATAGTCAAAAAAATCATTGAAAGTATTTCCGCCCCCTACGATTAAAAAGGTAGATATAGCGGCTAGCAAAACAGAAAAATTGACAGTAAAATAACCAATGTTTAGATTGTATGCAAATAATACTAAGAGGAAAGCAAATGCACAATTCAGTGGCCTGATTATTTTAAGTCCAATTAATTTCATGTATACTTTTTATATTTTATCAAATATATTCAACTAAAAACTTGATAATTATAGACAAAAGAAAACCTGCAAACCCACCAGCAACTATCTGTAAATATGTATGTCTTTTTAATTTTATCCTAGACCAAATTACCAAAGGTAAAAATGCAAATAATATCAAAAAGCTCTTATTGATAAGTGTTAATACCGTACAAGCGTTCACATAAACAGAAACATGTGCACTTATTTTCCAGAAATCTCTGATTACAAATAATAAAATAAGATTTAAGAATAGCGATAACGCTCCAAATTTAATTACATCTGATACTTGCAAAACGGTTGATAAAATGAAAAATATGACTGTAGCCAAAATAGAAGATGACAAATAAGTTTTGTCTTCGTTGTTTATTCTTTTTCCAAGAAGTTTCTTAGTTGAATGAAAAACCAGTAATGAAATCAAAAATGTTGCGAAATTGTTGAATGTTAAATTTGAGTTTGTAACTGACAAAATAGCTAAAGTACCACCGCTTATAATAACCTTATCAGGAAAAAACAAATTCTCTATATTTTCTGCGAATAAAACTGATTTATTTTTCATCAATATTTCCTATTGATTATGAATGTCGGTAGTTTATGCAATATTTTAAAAGTATCATATCTAATTTTTCCTTTTAAGTGGGCTAACAATCTTATAGACTCATTAGCATACTTGTTTGCCATACCTCTAGCATACTCTAATGCACCTACTTCTCTAAATAGTTTCTTAATAGTCTCAACATCATCCTGATTTATATTCTTCCTGCTTATAATTTTGTCTAAAATTGTCTTTTGCGAATCATTTGCATTTTCATATGCTTTTATTGTAAGAATAGTTTTCTTGCCTGATGCTAAGTCACTAGTTAAGGGCTTACCTAATTCACTTTGTTTACCAAAAACCCCTAAGATATCATCTTGAATTTGGAAAGCACAACCAATATGTTTTGCATATTTCCATAATAAAGATGATATTTTACTATCTACTTCAGATAAAGTCGTTGCGACTTTAGTAGCACTTTCAAATACGCTAGCAGTTTTCATTTCTATAAGTTGAATATAATCCTTCTCATTAGCCACACCATTTTCTAACTCATCATCAAGTATTTGTCCTTTAATTACAATTTCAGACGTGTCACGGATAATCTTTATTACATAAAGTTTTTTATCGTTAGGAAAATTAGAGTCTAAAACACATTGGAAGGATAGAAAAATTAAATGATCACCAGCTAATATTGCCATTGCTTCAGAAGCATCTTTTGCCTTATCTACATTCCTTTTTCTAAACCATTTCTCGAATCTTTTGTGAAAAGAACTTTTGTTCCTTCTCATATCACTTTCGTCTATTATGTCATCATGGATTAGAGTTGAATTATGTAAAATTTCAGTCGATAATGCAATTTTGATGAAGGAATCTAAGTCATTACCTCCAGTACCTTCATACACTATTGCAGCTAATACTGGTCTCAATCTTTTGCCACCCTCTTTAAGGAAATTGCTTATTTCCCTATCAAACTGTTCATTCCATACAGAAGAATATGCTGTCATGTATTTTTTAATAAATCTTTTTAATTGCTTGTTAACTAACTTTTGATATCTCAATAATTTAAACTTAGACATAATGATTACTACATAATTAGCGATTTTTATTTAATAATGTTTTTTTTCCTAAAATATTCATAAAACAAAATCGTTATTATAGAAATACCCAATGTAGAAGATAATAACATCAGAATTTCTTCTACAGGCATAATAAATATATAAATATTTATTACCCTATCCGTACTATATTGCCATGCCTTATTGTAAATTGAGATAGCATCCCAAACTGTAACAATCGGAAACGTTATCAGAAACGCCTTAACTATTGTAGAAAGATGTTTTTTAACATATTTTTTATACCTAATTAGTAGCAATAAAACAGGCAACCAACTAAATACCGCTATATACACTAAATATGTGTAATTTCCAAATGCCATATTTATCGCTTCAATATTATCAATGTCACTGAAGAAACAAAAAGTATCAGTGATGACATAAATATTATTTCTTCCACCGGCAAACCGAATATCCATATACCCATAATATTCACAAAATACCACACATTATTTGCAGTTGCCAAATAATCCCATATCATAGTTACCGGCAAAATCACCAAAACACATAGAATCACGAGTTTATACCTAGCTATAGTTTTTAAGTTCAGTAAAATTATAGACAGCGTAGGCAAAACAATAAAAACCGAAAGTAATGTCATGTATGTAAGCTCGCCCATAGCATTCCCTCATTAAGATTTAAATAGCTAATCTATTCTTTAATTTATGAAAAAACCATTTATAAGTGTTATCATTCCTGCTCTTAATGAGGAGAAATACATAGAAAATACCCTAAGAGCGATAAAAAACCAAGACTACAAGGGTAGTTATGAAATAATTGTTGCAGATGGCATTAGTACTGATAAAACGGTTGAAATAGCCAAGAAATACACCAATAAAATAATTCGTGTTAGAAAAAAGGGGATTGGAGCAGGAAGAAATGCTGGGGCGCTTCATGCAAAAGGTGATATACTATTATTTGTCGATGCGGATACAATACCCTCTGCAAACCTATTTTCTAACATAGTCAAAGCATTTAAGAAAAGAGATGTAGTTGCAGCGGCTTGCAAATTCTACCCAATAAACCCTGATAAATCCATAGCAACCATATACAAAATTTACAATAAATTCATGAAGCTTTCCATAAAATTTAAAAATGCTGGCATAGCCGGCATGTGTTGTGCATATAGAACATCTATATTTAGACAGCTGGGGGGTTTCGATGAAACTTTAAGTACATTCGAAGACGCTGATCTTTCAAGAAGAGCCAACAAACTAGGTAGGATAATTTTATTGAAAAACACCGTTGCATTGACATCCGGTAGAAGAATTGCGAAATGGGGTGCTAAGAATGCATTCTTTTCTTATTTGTTTAACTTCATGAAATTCTACTTGGTGGGCAGAGGATATACGGCCGATAGGTACAAGCCTGTCCGATGAGTTAAAAAGATGTGGAATATATTTAATCATATGAATGACGCTAGATCTATTTTGAGTCTAATTCGACTTCGAGATCAAATTTTCATTATCATGGCAATTTTAATAGGGAGTTTTTTACACTCTTTTTCACTAAGTAATGTTTCACTACCTTTAATATTTTTTATAATTTTTCTATCATCCTTTACGTTTGCTATAGACGATATAGCCGATATTAAAATTGATAGGTTGAGTGAGAAAATTAGAAATCCAATAGTCTTGAAACAAATGAGTTTGTCTTTTGCAAAATTCCTGTCATTTATTTTCTTTATTTTAGCATTATTTACCTCATTTCTGCTTCCATCCAATTTATTTTACCTATCAATGTTCCTACTTTTTATTTCAATTACATATTCATTTTTCATTCGAGCCAAATCTAATCCACCACTTGATTTAATTTACCATGGTTTAAGTCCGGCTATAATTTTCGTGATGATTAGCTCGTTGTACAAATCGTTTGATTTAACAATATTTTTTGCTTCTCTCATAGTCTTTAGCATGTTCATGCTTATTCAACTTTTGCAAGAAATAAGAGATTTCAAATCCGATAGAAAATTGATAAAAACAACCGCAATAATCTTAGGCAAGAGAAATTCTATAAAACTTTCAATAATTCTCTTATTATCCTTGTTGTTAATTGTGTTATCTGGTATAGCTATGTTTGTGTTTCCTTTCAATTCCTTGCTCTACTTGCCTTTATCTTATTTTTTGTTTGCTCCTTTAATGAAAGGTTTAAAGGACGAGCGATATGAATCTACTTTATTGAATGAATTTCGGAAAAATTTGATTATCATAACAATAATTTTCTTCATGCTGTTTTTGGTTTCAACGTTTTTCTAGATCATAGGATATTTAAAAATCCAATCAATAGCACAATCAGATTTACAAGAATTGGTATAACCAAAACAATCGGTTTCTTTTCCAATAATTGTCTTACCCTTTTATTTAAAAACATTATTAACAATGGAGAAAGTAGTAAATAAAATAAAGCCAAATCAATTCCGCCATATAAAAAGAAAATAAAACCATTCAAGGCAATTATAGAAAACGCCAATCCTATTACCAATTTCAATGAAATAGCTTTTCCCAATATCTGCACAGTAGTTTTTACCTTATTCTTCTTATCTAAATAGTAATCATAGCGTTGATTTAGAATTTCTGGTATGAGTGAACCTAAGAAAAAAGAAAGGAGTGCTATCCAATATAAAATACTAGTACCAGCCGTAACAAAAACACCCATTGAAATTAAAGGCCCTATCATGGCATGTGACAGAACATCAAAAGGCGGTCTTGACTTAAATCTAAAATGACTAGATGAATATATCATCCCGATTAACAATATTAAACCTATTAACAGAAAATTGTAAATCCCCATTTGCAACGAAATCAACAAAGCTAGTAAACCGAGAATTAAGGTTATTCCATAAGCCTCTCTTTCAGAAATTCGCCCATTCAATATTAGGTTTTTGTGGAAAAACTTCCTTCTTTTCTTTAATCCAAGTTCCAATTTCGCGTCTTCCAAGTCATTGAAACCATAAATTGCCCAGATAGCAAACAAATTGGACAAAGTCACTACTGAAAACTCATATAAACTGACTTTTCTTGTCAGCAAAATTGAAAAAAGCAGAATGTAGAGTACTGTTACTGTAGTATTTCTAAACCTTATAAGTGTCAATAGATTGCTTGCCTTCATTATTATCATTATTCATATAATCTAGATTTAGAGAATTATCTTAAATAATAATTTCAATATTGTCCAGATAGTTATTTTGCGATTTTTTTTACCTGAAAGTGTCATAGTCATTAGTTGTTTAAAACTTTCATCGTTTTCAAGCTTTTTCACTGCACGCCTAATTACCCATTTGAAGTTAGTAACTATTCTAATTAAAGATATATATTTTAAATAAGGGTCTACGTATGTTTTCCACATTATTTTTTGATATTTATTTAATTCCTTTTCAGAATAATCTTTTCTGGTCAATGCTTCAGTAATCACTTGGGATGCTACCTTAGCACTAACCATTCCAGGGCCAATACCTTCCCCAGTAAATGGGTCGATCAAAGAAGCTGCATCCCCCAACAAAACAAACCCATTTCCATACATCTTTCGCCGTGCTGTAACCATAGGCAGATTCCAACCCCTCAAACTACCTTCCACAAT
>CAZERL010000005.1:23169-29761 GCA_964514495.1 uncultured archaeon
GGCAGATTCCAACCCCTCAAACTACCTTCCACAATCTCTGCATCTTTGAATCTATCAGCAAGCAAAGGATTGGTCTTGAGCTCATTAAGCATTAGCTCCTGCAAGCTTACTTTCTTCTTTTGCATATCATTTACAAGCATACCCAGTCCAACATTTGCCATATTTTTATCTAGAGGGAATATCCAAAAGTATCCTGGCGTTATTCCGTCAAAAAAATAAAGCTCAGACTTATCACTTAAATTTTTGATGTTCTTGTAATAAACTCTTAATGCAGAAGCTCTGTGTTTAGGTTCAAATTTATCTATTTTCAATTTGCTAGCCACAACGGAATTCGCCCCATCAGCCCCGACAACAATTTTCGCCCTAAATGTCCTTTCTTCTTTTGATTCAGAATCAATACCTTTTATTCCACTCACTTTAATATCTTCAAATAACAAATTAGTAACAACAAACTCTTCTAAAGTGTCAGAAGTTTTTTTTGCATTTTCAAACAGGAAATTATCATAAACAATCCTTTTACTATCATAGCCAGGAGTTGCAACAGAACCAAGCTCAACTTTTATCTCATTCGACAGATAGACCAAAGCACCATTAGACTTAAGATGTTCTATGGTTAGTATTTCATCCAACAAGCCAAGTTCCTTCAGCATGGCCACAGATTTGCCAGATATCCCGTCTCCGCACGCCTTATCTCTCGGAAATTTGGCTTTGTCAACTAACAAAACATCATACCCATATTTACCTAAAAAACTGGCGCAACTAGAACCAGCAGGACCAGCCCCAACAATGATCACATCATAATTTTCTTTCATAGGTTCCATAATTATCTGTCCTATTTATCAATTTTTACTATCTTTTATTAAGGTTAAAAAGTTTATCCCTTCTTATAAAGGTTCTAATTTATAATTTCTTTAATATTAGTCTATGAAGCCTAAGTATAGCATCATCATTCCGACTAAAAATGAAGAAGACACTATAGCCCATGTTTTATACAATATTCCAAATGAAATTAAAAAGAATTCAGAAATCATCGTTGCAGACTCTTCGGATGATTTAACGCCACTTATAGCCAGGTCATTTGGGGCTATAATTATAAAAGTCAAATCTGGTGGTAAAGGTAAAGCTGTAAGAATTGCAGTTGGAAAAAGCAGAGGTGATATACTAATTTTCTTGGATGGTGATGGGACAGACCCGCCAACTTATATACCACATTTATTGAAAAAATTGGAGGATTGCCATCTGGTTTTGGGCTGCAGGGATCAAAAGAAAACCAAAGACAATTTGGACAAAATGTTGTTTTTAATTTATAAGTTTGGTTTCGTCAGCCCATTTTTGAAGAAATTCAATAAACTTGGCCTCAATGTTTCTGATCCTTTAGCAGGATTTCGAACTATCCGCAAAAGTGATTTTAAGAGGTTGGATTTGCAAAGCAATAATTTTGAGCTGGAAACAGAAATGAATATCAAAGCTTTGAATCTAGGTTTCAAAATCGGTATTGTCCCAATTCCGGTTAATCTTAGAGAGAATAGTATTTTTAAAAGCAAACTACTTCTGAATCCCAAAGAATTAATTAAAATAATAAAGCTAAGTTCTTGATGCTTTTATTTTAAGTTCTAAATTATATAAGTATGGTAAAAGTTTTGAACTTGAAGGATTCAATGCAAATTCTGCACAAATACAAAATTCCTATACCAAAATCCGAAATGACTAAAACTGCTGAGCAGGCTATAAAAACTGCTAAGAAATTAGGCTACCCAGTTGCAATTAAATTGGTTAGTGCTGACATAACCCATAAGACCGATGTTGGGGGTGTTCACCTTAATTTAATTGATGAAGGGGAGTTAAGAGCAGCTTATGAGAATATGATAAAAACCGTAAGGAAGAAGTTTCCAAAAGCTAGAATAAGCGGTGTTCTTGTGCAAAAGATGATACCAGACGGTCAAGAAGTTATAATTGGATGCAAGAAGGATGAACAGTTTGGGCATGTGTTAATGTTTGGGTTAGGTGGAATTTTTACAGAGGTTTTTAATGACGTCTCCTTTAAAGTAATTCCAATTGGTAAAAATGATGCAGAAGCTATGGTCAAAGAAATCAAGGGATATGCAATTTTGCAAGGTTATCGTGGCAAGAAGTATAATGTGGATTCTTTAATAAAAATTCTGTTAAAAGTATCCTATTTAGTGGAAAAGAATCGCAAAATAAAGGAAATGGACATAAATCCTGTTATCTTGTTGAATAAAGGTGCTATAGCAGTTGACTCTAGAATAGTTCTTGAATGAGATTATATATTCAGTATCCAAATTTATTTTAGCTGATTCCGTGGTTTTACTTGAATTGGTTATTGCAGCATTAGTTGTACTATTGGTTTACTTTATCATCAAAGATTTTCGATGGAAATACAGGTTTGAGCAAAAAGTTAAAGAGTGGTTGGAAAAAGAGGAAGAAAGAATTCGTCAAGATGCTATTCATAGGAGTGCACGTTCATTGTCGGGTAAAACTGTGGAAAAATTCATTCCTTTTCTAGGCAAGTTTCCATATGACCCACATGATGCAAGATGGTTAGGAGATCCTATAGACTTTGTTATTTTCGATGGTTATTCTTCTAAAGGCGATTTAGATCAGATAGTATTTTGTGAGGTTAAATCTGGTGACAGCAAATTATCGAATTCACAGAAAAAGGTTAAAGAAGTTGTTGAAAATAGGCGTGTGAAGTGGCTGGAATTCAAAGTTTAAAATTTTTATGAGACACTTATTACATAAGTTTATTTAAACATATGCAACCTATTTATAGAATCTGTTATGGTCAAAAAATACAAGATAGTTTATGAGAGAAGTCTCTGTATAGGGGCAGGTACATGTGTAGCCATTAATCCCAAATCATGGGAGTTGGATAATGCCGATAACAAGGCAAATTTATTTAATTCTAAACTGAAGGAAGGAACTACTGATGTGTTTGAACTCGAGATTGATGAAAACACTTTTGACATAGAAATGGAAGCTGCAAAAGGCTGCCCTGTTAATTGTATCCATATAATAGATATGGAAACTGGGAAACAGTTAGTTTAAATATTGACGTTTGCTAAATCCGGCATACATATACTATAATTTGTATTTTATTTAACAACAGTATTAAGATATCAGAATACAGAGCGAATTATTTATATGGGAAAGAAATATGGCGTTTAAGATTTCAATTGGCAAACTTTTTAATTACATTTCTTGGTTAGGTCTTCCATACTTTTATTTGCTTGCAATAATTTATTTGTGGTATATCGAACCCATATTGTCCATAAGACTTTTATTTTCTACAATCGCTATTGAAATTATTTGTGCTGTCATTAAACTAATTTATCAAAAGGAAAGACCGAAGCCAATTACAAGAAGAACACTTTACGAAATATATGAAGCAGGTAGTTTTCCAAGCATTCATAGTGCAAGAATAATATCTGTTTTCATTGTACTAACAATCATAAGCAATAGCATTTTATCTATACTAGTGGGAGTTTTCATTACGTTAGCCGTTGGCTATTCAAGAATGTATCTTAAAAAACATGATTTTATTGATGTTGTTGGTGGATTTCTTATCGGAACATTTATAACAATATTTTTTCTAATAAATAATTATGACATTGAAAGACTACTTCAGATTGTTAAGGTTTAAGCACTTTATAATTTAGTTACATTTTATATTACGATAGCCTAAACTAAATAAAATAATATTGATACAACTTAATAGGTTTTGCGACGGTAGTACTTATAAACATACTTCTATTAACAAAATAACAATGGCATGGACAGACTATATTGAATTACTCAGACTCAAATTTCATTGGTCGTTCTTGATAGTGATTATTACAATGCTTTTTTTCGTAAATGAAATCACATTAGATTTATTTAAAACTTTGATAGTTCTGTACTTTTCATTTAACATTCTATTATATGGCGGTATTTATACTATAAATTCTATCGTTGATATTAAATCCGACAAAAAGCACCCATTAAAAAAATATAGACCAATACCAGCAGGGAAAATACGCGTCACATCTGCTCTAGCATTTTCTATTGTGTTAATTCTATTAGGCTTATTGACTGGTTGGATGTTGTTTAATGTAAATGTTTTTTATATATATCTAATATTTTTATTTATAAACTTGCTTTATACTTTTATTATCAAGAGTATACCATACCTAGATTTATTTGCTAATACTGTGACTCATCCACTACGAGTTATGATGGCACTTGCTATTATAAATTATAACAACATTCCATACTTACTGATAGTTGCGTATTTTTTGTTTGGACTAGGGGTAGTCTCTCTCTCGCGGAAAATCGAGAAAGATATGCTGGGTTGGAAAGCACGTAAAGTATTGAAACATTATTCAACGAATAAATTGAAATTAATTCAGGTTCTTTCTTTTATAACAATAATTATTTTGGCTATTATAGATTATCCTGAATTTAAATTATTTTACCTTCTAATTATTATTATTTATGTGGTTTTCATATTTGGTATTTATGTCTCAAACAAAATTCGAACTTTTTGGAAGGTAATGTACAATTGGGGATGGAAAAACAAATGAAATCAAGGTATAGATTTATGTCTCAAACAAATTTCCAACTTTTTGGAAGGTAATGTGTAACCATTTATATATAAGAATATACCTATTAATTAAGGGGCGATATGTTTAAAGTTAACAGTGCCACTATTTTTTAATATTTAACTGTAACATACATTTTTAATGGCAAAAAATAATTTTTTATTGAAATTGCAATATTTCATAGAAAATCTCAGATTAAAATCCACTTTATATTATATTCTTATAACGGTTGCAACATTCTTGATTGCAAAAGTGCTTTTTTCAGTAAAAATTACTATTTACTTAGCTTTAGAAACTATGATAGTTATGGCTCTTTATTCATTCTATACATTTACAATAAATAACTATTTTGACAGGTTTAATGACAATTTAAATCCAATCAAGTCATATTTGAATCCGATTGCATCTGGAAAATTATCACCACGCAAGGGTTTATGTTTTTCACTTTTCCTGTTTTCATTAGGGACGATTTTAACATTCGTTTGGTTCAATTATTTGGTGTTCCTCTATCTCATATTGCTATTAAATTCAACTCTCTATAGCATTATTTTCAAGTCGACGCCAATAATAAACCTGATGTCACATAGCATAGGCGTATTGGGACTATTCATCTTCCCAGCCATTGTTATCAATTTAAACTATGTGTGGGTAGTAACAATTTGCATTGTTTTGATTCTTTTTTCAAATTTGCTACAAATTGAAAATCAAATTTTAGATTTCAAGTATGATAAAAAAGCTCGGTTAAATACACTGCCGATTGTTTATGGTATTAAATTTACGAAGTTTTTGTACTACCTCTCAGCCATACTCTTGATAATAGTTTCTGTAATTTTATTTTTTTCACAAAGTAATTTCTATGCTTTATTCTTGGTTTTGTTGGGTCTCCTTTATCTGTTGAAATTCACCATAAAGTTTATATCTAAGCAATGGGACAAAATTTTGATTTCATTATGCTTACTTTTTTTTATCGGTTCAATATTGTTCGGAAATATTTTATGATTTCTGCAACTTCTATCGGCACGACTACACTCTAAATTTTTAATAATCATGCTATAATTTCTTTTATCAGAAAAATTTTCTGATTTGGTATCATGTGCAACGTTAAATGCATTTAAATCGAAATTAATAATATGAAAATTAAACTTTCTGCAACCTTTGAAGGTAAATGTTCTATCTGTGACAAAAAATCTGTAATTTTTACTGCTGGTGATGAAGATACACATAAAGCAGTTACTATTTGTAAATCTTGTGCTGATAATTTTGGCAACAAACCGACTGCAGAAGTGATTGAAGAATATGGGAAAAAGAATGATGATGCTTTTGAAGAAGGAATTAGGATAGAAAAGACCAAAGGTACAGCCTCATAATCGCAATATATTTGAATTCTTCTAATATAGTTTTTATATGAGTTCTAAAAAAACACTTGTCGAGTATTATAATAAGACTTACAAGGACTACAGAGTTTTTTATGGACTTGATAAAACCCTTTCTATACATTTTGGTTATTATGATGACAATAATAAAACTCAAGATAAAGCTGTAATAAACATGAACAAAGTTCTAGCAAGCATATCTAAGATTACTGTAGATGACGTCGTGTTGGACGCTGGCTGTGGCATTGGAGGCAGTTCTATTTGGCTTGCAAAGAATATCGGTTGCAAAGTAATTGGTATTACGTTAAGTGAAAGACAGGCCTTCCTTGCTAGCAAATTAGCACAAAAGAATAACGTATCTAATTTGGTTCAATTTTTTGTTAAAGATTTTACTTCTACGAAATTCCCACCAAATTCTTTTGATGTAGTGTGGGGTCTTGAAAGTATCTGCTATGCGAAAAATAAGCGAGACTTTCTATCCGAAGCTAGGAGAATTCTCAAGAAAGGCGGGCGGATAATTGTTGCAGACGGTTTCCTTTAAAAAAAATCTTACAAATCCTGAGGGAAAGTACATAAATAGATGGCTTGAAGGTTGGGCAGTTCCAAATCTTGCAAGCATTA
>CAZERL010000006.1:0-20044 GCA_964514495.1 uncultured archaeon
TAGTTATCGTTAGCAGATTAAACTGCTCAGATTAGAAGATTTTATATGTTTTATTCCTTGCATGACAAATAGAAATTGGAGAATATGGTTAAATTAGCTTTTTATGGGGGAGTGAATGAAATAGGCGGGAACAAGATACTCCTTGAAGCCGATGATACGAGAATCTTTCTTGATTTCGGCATTAGTTTCGGTAAGCACACCTCCTACTGGTCTGAATTCATGACTCCAAGGAAGCTCAACGGAATACTTGATTTCACGGAATTTGGAATGTTGCCTAAATTAGATGGGATTTACAGGAAGGATTATCTGGAGCACACAGGCATGAAATATGAGAAAGAACCAACTGTTGACGGCGTTTTGTTGAGCCACGGCCACATGGACCATGTCGGCTACATACACTTCCTGAGGGACGACATACCCATATTCTGCAGCGAGGCGACCAAGATGATAATGAAGGCTGTGCAGGATGTGGGGGCTGGAACTTTCAACGAGTTTGTGAGGATGGCCACAAGCTTCCAGATAAGGAAGAACAAGACGAACGACAGGTATGGCAGGGTTTCTGGGGAGGAATCGTACAAGGATAGGACTGTTAATACTTTTACTTTTGGGAAGAAATTCAAGATAGGAAATCTGGAGATAGAGCCTGTCCATATAGACCATTCATTGCCGGGTGCAACTGCATTCATAGTTTACACATCAGAAGGCGCTGTTGTCTATACGGGGGATATAAGGTTTCATGGAAGAAGGGCTGAATTGAGCGAGAAGTTTATTGAAGCCGCTAGGAATTCTGAGCCAGAGATACTGATAAGCGAAGGCACAAGGATTACAGAGAAAAGCTGGGAGACCGAGGAGGATGTTGAGGAAAGGGCTGCTAAAGTCGTCAAGAATACCAAAGAACTGGCTGTGGTCAATTTTCCTGCAAGGGATACAGACAGATTGATTACTTTTCTAAATGTTGCAAAAGCCACAGGAAGGAAGCTGGTGATAGAATCACGAATAGCTTATCTTTTGGAGTTATTGAAAGGGACGGATTCCATAAAAGTGCCTTCCATTGATGATGGGGATATCAGGGTTCATCTCATGCGGAAAGGATGGGGGCTGATAGAAAGGGATGACTATCCTGACGAGATAAGGAAGGGGGATTATGAGAAATGGGAGCAGAATTACATGAACCATGGGAATCTTGCGACCTACAATGACATTAAAGACAGCCAGAAGGATTTCATTTTCTACTGCAACTTCTTTCAATTGAAGGAACTGATAGATGTTAAGCCCAATGAAGGCAGTAGTTACATACGCTCATTAGTGGAGCCGTTCAGCGAGGATATGGAGCTGGATGAGAAGAGGGTAAATAATTGGATGGAGCATTTCGGGCTTTATCCGATGCACCAGATACATGCTTCTGGTCATGCTCCGGGAACTGAAATAAAGAGGATGATTAATGAGATGAAGCCGAAGCAGGTTATACCTGTTCATACTCAGCATCCGAAGGAGTTCAAGAAGATTGTTGGTAAGGGGATCAAGGTGGAGTTTGCGAAGTTAAGTTTCTTTAAAAGCTAATCGATATTTATTATGGTAAACATCTGGGGGAAGTTGGTATATGGGTGTGACTTATGGTAGACCTAGCTTTTATCACAAACGAAAAGGGCGAGAGTCTTTCTAAAAGATTTTCTGATTTAATAAAAGACACCAGGTATTTCGACTGTTTGGTGGGGTATTTTTATACAAGCGGTTTTCACACACTTTACAAGTCCCTAGAAAGCACTGAAAAAATAAGGATACTAATAGGAATAAGCACCGATAGGCAGACATTTCAGTTGATTCAGAAGTCAAAGCTACCAGTTCAATTATCATCGAAAGAAACAAAAGACGAGTTTTCTTCAAGAGTTGTGAAAGAGATGGACGACTCTAGTGACTCCACCGAAATAGAGGATGGTATCAAAAAATTTATTGAATGGCTAAGGTCAGGTAAATTGGAGATTAGGGTATTTCCTGCAGAAAGGATTCATGCAAAACTCTATATCATGACCTTCAAAGAAGGAGACAGAGATGTAGGTCGTGTCATAACAGGTTCCAGCAATTTTACAGAAGCAGGATTACGCGATAACATAGAGTTTAATGTCGAGCTAAAAAACAGGACAGACTACGATTTTGCCATAGAAAAATTTAATGAGTTGTGGAAGAATGCAGTTGATGTATCAGAAAAGTACGTTGAAACCATAAAGAGGCACACATGGCTGAATGATGAAATAAGTCCATATGAACTCTACTTGAAATTTCTTTACGAGTACCTTAGGGAAAAAATCAATATGGACAAAGATGAACTCTACAGGGAATATATACCTGAAGACTTCATGGATCTGGAATACCAACGGGATGCTGTTAGGGATGCCAAAATGAAGCTTGAAGAATACGGTGGTGTTTTCTTGTCGGATGTCGTGGGTCTTGGAAAGACATATATAGCAGCCATTCTAGCCCAACAATTGGATGGACGGAGCATAGTCATAGCACCACCAACACTCCTCGACAGAGATAATCCTGGTTCATGGTCAAATGTTTTTTCCGATTTCGGTGTGAGGCAGACAGATTTCGAATCCATAGGAAAATTAGACAAAATCATACAGAGAGGGACGGAGAAATATAGGAACGTGTTCATTGATGAGTCACATAGATTTAGGACAGAACAAACCCAAATGTTCGAGAACCTATTCAAAATATGCAGGGGCAAACGAGTTATTTTAATTTCCGCCACGCCACTTAACAACACACCAATGGATATTCTCAGCCAGATGAAATTATTCCAGAATGCACACAGATCCACTCTCCCAAACCCTAATGTGAGTGATCTAGAAAGATATTTCAAAAACCTTCAAAACAAGTTGAAAGGCTTGGACAGGCAGAAAGACAAGGAGGAATATATTAGAATTGTAAAAGAAAACGCAGAAGATATTCGGGAAAATATTCTTCAGTATCTCATGGTTAGAAGGACACGCAGTGCCATAGTAAAATATTACAACAAAGATTTGGAGAAATACAGATTTAAGTTCCCAGACATAGAAGACCCGAAGCCTATTGTATACAATTTCGATAAAGAGTTAGACAGGATTTTCAATCAGACACTCGAACTTATTATTAAAAGGTTCAGTTATTCCAGATACACGCCACTTCTATATCTCAAAAAAGACATTTCTCAGCCGGAAGAGCTGTCCCAGAAGAACATGGGTAAATTCATGAAAATACTTCTGCTGAAAAGACTGGAAAGTAGTTTCTATGCTTTCAAACAATCTATAGGAAGATTCATTCACTCATACACGAGATTTTTGGAGGAATATAAAAAAGGTAATGTCTATGTCAGTAAAAGATACATAAACAAAATATTTGAGCTTTTAGAAAATGACGATGAAGAAGCAATACAACGACTTATCGAAGAAAAGGAAGCTGAGAAATATTCCTCAAAAGATTTCAGACCAGAATTCTTAAGGAACTTGGAAAGTGATCTGAAAATACTAAAAGAAATAGAAAGTATGTGGAAAGATATCCATAGGGATCCTAAGTTTGATAAGTTCATCGAGATTTTAACAAAGGATGTTATTCTTAAGAATAGCAAAATCATAGTCTTCACAGAATCCGAAGAGACGGCTCAATACCTGGGAGATAAATTGAATCCAAAATTGAAAAATGATGTTCTTGTATTCTCTAGTTCATCCAGTGCAAATGTCAGAATGGACGTGATTGAAAACTTTGACCCTCGCGCTAGAAATAAGAAAGATGATTACAGGCTTCTCGTCTCCACGGAGGTACTATCTGAAGGCGTCAACTTACATAGGTCGAACATAGTCATAAATTATGATATACCATGGAATCCTACAAGAATGATGCAACGCGTAGGCAGAATAAATCGTGTAGATACAAAGTTCAATAAAATATTCACCTATAACTTCTTCCCAGCAGGTCCTATAAATGAAAACATAAAGCTGGAAGAGGCAGCAATGGCTAAAATAAAAGCGTTTATAGAAATGTTAGGAAATGATGCACGCTTGCTCACAGACGAGGAAATAAAATCGCATGACTTATTTATGAAACTTACTTCAAAGAAAGTAATTACGGGAGAGGATGAAGAAGAGGACTCTGAACTGAAATATCTTATATTTCTTAGAGAAATTCGAGACAATAATAAAGACTTATTTGACAAGATCAAAAGACTTCCAAAAAAAGCACGAACTGCGCGAAAATACAATGAGAAGCATAATTCTGTTATAACATTCTTTAGAAGGGACAAGTTAAGGAAAATTTTTACGACTAATGGAAATACTGTAGATGAGGTAGATTTTTTCAAAGCCGCAGAAATCCTTAAAGCCGAATCTGGCACAAAGGTAGAAAAGCTGGGTTCAGATTTCTATAAACACCTTGAGATGAACAAAAATGCATTCGACAAGGTGTTTACAACGGAGCAGGATGAAGTATTGCCATCAAGAGGAAGAAACCAAGAGACAAAATTCTTCAGAGTAATTAAGGCGATAGAAAAGTCTAAAGAGTTCACCGAAGATGATGAAGTATATTTACAGCGAGTAATGAGTTTATTAAGAGACGGCGCTATACCAAAACCCACTATCAAGAAGATATTGAAAACCATCGAGAAAGAAAAGACGCCTCTGAATATTCTGGCAAGGATAAAAGCTGGTATATCACCGGAATTATTTCAAAATCCAGTTGCTGGCAGTTCTGCAGAAGTATATGGCCCAAAAGAAGTGATACTTTCCGAGTATCTTGTAGGGGGTAATTGAAATTGGAAAGACAAGCCGCAGGGATGCTTCTGGAAGACACATTTAGCAATAGTTTTGACCTGAGCCGATTTGTAAGATTTGTCAGGGAACTCCTTAATGAATTTGGTTTGAATCCAAGAGGTTGGCCTGTATGGAAGGAATACAGTAATTATTATAGATTCTTATCAGCTTCTTGGCAGCTATAAACAGGGTAAGAAGATTCTTGACGTGCTTGTTGTGAAACTAAAGAAACCCACGTCAATTGAGAGAGCACGTACGATGCAAAGGAACTTTGTGGCAAAATATCTAGGCAATGCCGAAAAGGATGCTGCACTTGCAGCTTTTTACGAAGACGGTTCTCCTGATTGGAGATTTTCGTTTATTAAAATGGAATATAGCCTCAAAGAGGGCAGTTCCGGTAAAGTGAATGTTGAGAGAGAGCTCACACCTGCCAAAAGATATTCTTTTCTAGTAGGCAAGAATGAACCAAACTACACATGCAAAAAGCAATTCCTTGAACTTGTTATGACGGAAGAAACAATGCCTTTAATAGATGATATAGAAACGGCATTCACTATAGAAAAAGTCACGAAAGATTTCTTCAACGAATATAAAGAGCTGTATATTGAACTAAAAGAGTCTCTTGACAAAATCATAGAAAATGATCCACATGTGAAAAAAGAGTTCGAAGATAATGATATATCTTCCATAGACTTTTGTAAGAAACTTCTAGGTCAAATAGTATTCATTTATTTTTTACAGAAAAAAGGATGGCTTGGTGTCCGAAGACTTGAGCGAGGCGAGTTTCAACCTTGGGGAAGTGGTTCGAAAAACTTCCTTAGAAGACTGTTCAACAAGTATATAGTATCTTACGATAATTTTTTCAACGACATTCTCGAGCCCCTCTTTTATGAAGCCCTTGCAACACAACGTGATGATGATTATTATAGCAGGTTCAATTGTAAGATACCCTTCCTTAATGGTGGTCTGTTTGAGCCCATCAACGATTATGACTGGGTTGCAACAGATATATTACTGGACAATGCAATCTTTCAGAAAATATTGGAAACATTTGACAGGTATAATTTTACGATAAAAGAAGACGAGCCTCTTGAAAAAGAGGTTGCGATAGATCCGGAGATGCTAGGAAAGGTCTTTGAAAATCTTCTTGAGATTAAGGACAGAAGATCAACGGGTTCGTACTATACCCCTAGAGAGATTGTTCATTACATGTGTCAGCAGAGTCTTATCAACTACCTAGAAACTAATATAGACATCCCTCACGAAGATATAGAAAATTTCATCCGTTTTGGGGAATTCACAAATTCTGAGGATGAACGACACCTCATTCAGATAAAAGAAATCAACGAACAAATTGCGCGTTTTCCCTATAGAGCCAATGAACTTCGGAAAGAACTCATTAAGCATATAAATAGTCTGACTCTACCGAAATCCATAATCGAGAATAGGAAAATGATAGATTCGCTTCTTAAGAATGTAAAGATAGCAGACCCTGCAGTAGGGTCAGGTGCTTTTCCTGTTGGCATGATGACTCTGATAGTAAAGGCACGATCCGTATTGACACCTTTCTTTCCAGAAGAGGATAGAAAAGGAAGAACTGATTACAATCTAAAAAGAGAAACTATAGAAAACTGCTTATATGGGGTGGATATAGACTCGTCTGCTGTTGATATAGCAAAACTCAGATTTTGGCTGTCTCTCATTGTTGATGAATTAGACATGAAAAATATCAAACCTTTACCTAATCTAGATCACAAAATCATGGTTGGAAACAGCCTATTGGAAGAATTTGAAGGCGTTAAACTTTTTGATGAACAGTTGCTCGGTGAACCTGTAAAAACTAACAACATAGAGACAGAACAGATAGACAAAAAAATCGAAAAACTTTATCGCGAACTCGGAGAAATTCATAAGGGTCTGAGAAAAGCAAAAAATGATAGAATAAAAGAAATACAGAAAGAGTTAAAACAGCTTGAAAAGAAGAAGAAAGAACTCGCATCGAGAACAAATGAAAATGGTCAACAAGTCACGTTGTTAGATACTCTCCAACAAAGAATTAAGCAGTCTAGAATAAAACTCAATGAGTTGAAGAAACTGCAAAAACTATTCTTCAATGAACAGAACAGAGAACTCAAAAGACGTTATACAGATGATATAGACAAGTTAGAATGGGAGCTAATAGAGGAAACGCTCAAAGAACAGGGCAACGAAGAGGCTATGAAAAAGCTGAGGCAGTACAAGAAGTTCCACTCAAAGCCATTCTTTCTCTGGAAGCTCTATTTCGCAGAAGTCTTCCAGCGCGAGAATCCTGGGTTCGATATTGTTATTGCGAACCCGCCTTATGTAAGGCAAGAAGAAATCAAGGAATATAAGGAATCCTTGAAACGAAATTATCAAGTATTCACTTCAACTGCAGATTTATACACATACTTCTATGAAAGAGGAATAAAGATTCTTAGAGAGCAGGCAACCCTTACATTTATCTCATCGAACAAGTTCATGAGAGCCAAATATGGTATTCACCTAAGGAATTTCCTCAAGCACAACACTTCTATACGAGAGATAATCGACTTTGGAGAGAAACACATGTTTGAGGCGATAACCAATACAGCTGTGATTATAACAAAAAGAGGGCATCGCGAACATAATGAAGTTACGTTTAGTGACAACATCATAAAAGAAAAAACGTCATCCTTAGATCAAGATAACTTAGATGAATCTGCGTGGACTCTGGCCGAGCCAGATATTCTTGAGTTGAAAACTAAGATAGAAAAGAAAGGAATTCTACTAAAAAACTGGGATTTGGAAATAAACCGTGGATTACTAACAGGATTTAACGAAGCTTTTGTGATTGACACCAAGACCAAAGAGAAACTGTGCAAAGAGGACTCGAAAAACAAGGAAATTATAAAACCCATAATTCGAGGCCGCGATATTGGTAAGTATTCCTACAGGTGGAACGGACTCTGGATAATTAATACCCACAACGGATACAAATTGCACGGTTCACGAACGAAACATATTTCGCCGGTTGATGTCAAAAAGGACTATCCAGCAATCTATGAATTTCTAAACGAAATAAATAAACGAACTGGAGGTCAAGTAGAAAAGAGAGAAGACCAAGGTAACCATTGGACAAATCTGAGAAACTGTGCCTTCTTAGAGGACTTCAAGAAGGAAAAAATTATCTGGATAGAACTTACAGACAAAAACAAGTTCTCTTATTCTACTGAAGAAGAGTACGTTCTTGCTGGAGCTTTTTTAATGACGGGAGGATCCCTAAAGTATCTACTCGCTTTCCTTAATTCTACAATATGCAAATTCTACTTCAAACTCATCTGCAATAGCTCTGGGATGGGAACGGTTCAATGGAAAAAGTTTGCTATGGAAAAGATACCCATTCCTAAATTGAATAGGGAACAGCAACAACCCTTCGTTAAACTCGTCGACCAAATTCTCGCCATAACTAAAGACAAGGACTACCCTAAAACATTGGAGAAGCAGACCAAGGTCAAGAAGCTGGAGAAGGAAATAGACCAGCTCATCTACAAGCTCTACGCTCTAACAGCAGAAAAAATCAAAATGGTGGAAGATGAAAAATGAGTGAAATAAATATCGACAATGAGAGTTTGATCGATACAATTAGTAATAACCCTGAATTTAAGAAGAAATTTTTAGATGGCTTAAACAAACTTGGGTTTCCTCTAGAATTCAAAATAAGACAAAAACTAAGAGAAAGAGGTTATAACTCGGTTCAAGAAGGATTTTTTACAGTCTCTGATGGTAATCAGCAAATCGTAAAGAGTTTCGACATAAGCGCCTATAAGAAAGATCAGAAGAAAATATTGAAGGAACTAACAATTGCCATAGATTTACAGTTAGTAGGGGATTGTAAATATTCGAGTGATAGTAAGAAGTTCTTATTTGCCATACCAGATACAAGCAACCCAGCTAACAAAATCTTCGTTGGTCCGTTATTAACGGCTTTCCAAAGTGCAAATTATGGAGTTTATAGAAACTCGGAGGTTGTATCGCTATTTTTGGAGCGATTCGGCAACGTTTTCATTTCATCTGATATAAAAGATACCTCATTGTATCACATTATCAGCGGGAAGGAAGATAAAGATAATAAAATTCCAGAATACGAAAAAATCTTCAATATAGTCGAAGATACGATTCTTCCTGCAACTAAAGAGAAATTTATCAGATCACGATTGTCTGCTTTCCAAGACTACTCTAGAGAATTTGGAACCTTTGAGAATGTTCCCCTCCAGCAATTTGTTGATTCGCAAGAAGGAAATTTTTATTCTGCAAAATTGTTTGTGCCGTTAATTGTAACTTCGAAGCCAATTTTCAGACCAATAACTAATGAAAAGTATGAAATTGTAGGTGTAGAGGAAATTAAATTTACTCTTTATCAGCACTCGGTGTTGAAACCGGATGATTATTTAGAAGTTCTAGGACATTTTTACGATATTGGAATTTTTGTCTGTAATGAAAGACATGTTGAAGATTGCCTGATCTACATAGAAAATATTTTTAGCAAGACGTTCGAGGAGATAACTAACAATCTGCAAAGGCATCCAAATAGACTAATGGAGGACTTCTGGGAAATAAAAAAACACAATGAAGAAATCCAAGAAATAAGAAAAAGATCTGGGTAAGGTGTGAAGATGAACTGGCTATTTTTATTCATAATGCTCCTAGTAGTCAATCTTCTAACCTTAATTTATTTTCCAACAAGCACGCTGAAGGAAATAGCATTGATTATCGTCTCCGCCTTTCTTGGTGTAATAGGATTCTCTCTAAAGGACTTCTTCAAAGAAATTAAAGAGCGGAAGAAAATAAAAAACATCCAGAAAACGACAGTAGATAAATTTAATCGGTTTTTCTCAACGTCATTAAAGAAGACGTTAAATAAAGAAGGTCTGGATCAAGAAGATACAGAAATAGCTATTCTTACTAAATTGATAGAAAATGGTTTCACTGAAAAAGATTCTGCTTGGAGAAATGGTCTTATTCTATGCTATTATTGCAGAAAGTGGAATGAAACAAAGGAACCGTATGATTTTGATATGATAAGACAATATGCAGAAAATATCGGTATCAAGTACGGGGAATTAAACGGTTCTGTGAAGGAGTTTTTGGACACATACCGCATTTTAATAGTTCCTGCTGAAAGTTCAGACTACAATGATATACTAAGACATTTTACTACCAATTATTACAAAGACCTTCAATTCTATGAACTTAGAGAAGAGCTTCATCAAACCAAAAACTTTCATGATACTTTAGTTACCATCATAAAGGAAGGTAAACTCTCCACATATGGGATTAGCAAGGATACTCTCAAAAAACTAGAACATGATTTGAGAGAAACCCTTCAACATGAAAGGACGTTTCTATTGATTATAAACAAAACAAGTGACAGATTGAAAAAATATCTAAAAACTCTTCCGAGGTTAGCAGGAGTGGCCACTATAATGAGAAATGTGGGTAAAAACGTCCGAGTCGCTATGCATGTCGTTAAGATTCCTTACAGGACTTCATTGAAAGAGTTCTCTGAAATCATTAAGATTTATACTGATAAGAAAGATGATACAATAATTAGGATTATTCCAGTTGATCTTTTAAACAGTGAAAATATTACATTACCACCAGATCTTAGATTCACAAAAAGTAGCATGCAGAAATGTTATGAGGCGATTGAATGGTTCAAGTCGGGTCTAGCATCTGAAGATTCTCTAGTATGGAATGAAATAGCAAAATCGTCTGTAACTCCGGAAGAGTTGCTTAGTATAATCCCGTTCAACATATTCTGTCCAGAAATACTGCCTTCAGAACAAGCATTCTTCATCAAGCATTACGACTATTTGAAAGAGAAGCTAAATGTCAACAAGTTGAATGAATGGAAGGACAAAAAGCCACAACTGATAGTAAATTATTTAATGGAAAAAGAAATTCCAGAATACACAAACGCCGAAAAGAAGCAACTGAAAATAAACGGTGAAGATACTAAACAGAAAATCGAAAAGCGCCTTCTAACTTTAGCCCAACAGATTAGAACAGGTGCAAAAGAATTTGATAAATCTGTCGGGGGTCTGAAATGACTACAAATTTGTCAATTAACCTTATCTAGAAGAGATTTTGCACGCTCCTTTTAACATTTGGGTCTAGGAAAATACAAGCATGATATTCTACCCTTGTCGCAAAACGGGCAACTCAATTCCTCATATTGGCCAGCCATCTAAATCTTTAATTTGTTGTATTTGCAGATATTTAATAAAAATAAGCACCCGAGCGTCGACTGTCTTTGCCTACTTGGAAGGTAGGTAAGCTCCTCGGGTGGCATATACGTCTATAAGCACTATTTCCCATCTTTGTTCTCATTCCATTTCTTAAGCAATTCTTTTGTGAGGGTTTCAAAAACAACTTGGTCCACCTTACGGAGCAGCAGCTAAAAGATAATTATTGTTTGATTCCCGGATTCAAAACCTTAATCTTCTCAACCAGCTTCTTAACTTTCATATAAATTTTCGGATCTACATCAGCAGATCTCATCACAGAATTTATAAAATCAGCCTGCTGCTTGGACCACACCTCGTTTGTATTCCTCTTCATGAAATCCGTCCAATAGTTAACCCACTCAAGCCTCTGCTTGCGATTGGCATCCCTATCCGATTCCATATTTATTCATCTCCTTTTCCACATTTAACCGTTTGCCCACATCCAGCAGCAAATTTCGGTCAAGATGGCCTTTGAAGAGGTTGTAGACATGTATAGCATCCTCTATGTCCTTGTCGCTTCCAAGCCAGAATTTGAATGGTATCTGGATTTCCAACGGCGATATAAGAATCGTCTTATCATTAATAACAACCTTCAATGGGCTGCCCAAAGAGAGGAAGTCGGTATCTTTCTTTGCAAATTTTATTTCAAAATTCGGTATGGCCTTCCCCTTTTCCGCCACTCTTATGGCCAACCTGTCCGCCAGCATGTCGAAGGGCTCTTTAGCATCTGTAGCATTCAATATCCAATATCCTTTATCCTCCATGGATTTGAAGAATGATTCGAACTTGTTAAAATCAATTTCCTTGATGAAAATATCTATATCTTCGGTCGTTCTTGTCCTGCCTAAAATTATCGAAACATAGCCGCTGACTATCACATATGTTATCTTGTTTGCTTCAAGCAAGTCTACAAAATCAAAAACAAACTTATCCAAGGCTGACAATACTTTGTTTAACTTAAGAGTGCCTTTAGAGAATTCAAATTCCATACAAACTCATTACTAAATTGAAACTTAAGAATTAAATCATTTAACTCCAGGATTCAAAACCTTAATCTTCATCCCTTCTGCTTTCTTCAAAACCTCAATCCTCTTCCTCTCGCCCACAGTATGCGCAATCTTCACAGCCTCTTTAGCCTTGTCAATATTCATCAGCTCATCAACATTATGAACCAGAACTTCCTTGAATCCAGAAGGATGCAGGTATCTCAGTTCTTTAGGCGCTCCATAACCGACATTAGGCATTCTTGGTCTACTCTTTTGTTTAATCTTAACCTTTGACTGTATCCCTCTAGGCTTCCTCCATGAAGTGCCTATCCTCTTGTAAGCTTCGTGCATGTGCCTTCTGAATTTCGGCTTCTTTCTAGGATTCATTCTCTTCCACTCCAATAAGTTCTCTTTTGCTTCTTCCACTTTAAATAAGCCCTGAATATTTTCGGATGGTCAAACGCCAGACTATCGGCATCAACATCATTAACATCAAACCACCTTGCATCCTCGGCATCTGTATCAGCCTTCAACTTCCCACCGACAGCTTCTGTGATAAACACAACCGTAGTAACCCTTCCTCTCGGGTCTCTTTTGACATCAGAGTAAACTCCCAAAATTTCTTTCAGCTTTACTTTCAACGACGTCTCTTCCGTAACTTCCCTCAATGCTGTTTCCTCAACAGTCTCATTCTCTTCAACAAAGCCTCCTGGCATTTCCCAGTATCCCTTGTAAGGCTCGTTCTTCCTTTTTATCAAAACAATTTCGTTCTCCTTCTCAACAATTATGTCTGCAGTCATGCCAAAACCCATGAACCTCATTTACTCGCCTTTTGAAATTATCCAGCAACCGTCTTGAAAAACGCGACGGTCTCTGCCAGTAATTCTTGTAGATTGTTCGATATTTGCGGCTGTGCGTGATACATCATCCACATCAATACCAGTAACAGTTATATCAGCACCATCAACCTTTACTTGCGAATTACCAACAGCCTTTGCTACCCTAGGTGTCCTTTCGCCTAGAAAATTCTGTATGAGTACTTTCTTCCCCTCAACCTTTACCGTGACAGGAAAATGGGAATAAACAACCTTCAATTTGTACGTATAGCCTTTCGTCACGCCATCAACCATGTTCCTTACATGGGCAATCACGCTACCAACCACGGCCTTGAAATGCCTCATGTCAGATTCAGAAGAAACTTTCACCTTGCCGTCGATCTTCTCTATGCTAATATCCTTTTCATATATCAACCGCTTTTCTATCTCACCTTTAGCCCCCTTAACTTTCACATTGTTTCCAGAAACTTCGACTTCTACGCCTTCAGGAACAAGCAGTTCTTTTTCATACATTCAAATCACTCAGTAAACGAAACAAACCAACTTCCCACCAACATGCAATTCCCTTGCTTTCTTGTGGTCTATGATGCCTTTTGGTGTTGTTAAAACCAACAATCCGATGTTACGGGCTGGCAGGAAACGCTTCTCCCATTTCACAAACTCATCCAATGCCATAGAGAATCTTGGTTTGATCACATTCGTATCTATGATTTTCCCCTTCAATCCCACATTAAACTTCCCGCCTCTCCCATCATCCACAAACTCAAAAGCACCTATATAATTATTATCCTGCAGAACTTTCAGCACAGCCTTCACTTCCTTAGAGGCTCTGGTAACGCACGTTCTTCTCCCTATCCTTTCTGCATTCTTGATTACAGACAATGCATCGGCTAAAGTATCTTGCAACATTATAGTCACTAATATAAACGATTATTTTGATTTAAAAACGTTTAAAAGCTATCTCCTTGTTCTGTAAAGGAAATAGATAAAGTTTAATGCTAGCAGGCTGATGAAGATGGCATAAGGAATCCTAACAACAAAAGAAAGCAAAACTAACAGAACAGCTAATGATATGCCGAACGCAATTTGTTGGTTTCTGGATACTGGAGTAGTCTTTGGTTCTACAGCCATTATGAATGCGAAATAATAAGGCAGGCTTAAAACATCTGCAATATTTTGGAATTTTAGATTGTTCGTGTAAGAACCGAGAAAAACAAAAGTCAATAGAAACGGAATTGCTATCCACAATTTCCCAATCTTCCAAGCTATTATGACAAGAAACGGCATCAAATAAGGAACAGCAGCCCACCAAGAATCGAATTTTGAGAACAATAGAAAGCTTGTTAATAATCCAAAAGCTGCTGGATTGAAGACATGGTAGACTTTGTATTTCAGAATATGCTTTGAAATTATCGCTACAGCAGATGCAACTAAAGGTATATGCAATGGATCTTCAAATGAAACTATAGAGCCAACTATCAAACCTGAAATTATTCCTGAATAGGGGAAAATCGATTTTTTATAAAATAATTTTTCTATAAATCCATCCAACAAAGAAGCTGTCAAGACTGCAACCAAAATCGTTGGCAAGGTTTTTTCCAAGCCATTTACATAAATCCCAGCAACAGCCATTATCGATAGAGCAATTATTACCCATACGTAAACATCGTTCCAGTTGATTCTCATGATGCGCCAGGGGGGATTTGAACCCCCGTATCTTGTCAGTTTTAACTGATTGCAAGCTTGGAAGGCTCGCGTCTATTGGCAATTTTTAACCAGGCTGGACCACTGGCGCTTAACATGTTTAAATAGCAATTTAACAATAATAATCTTTAAATTTTATGTCGGCAGACACAAGAATTTCAGCATCTACTACTAAACCAGCTACAGTTATGCCTTCTGGTATTGTAACCCCTGGAAAAGGTTTATATGCGCTACAGAGACTTAATGATTTGTTAGGTGATGGGGAACACTTAGCGAGTACTCAGCGTGGATTACTAGAAGAATGGGGTGGAGCTTTTGCACCAGTAAATATGGAAGAAGCACGTCTTATGGTTAAAAATGCTGGTGAGATGTACTTTGTTCTCAGAAGTTATGAAAACAACACTCCAGGAACTCCGTTAGTAGTAGCAGAGACAACAATACTTGATGTAAACGGAGATCCACAAAGGCTAGTTAAAACCCATCCATCATACAACCATATCGTAACACCAAGTACATGGCAATTAGCCATAGATCCAGAAGGAGATACTGCTATATTTTTACAATTAACTACTTTACAAGAAGAATATAGAAAACGAGGAATAGGTTCTGTCGCTAGGTCAGCTGTTTTCTATTACGCGCTTCCTCCGCATGTAATGTTCGTTCTTACCACAACGCCTGTCAGTGACAAGTTTGATTTTGAAGGAATTACGAGGTCTAGTATGAAAAAGTTATATGATATATTGCGTCAACAGTATCCAACTGTGCATTTCCATTACATAGCTGGAGCTGAAATGGCAGAACATGCAGCAAGATACAAAGAACCAGCTCCTATACGACCAGAAATACAAGGTCGCCAAAACCATAATGATGTAGCATTTATGCTATATAGACGTCTTGCCAATGGCGATTGGTCAGGTATTGCCAGACCTACTAATGTAGTCAGGTTGCTATAAGAACGCAGTTTTGAATTTAGAATTAAGTTTATAGCTTATGGGCTTTCTGCATTTGTTGTAACACTCTGATCATCAGGTTTTTGGCATACCGTTTTCTAGAAATTGAGAGATTTCTTGGAGTCCCGAATAACCCTTCATACTTACCAGCGTTGCAGTTACTAAAACAGGCAATTGTACTTCATTTTTTTGTTCTCCCTCTTGAATTATCCTTGCAAAGAATACATCAGTTTCAATTCTCAAACTTTCCGAGTCATGTAAATGTCTAGTTGGTATACCACCTAAGCCGTATCTAGGCAGTAAGTCTAGAACTTTTCTACTGTCTACTCTATCTTGTTCTCGTGGAAATCTTTCAGAAGCAACATATAAACCAAAACCAGTTCCATCTACCCACTTTAACGGTTCTGAAGAATAAGGTTGGTATGTAGTTGCAGGAGGAGTTTCGTGTACATCTGGGGTTCTCCTTCTCCTCAATGACACTATTGATCGTTGTAAACCAGTTTTGTAAATACTCATTAAATTCTTATTTGTTTAAGTTTATACTAAAAGTTAGTATATTTATATTCTTTCCGTCATGTGAATAATTATGGAAGAAGAAGCAGAACAAATTGAACTCATAAAAGAGGCAGATATCCTAAAGAAATTACCCGAGGAAACTAAAGAAAAGGTCGAACTGCCTGTAACAGAGTTAACGATTGAAGAAGACGAAGAAAACAAGAAGAAAATCAAAGATAAGGAAGACACGAAAGAGCAAAAACAGCATGGCAATTATTCAACCCCATCAATAGACTCACAAGTGCTGTATGAAGCGTATAAAAACCGTCATCAGCTTTCTTACCAAAACGTTGAAGTAGTTCTGTATAGTTATCAAGTTCCATGGTTTGCAACAGCAATGACTGATGGGAATAAGATTTGGTTCGGTCCTAGGATGGAATTTTACGATCCTCATCCAAACGACAGATTGTATCATGAATTAAGCCACTGGAGAATATCCTCACCATACGGAACTGAGCTGGATGTAGAAACAATGGCACAATTGCAATTGCCCAGATTGAATAATGTTAGTATTTCCTATAAAGTTTAAGTAACTTCACTTTCCCTCCTAATCCAGTAAACATCTTCCTTACTTCTTTCAGGCTCACGAGATTTTTCTTCCTTCACCTCAGGCAAATGTACATCCCTCTTAGGCATCTCAATATGTATTGATTTTATTTTGTTCATAACTTCATTCAGTTCCTGTTCTGTTGCCTGCTTAGGCTGGTTTTCAACCAAAGGAATCTCCTTATCATAAACCGGATATAAACGAATATGGAAGTGCGGAACCTCTTGAGATGGTATTATTGAAAAATCGAGTGTTATCGGATTTAGACCTTTTTTAATCATCTTTGCAACAATCTGTGCGGATTGGAATGTTGCTGTAGAACTCTCATGATTTTCATCAAATTCCGTATAATGCTGTTTCGGTGCTACTATTGTCATGCCTGTTGAACGTGGCATGATGTCAAGAAAACTTACAGTATTTAAATCCTCGTAAATAACAAACGCCTTAGTCTTTTTACTTATAATATCGCAAAAAACACATTTATCAACCATACGAATAAATTAACAAAGAATGTTTATAAAATGAAGGCAGTAAACCAGTTTTAAACCTTTTTAACCATTCTTATCCAAAAATTATAATCTGGTGATTTAATGCCGCAAGTCAAGAAACCAAGAAAAGGAAGTTTGCAGTTCCACCCAAGAGTTAGAGCCAAAAGATTGTATCCAAGCATTTCGGCCTATCCAGTCACAGACAAACCTAAAGTTTTGGCATTCGCAGGCTATAAGTCATCCATGCTGCATGCAATAGTTTTGGATAATGTAAAAGGTTCCCCAACTTTTGGGCAAGAAATTTCCGTTCCAATAACAGTTTTGGACTGCCCTCCTTTGAAGGTTATCGGTGTACGTGCTTATCAGAAAGCAACCCAAGGTTCGAAAGTTTTAACAGAAGCAATAACAAAGGATTTGCCTAAGAACTTGTCTAGAAAAATAAAAGCTGGCAATTTTAAAACCGAAGAAAAGTTGTCGGCAATAGAGAAGAATTTGGATAAAATAACAAACTTGCGCTTGATAGTTTCCACACAACCTAGACTTTCTGGTGTTGGTAAAAAGACACCTGAGGTATTTGAAGTGGAGATTGGTGGATTGAATGCAGGTGAAAAACTACCCTTTGCTAAACAGATGCTTGGTAAAGAAATAAAGCCTAATGATGTCATTAAAGAAGGTGAGTTGGTTGATGTCGTTGCTGTTACAAAAGGAAAAGGTACAGCAGGTCCTGTGAAAAGATTTGGCGTTAGAATTCAGAATAGACATGCGAAACAGAAAAGGCGACATGTTGGAGCTATAGCAGCACAGACACCAGGGAGAGTTCTTTGGACATCACCGATGGCAGGGCAATTAGGAACATTCACAAGGACTGAGTTGAATAAAAGGGTATTGAAGATTGGTGATGGCGACATTACTCCTAAATCAGGGTTTACTAGGTATGGTGTTATTAAAGGTAATTATATACTGTTACAAGGTTCTGTCCCTGGAACAAAGAAAAGATTAGTATTGTTAAGGCCTGCTATTAGGCCGCATAAGTTGAAATTTTTATTACCAGAAATTAAGGAGATTGTAAAGTGATTGTATGGTAATTCCTGAGAAGTCAAAAGAAGAATTGTTAGACGAAATGAATGGATTAGTTATAGATATACTTAGTTTGGGTGATAGAGAGCCTGATGAACAAATGAGTAAATCAGTTATGGAAATAATAGGATGGGGGCATAATCAAAGTTATGCAAGAATTTTAGATAATAGTATTAGAGTAATTTATTATACTTCACAACAAGGACAAGTTACTCCAGCACAATTAATTCAAAATTTAAGGATTGACATACGTTATCTTGGAGCTTTAGGGCCATCTAGAAATGGTATTTTAACGCCTGTGAGATCTTATTCTGGTGGTTATACGAATTGTCCTCATGTATTAGCTGGTAAAGAGCTAGTAGAAAGATATGTTAATTTAGCAAGAAATTTGAGAGAGCAACTTCGAGTTTATCGAGTTCAAGGGGTTTTGAATGAAAGTTAATATCTTGGATTTAAACGGAAAACCTATGGAAGAAATAGAATTGCCTAAAGTTTTCTCTGAACCAATCAGAGAAGATTTAATCTTACGTGCTGTATTAACATCACAAAGCAGAAGAAGACAGCCATATGGAACCAGTCCTTTAGCAGGCAAAAGAACTGGTGCACATTTCCATGGCGGTAGACCTGGCAGAACTGGTGCTCATAGATGGGCAATGATTGGAAGGGAAATGGCACGATTGCCTAGACTGCATGGTAAGACTGTGCCTTGGCTAACATTTAGAGCTAGATTCGTTCCTCAAGCTGTCAAAGGAAGAGAAGCATTCCCCCCATTAGTTGAAAGGGTATGGGAACAAAAAATTAACAAAAAGGAAAGGAGAAAAACTATCAGTTCAGCTATAGCTGCAACAGCAATCAAAGAATTAGTTTCTAAACGAGGGCATAAGGTTGAAAAAATAAAATTGCCTTTAATTGTTGAAGACAAAATACAAAGTATTTCCAAAACTAAGGAATTGGTAGAATTTCTTAAAAAAATTGGGTTGGAAGAGGAGTTGGAACGAATTAAGGAAAAGAAAATCAGAGCTGGTAAAGGGAAATCTAGAGGCAGGCGATATAAAAGGAAGACAGGGCCTTTATTTGTCATCACAGACGACAAAGGCATCGGCAAGGCTGTAAAAAATTTAACTGGGTGTAATGTTTGTAGAGTTGAAAACCTATCTGCTGAAGCATTAGCACCTGGTGCACACCAAGGGAGACTAACTATTTTTACTAAATCAGCGTTAGATAAACTCAAATAATTTCGTTATAGCCAATAAGTTATTTTTTCAGGCGGGAGGGAATACATTCTTGAAAGATTATCTGTCACAGTCGGCTTATACTGTTCGGGTATAGGATCTGTATTTGCAATAATATCAGCATTGCTACCTAAGCCAGATACCCTCATATCAAGAGGTGTATACCCATCTTTATTATTCTCTTGTCTAAGCCAACCACGAACATATCTATCATGATATTGTGCAGGAAGCCCAACTTTTTCTGCTCTAATTTTCACTAACTTTACTTCTTCTAGCATATCAAATTTTATTGTTACTTAAAATTTAAGTTTTTATCCTTCTTTTATATAGTTAAATACATAACTCAAGTTGCTGATAGCATGGATCCGTACAGTATATTGAAATATAGCCACATGACAGAAAAATCCGTAGCATTGATAGAGAAGGAAAATAAAATAGTTTTTGCAGTAAACAGGAAAGCAGATAAAAAACAGATAAAAGAAGCTGTGGAGAAAGTCTTTGAAGTGAAGGTGGATAAAGTAAATACAGTGATAACCCCTAAGGGAGAGAAAAAGGCCTTTGTAAAATTGAAGCCAGAATTCAAAGCAATTGATGTTGC
>CAZERL010000006.1:20144-29556 GCA_964514495.1 uncultured archaeon
TAGGTAGAGTAGAATATTTCCCTTTTGGTAATGTTATTGGAAAAGTTGTTGATATACAGCATGATCCCGGAAGGTCCGCACCAGTTGCAATAATCAAGACTGAAGATAGAAAGGAAGTTTTGCATATAGCTCCTGAAGGGTTGAGGGCAGGCGATATAGTTACATACAACGGCGATGTTACTGCTGGAAATGTCTTGGAATTGGGAAAGATTCCTGAAGGTACAAAAATATTTGGCGTAGAAACCTATCCTGGTTCAGGTCCGAAATTATGCAGAAGCAGTGGTGTTTTTGCACAAGTGATTGGAAGGTCTGGCAACAATATTTTGATTCGATTCTCTTCAGGAACTGTAAAAGAAATAGATGCAAGATGCAGAGCTACTGTAGGAATACCTGCTGGGGGCGGTAGGGTAGAGAAGCCATGGGTTAAGGTCGGCAAGAAATGGCATGCATTGCATGCTAGGAGCAAGATATATCCCAGAGCAGCTGGTGTTGTGATGAATCCTGTAGACCATCCTTACGGGGGCAAGAGCCATCGCCCAAGGCCTACAAGAGTTGTGTCAAGGCACGCCCCACCAGGAGCTAAAGTAGGCAGCATATCAGCAAGAAGAACTGGAAAAAGAAAAGGAAGTTAATTCTTATATCTATGAAAATAAGTAAGTGAATAATATGGTAAAGGAATTTCATTATAGAGGAAAATCACTAGAAGAATTGAAGAAGATGTCGATTGATGAGATTGCCAGGTTGCTGCCATCTAGAAACAGAAGGAGTTTAAAGAGAGGATTAACAGATCAACAAAAAAAACTTTTAGAGAATGTACGAAAAAATCCTGATAAATTCCACAAGACTCATGTAAGGGATATGATAATTTTGCCTGAGATGGTTGGCACTAAATTGGGTGTTTACAAGGGAGGAGCCAAGGCTGGTGACAATAGTAAGTGGACCAATGTTGTTATTGCTCAAGAGATGATTGGACATAGGATTGGAGAATACAGCATACCAATTTCAAGAGTTAAACACTCTGCGCCTGGGATTGGTGCGAGTAAAGGATCCAAGCATATAGCTACTAAAACGTAGTGAATAAATACCTCTTTCTGTTTAAGCGCTGGAAGTTTACTTTAGTTAACTTTATATATTTGTTAGAGTAATTTGTATACATTGGCAAATAGTGATAATAGTGTCCGAACAAGATGGGATAGTTCATTTAAGAGATTTACCTGAAGACGAAATCTGCATTAAATTGCCTAATGCAATTCAAAAGCGTATGGTATTCGACGCATTGAAAATTGTTGCTGGAAGATATAATTTAGCCAGACTATTAGAAGTAGAACCTGTTAATATTTATGACTTTGAGAATTGCAGATTCTCTTCAATTACTTTGAAATTTGTACATAGTCTATCTCAATTTTTAGTAACGAATGGTCTAGGCGAATATTCTTTGGAAAATTTAGAAAATAAAATAGAACTTATAAAAAGTAAATTTGTTGGTAATCCTATATACAATCCGAAATTTCCAATCAATTTTAATAATGAAGATGGGGCGCAGATTATCTCTTGTATTTTATATGACGGTGGTATTAGTTCCGGATTATACCCATTCTATACAAATAAGGAGGAAATTTTGGTTGATAGATTCATTGCTTCTACTTGTTCTGTACTAGGGCAAGTTACCTGTAGAAAATATCTGGCAAATGATAATACCTTTGAGGCATGGCTTCCAAGGTTTATTGGGTTTATGTTAGTAAATTGTTTGGGAATTAAACATGGTAAGAAAACGATAGAAAACCCATATATACCAGAATTTATTCTAAAAAATAAAGATTGCTATTTACCATTTATTCAACAAGCGTTTGATGATGAAGGTTCGGTAAACCAAGGAAAAAGTGGGAGATCAATTCAATTGAATCAATATTCGAGTGACAATAATACACCACCAATCAGATTAGTGCAATTAAAAAACATGTTAGAGGTTTTGGATATACGAGTTAATGGACCATTCGGTCCTACTCGAGAATGCATAGCTAAGAATGGAACTAAAACGTATGGCTGGATGATCCAAATTTCAAATCAAACCAATATTCGAAATTTTGCAGAGAAAATTAACTTCACTTTAGAAAGAAAACAAAAGAAATTAGAAGAATTGTTATCTTCCTATAAGCTGCCACCAAGATTTAAGAATGGAACAAGATACAAAGAAATTATAAAAATATGCAATGCATTAAAGTCTGAAGGCAGTAAGATAACTATTAAAAACATAGCTAACAAACTAAATAGAAAACCAAGATATGTAGAAGAGTTGGTTCGTGATATGATGAAACAAGAAATAATATCCAGTAAAATATTAGACGAAAAGTGGATTAATAGAGAGTTCGAACTAATTAATTGATTTTTATGCAAATCTCATCCAAATTATCAGACGCAAGAATATCTTTCAAAAGTTCACTTATATTGTCAAGAGAATTGAAAGGGAAGAGAGTTGGCAGTGCCAAACAATTTTTGGACGGTTTAATCAACCAAACAACGAACATAGATGGAAAGCATTATACTACTGTAGCAAAAACCTTCCTACAAGTTCTGAAATCCGCAGAAGCCAATGCTAGACAGAAAAATTTGGATACAGAAAAACTTTTTGTAAAAATAGCAAAAACCGATAAAGCCAGGAAATTCGTAAGACCCAAATCAAGGTTCAAGTTCAGGGGAAGGGAAGCGAAAACTGCGAATATAGAGATAATTCTTGAAGAGAGATAAGAGTTATCTGAAAAGATGTCTCTTTCTTAATGAAATTGCATAAAGATCTTCAATTGCACATACTTGCAATCTACTAGTTTTCTCAACAACTATCCACGGTGGTAAACCAGTTTCCATTCTGGTTCTTATGCCATCTACAAAATCTCTGTCACCTGAAAAGATTCCAACTTCCACCTCTCCCAACCCTTGTCCAGCAGAAACCACTTCTAAATCGCCTTGTTGCTCTACTTTTCCGGAATATAGCACCCTTCTGAGAAGGTAGGGCTCACCATATCTAGTGATGCCGACTACTGTTTGTACACCTTCATCTGCTTCATTGTAATCAGGTTGTAGTTCCAATAAATAAGTATTGTTGAGCAATCGCCTCAGTCTAAGCAGTCTTACTCTCATCTCACGCGGGAAACTGGTAGTAGGATTCGGTTCGTATGCACTAGCGACAAAAAGAGTTGGAGTGAATCTCGTTGCATACACCGCTGTTGGCATTAAATATAATTTAGAGTAGAAAGGATTTAAAAATGACTTAACCAAAACCTTAAAAATCGCCCCTACCAATAATTGAATCTATGGCGATTGAGAAAGTGTTTGTCAAAGAAGGGATAAAGGAATCTGAGGTAGAGGAATTCTTGAGAAACAAGTTCGAGAAAGCCGGCTACAGCCATACGATAATCGAAAGAACCCCTCTGGGGACTAGGATAATAATTTTCGCGCACAAGCCTGGTTTGGTCATCGGCAGAAGCGGCAGAAGAATAAATGACATAGCCGAAGAAATCAAGGGGAAGTTTGGATTCGAGAATCCCTTGGTTGACGTAAAGGAGGTCGACAACCCATTCATAGATGCAAACATAGTTGCCAGCAGGATTGCCAGAGCCATTGAAAGGGGGATAAACTTCAAGAAGGTTGCAAATTATTATCTTGAAAGGGTTACGGAAGAGGGAGCCACCGGCATCTCGATTCACGTTGGAGGGAAGCTGGCAGGCAGCGAAAGGAGCAGGTTCCAGAAATTCAAAAGAGGTTTCGTCGCGTTCTCTGGCGAGTATTCTGAAAGGCTTGTGGACAGAGGATATGCGCAGGCTAACATAAAGCCAGGCATGGTTGGCATCAAGGTCTTCATAATGAAGGAGATGCCGAAGGAAGTTGTGATTAAGGAAGTTCCAGACGAGAAGCGTTAGATTTTTATATTCGAAACGATGATAAAGGTTTAGAGCAAATGGCAATTCTTAAGATAAAACAGATAAGAGAAATGAAAACTGACGACTTGACCAAAAGGTTGGCTGAACTAAAGTTGGAACTTCTTAAAGAGCATGGAAATGTGAAGATGGGAAGGCCAATTAAAAACCCTGGTAAAATACATGTTCTAAAGAAGACGATCGCTAGAATAGCTACAATAAAGAAGGAAAGAGGGAAAGACGTAAGTGGCTGAAGTTTGCCCTAAATGCAGAAGCCCAATGATGGCAAATGTTTGTTCACGGTGCGGTTTGCCTTCTGACATATGCGCATGTGTAGTCATAGACCAAGCTACTCATAAGATTAGAGTTTTCCTTGAGGTTAGAAAGTTTCGCAAGCCTATAACCATTGTAGAGGGTATAACTGATAATGCAAAAGGTACCGCCAAACAGTTAAAATCAAAGCTTGCATGCGGTGGAACTTACAAGGACAATCACATAGAACTGCAAGGAGATCATAGGAACAGGATGAAGGATATTCTTGTTAAGTTGGGCTATTCGGCAGACCAGATTGAAGTTAGTTAAATCCTAAGCATAATTATGAGGAATATGAAAAAAACAGAAGAGCAATGGAGGAAATGTCTTAGCCCTGAAGAGTTCCGCATTCTTAGAGAAAAGGGAACTGAAGTACCTTTTACCGGGAAGTATGCCCATAACAAGAAGAAAGGTATGTATGTCTGTGCCGGATGCGACAATAAATTATTTTCTTCAGATGCCAAATACGAGTCTGGAACTGGGTGGCCGAGTTTTTTTGTACCAGTCTCTAAACATAAAATAGAAACCAAACCAGATAACAGCTTGCTCATGCATAGAACTGAAGTGTTGTGTAAAAGATGCGGTGGACATTTAGGGCATGTTTTTGATGATGGTCCTAAACCAACAGGCCTGCGTTATTGCATTAATTCTGCAGCTCTGGGGTTCAAAGAAAAAAAGAATGTTAGAAAAAATAAAAAATAATCATAAAGTTAATGTGCGAAGAGTGTTTATACAGACAAGATAGGAAAAAAAACTTGACATGCGAATGGAAGGGGGAGATTACGTCTCTTTTAATATGAAGAAAAATAATTTTTAGAATAATGAAACAAAAAACTTTGGAAAAGATTCTAAGAAGATTTCAACGATTACCTTTACACGGCATAGATTCTAGCATAATTTTAGAAGCATTTGACGAAAAGAGCAAATTCAGAGAATCTTGCAAGAATTATCTCAACAAAATAGGCTACAATTCTCGTGGTATCCTTCCTATATCTGTAGTTGGGGAAGTGTTTGTAATTATAGAAACAGACATGGTTGACAAGACTGAAAAAGAGATATTCTTCCAATTCTTCGATAGTCTGGTTAAAAAGAGAAAGATAGGCTTCTCAGTACCAAAGAAAACTACATTTCAGACAGCTGAAAAGGTTAAAGAACTGGAAAATAGGATCGGCACAACAGATGTGTTGAATCTAAGTATTGCAGTTGACAAAGGTGTAAATGTTTTTGTTACTTTGGATGAAGATATGCTACACAATAAACAGCTTGAAAAGGAATTTGGTATTGAGATTAAAGCCCCTTACGAATTCTAGTACCTGTAACTTTCATTCTATGTAAAACCTTCTGATACAGTTTCTCTAATTCTGGTTCTTTGAATTTTACTTCCTCTTTCATAAAGATCATATAACTTTTATTGCTATTAAGCTTTATTGTTTACCTTTCTCTATCGTTATTTTTACCTTGTCTCCTATTCTAAAAGATACAGGTATTTCCAGTTCGTTCTTGCCTTCCCTATCCTTGAATTCAATAGTTTGATATGGACCTATTCCTTTTATTTCTCCTTTGAAGGCAACCTTGTTTTTATAAAATTTCTTATACTTACGTTCACCTTTCTTTACAGCTTTAGCAAACATAATTTGTAATCTTTTTAGAAATTCTTCCATTTCCTTTTCTTTATTGTTCTTTTTCTCGGTT
Organism: uncultured archaeon; assembly: GCA_964514495.1. Lineage (GTDB taxonomy): Archaea > Aenigmatarchaeota > Aenigmatarchaeia > CG10238-14 > SCSR01 > JACQIA01. The sequence continues at coordinate 26,060 of CAZERL010000006.1, forward strand.
TGCATTTTTAGCATTTAGTCTTTGCAGTATAAAAACATTGAATATAATGCCTGTTATATTCTCCCGTTAAGGATTGGATTTTAGTGCAACGTTGCGAAGCAAAAACTCAAAGTTGTCGGCACGACAGTAAAAAATAGGGTTCGACGAGAATACTTTATATAACTTTAAATAGTTGAACAGTTAAACTGTTTTACAGGTGATACAAACGAGAGAAGAGTTAGTCAAGATGTCTCCCAAAGGACAACTAGTAGTGCCTAGAGATATAAGGATAAAGGAAAGGTTCCAACCTAGCGATCGATTTGTTGCATTTAGTGTTAAAGGCGGTGTTTTGTTTAAAAGAGTTAACATACCTGATGTTAGAGTGGAATTCGAATCTTTATCCAAAGAGATAGCCAAACAGTTTAAACAAAGGAAAGTTAAGGAGAAAGATGTAAAAGGGGCTATCAAATGGGCAAGACAAAAGCAACGCTAGATACTAACATACTAATTTCTGCATTAGGTTGGAAAGGGAATCCTAAGCAAGTGTTCGATAAGATAGTTAATAGAGAAGTTGAATTGGTTATATCTGATGAACAATTTAGAGAATTGTCAGAAGCATTGGAATATCCGAAATTTGAATTTACAAAAGAGCAGAAAGATAGATTTAAAGCATTGATTTTAGAAGTAGCTACATTTGTCAAGCCAGTAGAAAAGATTGACGTAATTAAAGATGACCCGGATGACAATATGCATCTAGAAGCCGGGGTAACTGGAAATGTTGAGTATATTGTTTCTGGAGATCCTGATTTGTTAGAATTGAAGGAATTTAGAGGAATAAAGATAAAGACTGCTAGGGAGTTTCTCGAAGAGATACCTGAATTTTAGTGCAACGTCCCGAAGCGAAGCGGAGGAAAATTCAGAGTTGTCGGCACTAGAGTAAAAATGGGGGTCGGCCCGGTCAACCGAAAAGTATTTAAGTAAAAAAGTAAAATAGTTTTACTAGGTGATGCCACATGAAAGAAAAGGAAGTGCAAATAACAACAACTTCTCCGAAAGGACAAGTTGTAATACCGCAGGAGATTAGAGAACATATGAGAATAGAATCTGGGACAAAATTTGCAGTATATGGTAGAGGGGATACTATAATCTTCAAAAGAGTAGAATTGCCCACAGTAAAGGATTTTGAAAGATTAGCAAGATTCGGAAGGTTATATGCTAAAAGGAAAGGAATTAAAGAAAAAGATGTGCTAGAAGATGATTAGAGTAGTGCCAGACACGAACATAATAATTTCATCTGTGTTCTGGAGAGGAAATCCGTATGAAGTGGTTCGAAGAGGTATTTTGGGAAGATGCCGGCTGTTAACTTCTGCAGAAATTCTAGATGAAGTTGCTGGCAAACTAAGAAATAAATTCCAGTTTCCAGAAGAAGGAATACAAGAATTGATTGATATTCTTATGACGTATTGCCATATGATTGGTGCAACTAGTAAATTTGATGTTGTTAGGGACAAGAGTGACAATAAGATTGTCGAATGCGCTTTTGATGGTAAAGCGGATTACATAGTTACTGGAGATTCAGACTTATTAGATTTGAAGGAATTTAGAAGGATAAAGATAGTCACAGCAAAAGAATTTCTAGACGAAACAAAACAAGAATAATCAAAATTGAACTAAAAATAAGAAAAATTCAGAGTTGTCGGCACTATCGTTAAAAATGTGGTCGGCGATGGGCGGTTTAGAGATAAAATAATTTTAGGTTTCTACCAAACAAAAAGGAAAATTTATTAAGTATTGTTGAATACAAAGCTATTATATGAAGACTAAAATAGCCACAGTTGGCGTTTTGCTTATTATCATGGGAGTTTTAATTTACAGTTATATTTCTTATAAACAGGCAAGTCCACCTCCGCTTACTTATCGCGATGACCTTGCTCCTGAGTTTTTGCTCGCACTAAACATTAAAGGGGAACCAAAGTTGAATAACACTGTAGAAGCTATTTTGACAATAGAAATTAATCCTGCACTGGACCCTTCAAGTTTTCCATATAGATTTTTGGACAGTGAAATGGTTATGAAAATTAATTTACAGGAAGGGATAGCATTTATTGATGGAAATTTAGAACTTGCAGGTAAACCTAGAGATTTAATAAATAATAAAACCAGTGTGCTTGCTAAAATAAAGCCCACAAAATTAGGTGAGTTTAGCATAAAAGGAGAGGCATCCGGGCCTAAGGTTGGAACTTATTCTGATACGGTTTACATAAAAGTTGAAGAAAATTCCGGCATAGTTAGTGATAGACCTTTTGAGAAACAACCTAGAGAAGAAGTACCAAGGGAAATATTTGAACGAGAATAGAGCGAGCCGACCACCTAGATAATATTTCTGCCGACAATTGAATATAACGTATGGCATTTTACGAAGTTTCCCGTAGGGAAATTTGGGTGAGGTTCTGCAAGAACCGAGCCGTAAAATGCCTGTTCAACGCCCCGAACGAAGTGAGAGTGCAACGTGGTCGAGGAGCGAAGCGACGAAGAAGTTTTCTGGGGCGAGCGTTTTATAAAATCGGGGGCGGGACTGAATTATCATTAACTACGTATGAGGGACTACAAACGAAAGATTTATAAAGAAACTGCAATCATGTAATAGTATGGAGAATAAAATTGCACAAGGGTTTTATGGAAGTTTAGCCGAAGGTAGAGGAGATAGATATTTAGTAGAAGCAAGAAGGTTTATTCCAAGATATGATGAAATTGCAGAAGAAGTTACAGATTTATTACAATTATATTCTCCAGCAGAAATATTAGATATCGGTTCTGGCATAGGAAATATTGAAGGAATAATTTTTTCGAAGTTACCTAAATCAAGAGTTACATGCGTAGAAGCATCACCAGATATGGCTCAAACTTCTAGATTAAATTTGTCACAATATGGAGATAGGGCAAATATAATCAATATGAGTATTTTGGATTTTGTGCCAGAACAACAGTATGATGCAATTTTATCAAATATAGCGTTGCATAATGTTCCATATGACAGAAAAGAAGGTTTGATTGGAAGTGTCAGGGATTGGCTAAATCCAGAAGGAGTGTTTGTTTGGTCAGATTTAATCAAATACGCAAATGAGCAAATTCAAGGTCGTGTTATTGGTGATAGATTAAGATTTGCTATGGAAAGAGGAGCATCTGAAGAATTTGCAAGGGAGAATTTTGAGAAAGAAGGAAAACACGATTATCCATTAACCACAGATGAAACTCTAGAATTATTGAGAAAAGTTGGATTTGAACGACCAGAAAATGTATGGTTGCATGGTGCATTTGAGATATTTTATGCAAGAAAGTAAGTTTCAGTCCCACCCCATAAATTATTTCTTCGGTTATTTTCACGTCAATAGCGAGCCCCAGAAAATTGCGTTGAACTAGGCATTATGTCTACTTTTGTTCGCTTTTTGAGTCATTTTGGGGCATTATGTCTAATGTGTCCAAAGGACTTTTTATGTTCTTAATTGTTGCTGTCGATA
>CAZERL010000007.1:0-28583 GCA_964514495.1 uncultured archaeon
AAAGAAATTTTGGCTTGCGAATCGTGCAGCACTCTGGGCTGTGCTAGGTGCATAGGTGAACTACCCACCTCTAAAGAGTGTAGGCTTCCCGAATTTCTTCGGAATATGCCTGTTGGCATAGCGAGTCCCTCGCAAGATTCATTATATTGAGACTTGCATTATAGTCCCTATCCATACGGTTTCCGCACCCGCAATTTATTTCCCTGTTCCACAGTTCCATCTCGTTCTTCTTTCCGCAAGCTGAACATTTCTTACTTGTGTGTTTAGGATTCACGAATACAATTTTCTTGCCTTCGTTTTCTGCTTTATATCGAATATAGCTTGTCAACAAGGCGAGTTGCGAATTTCTCATTGACTTGTTCAATCCATGCCAATTGGATTGTTCTGTCATCCTCTTAGGTTCGAGTTTTTCCAAACCGAATGTATCGAAATCTTTGGAAACTAAGGTATGGCTAACCTTATGCAGAAAATCTCTTGTCTTTCTTGTTTTCTGCCCATACAACCGGTTTATTGTTTTTTGGTATTTTTTATACTGTCTTGAACCCTTTTTACATTTCGACTGACTTGACTGGATTTTAGCAATCTCCCTATCAAAATATTTTGTATGGTTCTTATTCTTTATCGAATGGCCATCGGAACAATAGACAATGTTTTTCAGCCCCAAATCAATTCCGAGAACTTTTTGATTGTCTGCATGCTCGTTTTTTTCATTTTCATAGCTTAGGCACAAAAACCATTTATTGTCGGTTGTTCTTGTTATAGTCCTTGTTTTTATGTTTTCTGGAACAGGTCTGTGCTGAACCATCCTTATTTTTTCTCTGCCTAAGACCAACTTCTTATCGGCAATTCTGCAACCAGTATTTTGCGGATATACCAGCCCAAAGAAGAATCGCGAGCTTCTAAATTTAGGAAATCCAAAGCCCCTGTTGAAAAACGAGTTATAAGTGTCATTCAATCTTTTTGGCACCTGCTGTAAGACTTGCGAATGTATCTGCGCATATTCTGGATTGTCATTCTTTATTTCTGGCAGCAATGACTGGAATTCAAATCTCTTTATGTTTATTCCCTTCTCTTTATATGCCTCGATTTTATATTCCAAGAACTGGTTGTAAAGCCTTGTCAATAGATTGGATTGTTTCCATAGGATATCCTGTTGCTTCCTTGTCGGATATATCCTATATTTTGTGGTCAGCATTTTTAATCAGCCTCTCAATTATATCAGCATAAGTTTCTCGTGGGTGTTTTTTCATTTTATCAAGCTTCATCTTTTGAGATATTGTAACTTTTATAGCAACTGTAACCATAGTATACTATAGTAACTCAAACTATAAATACTCTTTTTATTCGCTTTCATCCCACAAGCTATGGATCTGCAGCAAATGCAAATCTGGGGTTGCAACACAGTCTGCTGGCAACAACATGTTTTCGATGTTTGGTTGAAAGAAGAAAGAAAAGGGAGAAAAATATCTACTCAAGCTTCGTCTAAGGACTCATCTTCTCCCCATTCACTTTCGTCCTCGCCTTCGTCCTCATCTTCTGAAATTTCTTCGATTTTATCAACGATGTCTGTCACCTATAATCTAATCTAAAGCAGCATATAAGTATTTAAATATATTTCTGAACGGTTCTGTTAACTTAAGGTTGGTGAAAACCAAAAAAATTAAATCCTGAAAATCTCGGTTTCGTCATCTCCTATTTTCTCTACAATCACAAAAGTAGCAGTAGGATACAAGTCTTTGTAAAATTTAACAAATTCTAATGCAATGTCGTATTTTGAGAATTTGGTTTTCATTCCATGTGAATTTACTACTTCCTTCCCCATTCTCGTCGAAAATCTTCAATATAAACCTCCATTCATAAGAACGGATATATCTTTGTTTTATGAGTATATCATAATTTTTAGGTAGTTCCATCTTTCAGATGTATTACTTTAAGCGATGGATAATATGTTGAGTAGATGTTTTTAACTACGTCAGAAAAGCCCCAGCTTTTCCCATCATCCGTGCTTTTTGCCACTGTTAATTTGGTATCTTTATTTTTGTAAACGACAAAAACCGTGTTAGCATCTACGGCAGATATAGAAGAATAGCTGGCTGCGCCAGATTCTATAATTTTAGGTGTACTCCAGCTTTTCCCACCATCGACACTTTTTGAAAATTTTAGTTGCTCATTTTTTATATCATAGTAGCTTACAAATATGTTGTCTAAATCTATTGCATCTATGGCTGAAAAAGCAGATGGGACAAACGATAAATAATCGCCCTTATAAACACCCCTATCAATTATTGTTGGAGCTGCATTTCTTTGAAATATAAAATTGCCTATTTCCAAATCATAATAAACTACAAATAAAGTATCACCTATCGCGTCTATTGATGATAATTTACCTATGTTTTCTGTTTCTTGCGTTAAGTCCGAAAAATACCAACTACTTCCACCATTAAAACTCTTTGCTACTCTAAGTACCAATGATTCATCTGTATAGGTTATAAATATTCTATGATTCGTAGATTCAAAGATTTTAGGTGGTGTAGGTTTAGGAGCAATTTTACAATCCTTCCACTTCCCTGTAGAGCATTCTTTACAGGAAAGATCCGATATACCTTCAACATAGCCAGAAGCACAATTTTCCTTTGTATCATCGCAGTAAGGATCTGAACTAGAACCATATGTCTGGCATACTGGAGACTCGGGACCCGTAGCTGGCTTGCTTACAGCTGAACAAGCAAATCCACCTGTTGAACATTCCTGACAGCTAGAGAGAGAAATAGGATTACCATTTTTATCGACTTTATAATCATTACCACATTTTTTCTTAGAATCGTCACAGATATTGTCGCCATAATAGGCTTTGCAAAGTGGTGAATCTGGTCCTTCTTTCGGCAAGGATTTGTTACAATCGTAGCCGCCAGTAGAACATTCATTACAAGTAATAGAAACGCCTTGTACATATGCATTGCCGCACTTCTCAGGTGTATCATCACAGATATTATCCCCATAGTATTCCTGACAAAGAGATGATTGTGATGTTGTAGAAGTAGATAAAAATGATATTATTAACAATCCTGCTAAAATAAAAATTGCAAATGAGATTTGTTTTTCATAATTATCATCTGTTTGGTTGTCTTCTAACCACTCTTTCTATGGACGAAGGTTCAGCTGTTACACTGCTACCGCCAGAAATACCAAAAAGTTGAGTACATTCTGCTGATGTCGGTTGTGCACCACACCCACTCTTCCACCCACCACCTTGGCAGAAAATCAGTTTTTGATTATTACATTGCAGAGAAAGTGCTTCACCACCAAGTTTTCCGCCAGAACCAAATAACCAATATCCTACTAAACCAAGAACACCTATACCTAAAACAAGCGCAATGATATACGGTATTGCTACTGCTTTAGATGTCATAATAAATAATTTACCATTACAAAAGCTAAAATCTTTCTAAAACCGTCTTCTAATTATACCAACCTTAAGTTAACAGAACCTTCTGAACTTTATTTTGTTCTAGAAAATTTAACCATGGCTGAAAAGGCTTTGACAGCTCTTTCTGGTGTAGGATACACCGGGATGCCGTTAGCTTCCAACCTATCAGACAGCTTTTTGGTGAACATTCCTCCCGAAGCGCAGCATAGAATTGGTTTCCCGTATCTTTTCATCCCAATCAACACATCAACTATGGTTTCCTCCAGCATCGGCACTTGAAACAAAACAATAGCGACTATCCCATCATATTCATTGATGCAGTTTTCCATGACCAATTTGTATCTTTCTGCTGTGACATCACCTGTCAAATCGATTGGGTTGTGCAATGACACATATTTGGGCACTTGCTTGTACAGAAGTTTTTTTATAGTTTTAGACGGTTCTTCCAATTTCAATCCTTGTCTCTCTGCCTCGTCTGTTGCCAAAACACCAAACCCTCCGCCATCGGTTACTACCAACAAATTATCTCCATTTGGCAGTGGCTGTGTGGCAAATACCTTGCAAAAATCAAAAAGCTCTGTCCAATCGTTAGCTTCTATAGCGCCGAATTGCTTGAAAACTGCGGAGTAGATTCTTGCATCACCGGCTAAACTTGCTGTATGGCTTATAGCCGCCTTGCTGCCTTTCTCGGTTTTCCCAGCCTTCAAAACAACCACAGGTTTTTTCTTTACAGTCTTTTTCAAGGTTTCTATGAATTTTCTGCCATCAGATTTCAAACCTTCCAGATATACGGCTATCACCCTTGTGCTTTCATCACCTGCAAGATATTCCAACAGCTCTGTTTCATTGATATCCATAGCATTTCCATAAGACACGAACTTCGATAACCCTATATGTTCGCCTGATAGCCAATCGAGTATTGTAGAACCGACAGCACCAGATTGGGTTATGAACGCTATATTACCAGATTTTGGTCTGCCCATCCTTTCTTCAGTCAAAAATAATACATCCAAATCCGTTGAAGAATCGTAAGTACCAAGGCAATTAGGCCCGATCACTCTTGTTTTCTTTCCTTTGATTATTTTTTTGCACTTTTCTTCTAACTTTCTTCCTTCCTCCCCAATCTCAGAAAAACCACCAGAAATTATCACGACACCCTTGACTTTTTTATCCACGCACTCCTTCAAAACTTTTGGAACGCCTTCAGCTGGCACTGCGATTACTGCCAAATCGATTTTATCTGGTATTGACTTGACAGACGGATAAACGGTTTTATTTAATATTGGTGTTGTGTCGGGATTCACAGGATAGACATTTCCCTTGAAAGATCCCTTCAACAGATCATCCAAGATAGCATATCCAACCTTTCCAGGAGTGTGGCTGGCTCCGATTATAGCAACCGATTTGGGGCTGAAGAAGAAATCCAAACCCATAATTATTATTGAACTCCTAATTTTATTATATGCACAGGTTGGCTAAAAGGGTTAAAATAATCGGCGCGAGCATGATTGAGGAGAGCTTGAGGATGACAGAGTTGCATCCGGAGATAATTTCTCTTGGCGCTGGTGAGCCGGATTTTCCCGCTCCGCCAAACGTGATTACTGCCGCCGGAAAATTTTTAGAAAAAGGATATACGCATTATGCGCCTATGCAGGGAAGGCGTGAATTGAGGCAGGCGTTGGTAAAGAAACTAAAAAAAGAAAACAAGATTGAAACAAATGAAGATGAGATAATTGTAACATGCGGCTCTAAGGAAGCGATACTGCTTTCAGTCATGACTCTAGTCAACCCAAAAGAGGAGGTGATAATTCCGAATCCCGGGTATATCGGGTATAGGCCTATTGTCGAAGTGTTGGATGGCAAGCCTGTATCAATAGCATTAAATGAGGAGGATAATTTCGAATACCATCCTGAACTTTTGAAAAAACTGATAACAAAAAAGACAAGGCTAATAGTGGTAAACACTCCGGCAAATCCTACTGGCACAGTCTTCAAAAGAAGAATATTGGAAGAGATAGCTGACATAGCTGTAGACAGGGATTTGATGATTTTATCTGACGAGGCATATGAAAGGCTTGTTTATGATAATGCAAAGCACATCAGCATCGCAAGTTTGAATGGCATGGAAAACCATGTCATCACAACACAAACATTTTCAAAAACATTCGCAATGTGCGGGTTCAGGGTTGGTTATGCTGTTGCTCCAGAAGATGTAATCAAAGAGATGGAGGAATTCAAATTGTGCACAACCATATCCGCCCCGACATTCTCCCAATTGGCTGCTGTGGAGGCATTGAAAAATTCCAAGAAATATGTTGAAAGGATGAGGAGAGAGTATGATAGAAGGAGGAAGATGCTGGTAAGGCGTTTGAACCAAATTCCCAATATCAGTTGTATAAAACCGCAAGGTGCGTTCTATGCGTTTCCAAATGTGACTGGATTGGGGATGGGTTCTGCAAGGGTTACAGATTTCTTGGTTCACAAGGCAAAGGTTGTAACCGTGCCTGGGACAGAGTTTGGAAAATATGGCGAAGGTTACTTGAGATTGAGTTATGCAACTGCCTACAACAAAATTGAGACTGCATTGGACAGAATTGAGAAGGCTGTAAGTAAGATTTAAATTCGAATCATTTGTATATATCTTTTGCAGGAGGTTTTAGGTGGGGAGCTACCGGTTCCCTCTAACGCAAACCCGGTTTATGGCGTACCGAAAACCTTAGGACGGTATGCATTCCGTAGGCTATTCCAGTTCATCGACTGAGAAGCTTCGCCTTTCAGGGTGAACATGCCAACAAACCCAATCAGGTCCGGAAGGAAGCAATTGTAAGTTGGATATGTCCATGCTTGAAAGTAACGGAGTGGAGAAGACGAATTGGATACAATAGTTTATGGTTTCATATCAACCTTTGGTGACCTCCTGCTTATTTATTTAATGGTGGGTAAAATTACTGGAATGAAAGGCATTTTGTCATTGGGTTTAGCAATTGCATTTCTGGTTGTAGCTTACAATTTATTTTCAACACCGATAGAGATTGCTGACGAAGGGGATGGCAGTCTTCCTTCATTAGATCAGAATGCAACTAAATTAATCACATCAGACGGCAAGCTGTCAGAACGAAGGGTTGCTGTCGTAAAAGTTCCTGCGGTTGATAACCAGGGCAATGGCGTTGCAACAAATTTAAAAGTTGAAGCGATTCCTGGCGAAGGAAGGACATTGACTAACATAGACAGCCTTTTATTCTGGGTTGATACGCAATACTCTATACAAATAGCGAAAGCTGTCGCGCAAAATTTGACTAATATAGACCTATCAAAAGTTGATTTGATATACACAATAGAAACCCAAGCTAGCATCATTGAAGGCCCTTCTGCCGGGGCTGCATTGACACTAGCAACGATAGCTGTGTTGGAAAACAGGAGCGTTCATCCGAATGTCTCGATAACTGGGACTATCAATCCTGACGGCACGATCGGCCCTGTCGGTGGCATATTGGCTAAAGCTGAGGCATCGAAAGATGTTGGGATAAAAACTTTCTTGGTTCCAAAAGGGCAGGGTCTGCAGACGGTTTACAAGCCGATCAAGCAATGTGAGAGAATAGGGTTTGTCACTTACTGCACTGTTGAATATGAAAGGGAGAGTGTGGATATGACCGAACAATCAGGTGTGGAGATAAGGGAAGTTGCAAACGTGCAAGAGGCATTAAAATACTTTTTAACATAAATTCTTTATATGCAATTTTCTAAAGAAGAAATAAGGGATATTGCCTTAGCAATAGCAGCACTATCTTTTATATTGGTTGTAAATCCTTTGCCAAATCTTGGAATTGACTTTGGTGTAATACCGGGATATCTTATAGGTATAATCTTGGGATTTGTTTTGCATGAATTGGCCCATAAGGGAATGGCGAATAGATTGGGTGCTGAGGCATTCTTCAAATTGTGGCCCTATGGCGTTGTATTTGGTCTGATGCTTGCGTTGATTTCTAGTTGGAAGTTTTTGGCTCCAGGTGCTGTAGTTGTTTATGGGCATAAGTTCGGGAGATGGAAATATAGATTAGATAGAGTTTTTACAACACCACACGGTGCTGCATTATCAACAGGTGAGATGGGATTAATTTCTGTCGCTGGCCCTATTGTTAACATAATCCTGGCATTTGTATTCATGTCATCTCCAAACATAATCTTTCAACAAATTGCCTACATAAACGCATTTCTAGCTGTCTTCAACCTATTGCCAATACCACCTTTGGACGGGAGCAAAGTTTTCTTGTGGAACGCAGTGATATGGTTGTTCGTGCTTATACTTGCAGCAGTGCCGCTTCTTTCTTTAGTACTGTAAACACTTTTTAACGTTGATTTCAATATTAACTGGAGTGATAAGTTGCAGGTAATTGCTGATTTCCATCTGCATTCAAAGTATTCCCGCGCTACAAGTAAAGACTTAAGTTTAGAGACTTTGGCTTCAGGAGCGAAGACAAAAGGTCTTAATCTTTTGTCAGCACCAGACTTCACTCATCCCATATGGCTAAAAGAAATGAAATCAAAACTGCTGGATGAAGTTGAGGGTGTTTTCAATTTCAAAGGAATTAATTTCATTTTAACATCCGAGATAGCTACAATAGACAATTTCCAAGGAAAAACAAGACACGTGCATCATAATATTCACGCCCCATCATTCGATGTGGTGGATCAGGTAAATGAAAAGCTTGGAAAGTTTGGTGATTTGAAATCAGACGGTAGGCCTATGCTTACTGTATCGCCGGCTGATGTTGTTGAAATTCTGATGGGAATAAGCAAGGATGTTTTAATTTATCCTAACCATGCTTGGACGCCATGGCGAGCTGTGTTTGGTTCTATAGGTGGATATGATTCTTTGGAAGAATGCTATCAGGAACAAGTTAAACACATATTTGCGCTGGAAACAGGATTGAGCTCTAATCCAGCAATGAATTGGATGTGGTCGAAGCTTGATGAAATAACTTTGCTGTCTAATAGTGATGCGCATTCAGCAAATCCTTGGAGGCTAGGAAGAGAGGCGAATGTTTTTGAACTGGAAAAATTGGCATATGATGAAATCAATGATGTCATAAAGAAAAAGGATGGGAAAATGTTTTTGTTTACTATAGAAACCTCGCCTGAGTATGGAAAGTATCATATAACAGGCCATAGGGCATGCAATATAAGTATGCATCCAAAAGAGGCATTGAAGATTAATAATAAATGCCCAAGATGTGGAAGAAAGATGACTGTTGGTGTTTTACAAAGAGTGGAAGAACTAGCTGACAGGGAGGAAGGATTTGTCCCAAAAAATGCTATACCATTCAAAACTTTGTTGCCTTTGTATGAGATAATCTCTTTTGTCACTGGTGTTAATCAGTTGTATTCTAAGAAAGTTATTGAAGAGCAGAATAAGTTGATAGATAGGTTTGGAAATGAATTGAATGTTTTGCTGAATGTTTCTAAAGAAGAATTGATGAAAGTTACTAGTGAAAAGATTGCAGACGCTATTATCAAAGTTAGAAATGGCGATGTGAAGTTTATCGCTGGTTATGATGGTGTGTATGGTAAGCCTATTTTCAGTGGAGACGTACCTAAAGGTACTTATATAGGACAGAAAACTTTATCAGAATTTAAGGGTTTGTAGTCTACTGGTAGGACGCCACCCTCACAAAATAATTGAGTGCGGTGGAGAATTGGGTTCGATTCCCAACAGACCCATCAAGACTTAAACCTTTTTGCATATAGATCTAAAGATTAGAAATTAATTCATCAATTCTTTAGCAGTTTCTATAATTAGATTTTCTTTCCACTTTCTAGCCTTAAAGATTCTATTCATATGAAATTTAGTTTTAGTTTTCGAAATTATTCTTGCTTGGTATAACAAAAATATTAGAATTATGCTAAATGCAATTCTCGGATTTTTATTTCTTTCCTTATTTACAAAATCTATATCATCAAAAATCAATAAATCAGCTTTTAGTGTTTCGAAAAACAAAATTAGCTTCTAGTTCCCCTTTCTTGAACTTTTCCTTGAATTTCAGTCTTATAATTCTTCTATCTTTCAATAGTGATTTCGCAGCCTTTCCTAACTTGTCTCTATTATTGGCGATTGCTCTCAATTCTTTTTCGATTTTATGCCCAATGATTATATCGAAATATCTTATACAGACTTTGTATAAACTAGAAAACTTAAGAGAAATTAATGCTCCTGTATCTGCAACTATTTTCATCTTTGTTCTTTTAACTGCTTTGCTAGTTGTTTTGATAATTTAAATTCCCTCTTCACTTCATCTATAATAAAATCTATATCAGTTGTCAACTTATTTCCGAAAACTTCTGATAACTCTTTTTTTGTTATATTACCTTTCATATATTCTATAACAATCTGTGATTTCATTTTATCAGAAAACTCTTTCACTTCTTTTGCAAGCTGAGTCCTTATCCACTCAGAAGGAGATACGTGCAACACCTTAGACAATAATTCAACTTCTCTCTTCAATCTAGGTTCAATTCTTATTGACAATATCCCTTCTCTTCTCATATGTATGACGTTTGTCATACAAGGATTTAAAGTTATGCTTAGGACTTAAACCCATTTGGGGTTAATTCTAAAAAAACTCAAAGACGAATTCTTGGTATTCCTAGATGATCATAAATCTCATCAGAACTTATGATCTCATCCCCTTGCGTAAGTGCTGCATGAAAAGCGTCAAAAATGCTTACATGTTCTTCATCGATATAGTGCGCAGCCTCCATGAGGCTAGATCTGCTCACTCCCCTTACCTCGGAAAGCTCCAAGAAATCACGAACTACTCTTTCAATACTCGCTCCACGTCTTTTCGCAACTAGCACTATCTCGAGAACCGTTACGACTGATGTCCATATCTTGCCCTTATGCTTGTTGTAAAGTTCCTCTGCTCTTTTTCTCAACCTATCGTTTTCGCCTATCAAGGCAACAAAGAAATCTGTGTCTGCATAGGGCAAGCAATCTACCTTCGACGTTTTGCCTTTTGTATTTTTCGCCAACTGGCAGTAGCCAACTTCTCTGCCAAGTTTCTCGCCTCTTCCTTCAATTCATTTGGAGAAAGTTTGCTCATCCCTGTTTCTCTAGCCAGTTCACGCAAATCCTTCACCGCATCTTTAGGCACTGGTATGAGAAGAATCTCCCTCGGTGTCGGTACAACATTGAATTTCTTACCGTACTTGTACAGTATCCCTCTCCCTAGGTTTACCCGTCCTCTCTCATCAGCACGCACTAGAGTCATGAAATGTATTTGGTGGGAAACTATTTAAGTTTATGGGTTGAAATCAAATTTAACCCACTTTCACTTGTGGATTCGGCCCCATTTACGCCAGATTCCCAACAGACCCATTTAAATTAGCTTTAATACTGTTACAGAAGTTTGTGTATCAATAAGGTAATTATAGTCTAAAACCAATTCAAAATTGCTGGTTGCAAAACCAGCTGCTGGAACATCACTAAATTCTAATGTACAGGACAGTATTCTGCTTTTCCCACCAATTTTTTTATTCAACGGGCTTCTTTAGAACTGTAACTTGAGTAACGCTATCGATAAAGTAGTTATAATCTATTGTAAGTGAAAATGCCTTCTCAACAAATGTATCAACTGCACCTGTAGTGAATTTACAAAATACTGTTGCGCTCTTTCCGCCAGCTAGTTTAACTTTTTTATTAGAGCAGTCGCCACCTTCTTTAATCACTATCTCATTATTAGCTTCGTCGCTTCCACTAAATGCTCTTCCCCCACCTGTATTTTGTATCTGGAATTGAATCTGCACATCTTTCGTACCTTTTGGCACAGTAGGAACTCGTAGGTTTGATGTCACAACCAACGGACCGCCAGTTGATTTGAACTCGCTTATACCAAAACCTGCCGGTTGTCCACCCCCTGCTTGAGTTATAGAACGCAGATACTCAGGAGTTGCAACCTTAAATGTGCCGTCACCTACCGTGTCATAAGTATACTTCACTCTCACACCAATGTCATAAACGATATCTGTAGTTGTTGATTTTGGTGAAGTTGATGCGAAAGTCATTGTTGCCGTCTGCCCTTCACCACCAGTTTGCGGATCGGCAGGAAATAGTTCGGAGGGTTCCATATTTCCATAATTAGAGTGTGTCGTACCCCAATCAGCAGATACCCCCAGCAATTTAGCCTGAACACTTTTTGCCTTTCTTTCCCCAACATTCTTTGCTTCCAAAATAAATGTAACTTCTGTGCCTGCGTTCCCACTCCCAGCAAACCCACCAACAATAGTAGAATCAGGAGAAAACCCAGTTATAACTAATCCAGCCGTTCCTCCTGTTCCACCCCCTCCAGGTTGCCCTATGCATCCAGCCAACACTACAGCTGCAATTAAAAGGAATATCTGTGGCTTCATTTGCATCTATTAAATTATTTGGTTGAAAATGGATTTAAAGATGTTTAGGCTGCTTTTCTTACTACAATACTCTAGACTTTCTCGAATTCAAAGTCATAGAAGTAGTTGACTTCCAACTTACCAAGCTTATAGCCGAATAAAATAGAGTCTTTGAATGCCTCCAAGTTGCAGCCATATTTCTTATTGAATTCAACATACTGGTCGTCGTCTTCATTTATCAAGTATATGCCTTGTCTGACTATCACAGGCACGAAAGCCGAACATCCGACTGCATCTTCGAAGGCGGCAATAGTTTCCAAGTTAGAGCAGTACTCATATTCAAAAATCCCGGTCGGGAGAGGGTTGCTTTTATGCAAAAGCGTCTCGCCAAAATAATTACAGGTTTGCTGGTTCCTATCCTTGCTCAGTTTCCAAGTGTAGCTGCTTGGTGCTGAACCAGTTCTGTCTGGCTATAGATATTACGAGGATTAAATTGATTGTTACTATACAGTAACGAAATCCTTATATATAGCTAGTAAGACATATTATTGAGGTCGATATGACTTTACCAGAAACTGAACTCGATGGTTTTGAAATAGAATGGTATAAAAGAGTCGGGAAGGGTTCTTATGTAGTTGTTCCAGCAACATCAGCTGGTCGAGAGTATACCATTTTTACAAATATAGGATGGTTTAATAGTGAAGTATTTTCTGTAGGTGAGGCGTTAGAAATATTCAATAACCGAGGTGTAAGAAATCTAGCCAAACCTGTAGCTACTGGTTTTGGGGAACTCGGAGGTCTAACAAAAGAAGGAGAATTTATACCGGGAAAAGAATCACCATTAGGGAGACGAGATAGGTTTCTTGTTACAGAGAGACTGCCCGGTGATATCTTTCCGTACCAGGATGACAGACCACTTAGGGAACCACTGCAGACTGGTGTTGGTTATTCTCTTATTGAGCAAGCACTTCAAACACTAAAAGATTCAGGCGGGGAACTGGGCTTTGGCAGAGCAGGAAGCTTTGAAAAAGGAAAGAGGAAAGCTACATTTCTCGAAGTTTACCGTTCTGATGTTAGATTGGGAAATTTTTCACTGTCGGATTTTTTACAGTTTCTGCCAAGCGAGGAAATAGAAAGAATAGCTAAAAGTCATAACATAGACGAAATCGAAAGCAGAGTACAAGAACAGTTTGCGGCATATGCAAAGAGAAACAATTTCGTACAAGATGATGGTGGTTTGTGGGTTCCTGAACCGCAATTATTCAGAGGAACAGAAGCATATGGTACTGGTTCGCATCCTCATTTATCTCCAGCAGAAGAGTTGGAAAATGAGTTAAGAGAACCATGGGATTTTTCTCCTTCTACAGAACGCCCAGAAGATATGGCAAGAGCATCACTAACCCGGTCTCGAGGATTTTTCGGATTGTTCGACAAAGAACCTCAACTTACACTACCACCTTATACACGTCTACAAAGAAAACCTGGAGAAGTGAACGTAGACAGAAGAAATAGAAAAGAAGTTTTAGATGCAATAAATTTGTTATACGGTTTGAAAGATGAAACATCAGAAGTGGCAAGAAGACTTGACCCCAATCCACTACAACCACCCATACCATCAGTATTATACCGCATAGTAAGAGGCGGCATACTCGGTACTGACACGAAGGAACTTAAAAGGGCGTACAATGGTGTATGGGATTTATATGATAGCTTGACCCCAGATGGGCAGAGAGTACTTCATACTTTTCTTGAAAAAATGGAGAGTTTTGTCTCACCGGAGAGACCTTCTTTTTTAAGAGCAATATATAATCCAATAAGAAGGGCTAGACCTGAACCTCCTGCAGAGGGCTTGGGAAAAGGGTCATACAATATAACAGTTGAAGATGAGATACGGTTTGATGACTACGTTAGAAGTGGTAAATTCAAAGTTGGTGAAAAAAGAGGAGCCATACAGCTCTCTCCCATAACTTCAAGTAAATACAGCCCAATAAGATGGGCTATAAAATATCCTGCTCTTGCAGCTGGCGCAGCAGGGATAATAGGCTCTGAAATTGCCTTACCAGGCTTACCCAGTTTATATAGAGCAGGAGCGGATTTACTTTTCGGAAGTTTATCCTATTTTTTAGTATCCGCACCAATAAGTATTATTAGTTTCTATAAGGACGGGATGAAACTGAAGGCATCTGGAAAGCAGTATTTAAGTGGTAGAGAAGCAGCTGCAGTTGTTTTAAAATCAATGGTAAGAACCGGAGTTGTAAAAACATTAGCAAGTGGTGTGTTAGCGGCGGGTATTCTTTATTCACCGATATCAACTTCTCCTACAGTCACTCCATCCACGCAAACACCAGGACAAACTATAGTACCTCGAAAAGAATCAGCAACAACTCCTTCCTATTTCGGCGACCCAATCACAGGAACATCCAGCAGACAGCCAAGAAAAGGTGATGTATACACACTACAACTTTTGGGATATGACAAAACTCACAGCCCAACTCTTTTGTTGAAGGCAGATGGTGTAAACATATTTGTACCGTGTACAGGCTTGGATAATAAGTTCTATGAACTCTCTGACAAACTTAAAGGAAGCAAAATAGAGCTAACAAGAGACCCTGTCGGAGAATATGCAAAAGGCAATCTGCAAGGCTATATCTTGTCGCCAGCCATGGTTAAAGTAGGGCATCAGACCCTTGTTGAAGTATGCAAATAGATTGTCCTTATGCTTCTTGCCAAACAATGATTGGAACAACTACGGGCTTACAAATTGTACTTGAATAGTTGCTTTAAGATTTTTGTAAGTGCCTGTAATAGTTGCTGTTCCTGGTTGATTAGATTTGATTCTAACATCACAAGACCAACTATCTGGGGATCCAGTACAGCTTTTACCAATAACTTCACCTAAAGTTGTCTCAAATGTCACATCATCGGAGTTAATACCTGAAACTATGATACCTTGAGGATCCAGTAATACCATATCAATGTATCTTGATTCTCCTATTTTTATAGGAGTTTCGGTGGATTTTTTTACTGTAATACTAACAGGAGTGCCAAAAGATTTACATAAGTTAACATTACTTTTTCCAAGTTCGCCAACTTTTGTGCCTTGACCAGGAGGACAACCACAATTACTTGGATAATAAACTACAGTTCCCTTATAACAATAAGTTGTTACTCCAGTACAGTCACCAGGGAAAGTTTCGCCACATAACTTAAATTCTCTCCAAGAGTCAAGATCAAGATAATACGATTTTTCGAACAACTCCTCGAGTGATTTCCCTCTCAATTTATCTAATGCCTGTTGCTCACCACCGGCCGCCTGTATTGCATCAAAGAATCCCTTTACATCTGGATCGTCTTTTGGTTTATTGAGCCTTCCAGCTAAACCTTCTAGAGTTGTTCCTGTTACAGCTGGTGTCGGTGTGAGGGTTGGTGTTGGTTGTGCAGTTGGTGGAGTAGGTTCTTTTGTGACGCATTTTCCTTTCTGACCTTCGAAAACAGGATTAACCCACTCACAACCTCTTGCTCCACAGTCGCCCGAGTCTCTTATATCTTCACATTTTTGTGTTGTGGTTGGTGCCTGTACTTGTTTAGATGGCTCGGTTGGTGAAGGCGTTGGTCTTATGGTTATGGTTTGGCTTCTTACAAACCCGTAGTCATAGTTAAAGTTTATCTTCACAATGCCCAGCTTATAACCAAATGTCCCAGTGGCACCGGTGGCTTGAAAATTACAACTGTATTCTTTGTTTACAACCATATCTATATCCTTGTTTGTTATCACTACACCACTTGTTTTCGTAAGCTGCGGGCAACTTACCACCTCCAAACCTTGCAAATTAACTGTGACTTTCCCCTTCTCAATTTTAAGCTTATCCAAAGGCTCTATAGGAGTACTTACTGCAGTGCTTCCTACAAATCTCAATTTGAAAGCCAACTCGAAAGGGTGGTCGGCAATAGCCCATCCCTTGGTTGGTGGGATTACATCCACGGCAAAAGGTCCGAATGAAGGCTGGCTTTGCCTGAATTTCACTTGTGGTGTTCTCACTGTCTTGTCATCTACAATTGGTATAGATGCTTCTCTGCTTCCTTTATAGGGATAAGTTGTTTTAACTTCTATTCTTGCCGAAAATGGATCGGGGGCTGTGTACTCAGCAACAACTTTTCTTGTGTCCAAAGACAATAGATTTTGAAACCTGCATTTTTTATTACTGTTATCAGGAGTAACGCCTTCACATTCTCTTATGTTAATATTACCTTGATTAGTTGTGCCTGTGAAATCAACTTCCACATAATCAACAGTCTTATCCCCGTTATTCAGCAAATCAAACGATATTGTAAGTTTGCTGCCTTTGATAGGCTTTAAATTCGATATCTCAAAATTCTCAAGAGATATTATGTCATTCTTATAGGCAATTGGTGCTGTAGTAGGCCCTGCTTTGAACAATTGCGGGGAGAAAATTAGGAACAAAGCGACGAGTCCTACTATAATCAATAAAACAATAGCCCCTTGGCCTTTTCCCATAATATAAATCTGAACACGATTAGTATTAATTTATGGCGACTTTAGACGAGGTGATATCCTACTTTACTGATCCCACAGCTACAGGATATACGCCCGAGAAAACCCTTATCTTCGCGCTTATTTTCGTTGCTTCAGTTTATGTGACTTACGAGATGCTGAAAAAATTTAAGATAAAGGTTGATTACAAACTGGTGCTAGGAATTATACCATACATTTTACTTGCCGGGGCTTTAAGAGTCACTCAGGACGCTGGCGTATTCAGCACATGGTGGCTGATAACCCCTGGCATGTATTTTACAGCTTTCACCATAATATTAGTTGCATTGTTATTATCAATATTATTGGAAAGAAAATTCGGGATTCCGTATTTCAAAATATTTTTCATCATAGGCCTTCTTGCATTCGCAGTCATCGTGTCTTTGCTTCAGTTTGTCAATTCAACAGGTTTGATTCTGGTTTCCCTGTTTTATTTGCCATGGACAATAATTCTTTACAAAGTAAGATGGGGCATAGCCAACAAGCTTGTGACGATGGCGCAGATGTTTGATGCGACTGCTACGTATGTTGCAATACAGTATTTTGGGTATTATGAACAGCATTATGTCCCATCGATCTTCATAAACATCTTCTCACCAGTTGCATTCATCTTCCTGAAAATTGCGGGTATAGTGGCAATTCTTTTTCTGATCGATAGATTCAAAGGTGACAATGAATTCAACAACTACATAAAATTGATGATGGGAATTCTGGGTTTGGCGACAGGCACCAGGGATTTCCTGAGGTTGCTGGCTTTAGTCTAGCCCTTGTAGAAAACTGTCAACACTGCATTGGAAACTGTATAAGAAGCCTCCTCGTCAAACGAGAACACCAGCTCATTATCTTCATTCAGTATAAGGGGATTGCCTAAAATGTCCTTGTCAAATTTCTCGTCAAACGAATCTGTAGACGGATTTGCTTTGTAAATTGTCTGGCCGTTTAGTTTTATTGTCACCTCAGGCAGGCCTGATGAAAAGTCTTCAACCTTGTACGCCAGTCTCAAACTATCTAAATTGGAAACTTCTGCTGGCCTCAGCTTGAATGCGAGTTCTTTTGCGAACGAACCTTCCAAATTAACCACAACCTTCGCGCTTCTCAACTGGTATAGTGTGCTTGCCCAGAAAACAAATCCTGGTGTATCGGCTTTGATATTAACTACATTGGTTTTATTCAATTGATTCTTACCTAAGGGAATAATTATTTCACCTGTCCCAGCCTTGTCATTATAAACTTCCGCATCGTTGAAATTAACCATAAGATTGCCGAGTTTGTTAGCATCTTCAACAACAATATTTATTGAAGCCCCCTTCAAGATTGAAAGTTCTTTGTCCGTAAGGCTGCCCACCAAATTAACAGACCGTTCAGAGAAATATCCTCTACTCACCTGCACATTTTGCCTTGAGTCCAAATCCTTGCTGCCAGAAGTAAAGCCGACGAAAAAATCCCCAATCTGTATGCTCCTTGATTCCAATGCCTTGACAATTTCTTTTTCTACTGAAACTGTGACAGGCACATTATCAATCCCACCTTGAGAAGAAACTTTTATGCTTCCTTTGTAAGTTTTAATTGCTGCGTTTTTTGGAACGCTAACCTTCACATTAACCAAAGAAAACTTGGAAACATCAAAATTGTTTGTTGTAAACTTTATCCAACTGGCTATCTCACCCGACGCTGAGAGTTCTACATCCGTCAGTTTCTTTCCGGATATGTTCAACGTAAAAGTTTCAACGCTTCCTGGCGTTACCTGCACATTTACAGACGAAGGCGATGCTTTCGGCGAAACTTCCAAAGGAGTGGTCCACGCAATCGTCAATATGCCTATTAAAATAACGCCTGCAAGTAGGACAAACGCAAATTCATCCATCGCGCCTTTAGCCATGCTCTCTAAAATTAAGTTTGCTTTTTATACAATATACATTTATCGTTTGGATTCAGTAGCCTACCGCCTTCTGCATTTGCTGCTTCTTCAGGCTTGTCACATACCCAGTAATTATGTTCCTAAGTTTCTTGGAATTCGCATGAATCAGTTGGTTTATTACTTCCTTGTTTTTATCAAAATCATCGGAGAATTTACCTTCATGCTTTTCAAACAAATCTTTGCCTATTGTTTTTACAAAAGAGGTTTTGATTCTTCCCATTTCATCACGGTGTCAGTCGCTGGATATTGTAGTAGGTAACACTATTTTCTTTGTCCAATACAGCCCAAACTAATGTCGCTCTAATGTTGTGTGCTAGTCTTACTGCTCTTGACATTTCAGGCAATGAAAATGCAGATTCTTCAGCGACAGGTTGCATTATGTATTTCGTGTGCTCATGCGCCGCTTTAGGACCTCTAATCAACTTCACTCCTCTCTCATAAACCCTGAAAACTGTGCCAAATTTGAATCCTGTTTTTACCAGATATCCTCTTTCCCTCAAATCTCTATACACATAGTAAGAAGCCTGGAACAAATTTACGGTTTTTACACCAAGTTCGAAAAAATCCTTGAATTCAAGTTTTTCCTTCTTCTTTCCTTCTTTCTTGATAACTTTTAGTTTACCTTTTTCAACAAGGTATGTGGCTTCTACAAGCTCCAACTCCAATCTATCAGGATTCTCTTCAGGCTGGGGTTTGCCGTATCCAGATTCGTCATAAAGACCAACACCATCACTACCCCAAACTATCACTCTGTTCTCTAACAGTTCTCCTTCGTAGATTTTTTCTGCCATAGCAATCGGTATTCTTATAATTCTTAATCAAGGCTTAAAAGGTTGAAGGGAATGGGACAGAGGAGATTTGAACTCCTAACTTCGACCTGTGTGGCTTTTAACCATCGCAGTACATCGCTCTTCAGGCGATTGCTCTCCCGGATTGAGCTTCCAGTAGTTAATCAATGTTAACTAATACTGTCCCATCGGGAGTTATTTATTTTTATCTTTATAGCCTTTATTAACTTATCTTGCTTTATCGTATCTTCAAACCCGATTTCGTCTCTAAATCCTATAAGAAATTTTAGCTTTTTAATACGCAACTTTAACCCTATAGTTTTTATTCCATCTTTCCTGATGTTATGTCCAATTGTAAAGATATCCATAGTTTGTATATCAAAATATCTTTCTAAATTATTTTTTATTTGTTTGAAAAAGTCAAAACTATTTTCAAGTAAAGCTTCAGACTTATACATACTCATTTCTATAAAAGAATTACTACCTTCTAAAGAAACACTTCCTTCACAAGTAAACAATCTTCTAACAAAGGTTCTAAAATATTCTTTATCCTCCAATATCCAGTTAGGTATTAAGAATTTTGTTTTTACTTTACAGCCAGGAGGAACCCCTACTAAAAACAAGATTCTAGCAAGTAACTTGTTATTTATACCAATATTAAAAGTTTTTCCAAATTTGTTACCGTTACAAGGTCTTATTTTACCTCTTACACCAAATAAACTAAAAACTGTACTTTCAAACCTTCTCAACTCTAACTTATCTTTCGAAGTAAAATCAATTCTCCATAGTTTAAAACCTTGTAGATGACCGTCACCCATCAAATCTGCTACTATACCAGCTAATTTTGGCGATGCTACTACAGGAAACCACTGACTATGTAAATTAACAACTTTTTTTCCATTAGTTCTAATTTTAAATAAATTCAATACATCTTCTTTTCTAATTAAGACTCCCATTTCAATTACCCTAGAAAAATTAGTTAATGTGATATATTTGATTTTCGAGACAGTAGACTTCCGATGGTTTTAGAAAAGAAAGCGAAATTAATCCAATTTGCTTTAAAAAGAGTCAGATTTGACATATTTTGGCGAATAAACTTATTTAATCCCCAATCTGTATTTAAACCCTTCCTTAAGGATAAAAAGCAATAATCCAATCACAACTCTGCTGCCAATCACCACCCCCCTTATCTCATTATACACAACCCTTACCGGCACTTGATTAACTCTAAGTCTTCTTTTGACAGCCTCGACAAACATCGCATTCTCCAAAATATAGCCGCCATGCAATACCCTGCTCATGGCTTCCATGGTTCTCCTATTCAGTGCCATATATCCGCAATTGGTGTCTTTGAAATTGGTGCCGAAGAGCAGGTTGAATGTGGTTTTCCAAACAAAATTTCCCAATCTGTGCCTGAATGGAACTGTAGACCAGTCTCTGTATCCGGTTACAAAATCTGCCTCTCCACTTTCCAAAGGTTTAATCAACTTGATAGCATCTTCAGGATAATACTGCATATCTGCGTCCAAAAGAACTACATAATTAACTTTAGAATAATTTTTAAGAATGTAATCGAGACCAGTTTTGATCGCCTCTGCCTTTCCCTTATTTTTAGCATGTTTGATTAATGTTATACCCAATCTTTTAACTACATCTGCAGTAGAATCCGCAGAGCCGTCATCCACAACTATTGTCTTTAAGTTTGGGATTTTTTTCAAGCGTGCAATCAACTCTTTTATATGGTCTTCCTCATTGTACGAAGGAACCAACGCTACATACATAAACTCAATTGAAAACTTCAGATATATTACTTTATATTTCTGATAAACCAAATTGCTTGATTATGGCAAAGGAACAGCAGCCAACGAAAGAAGAATTGGAAATATCTAGGATTAGAACTCCGAGAAAGCCTGAAGTTTTAGGTGTAGTTGAGCAGATGGTCGGCGGGGACAAGCTTAGGGTGAAATGCGATGATGGGAATGAAAGGATATGCAGGATACCTGGGAAGTTCAGGAAGCGCATATGGATAAAGCAAGGCGACTTGGTGCTGGTGGAGCCGTGGAAGGTTCAGGCGCATGAAAGGGGCGACATAGGTTTCAGATACACTTCAACTCAAGCCAACTGGCTGAAGAGAAAAGGCTTTGTCAAGACGATTTCAATTGAATGAGAAAATGATAGATTATCTTTCCATACCACAACAAAGAATGAAATTGTTGAAGACTGTCAGGGGATGGGAGCGGCAGTTCAAGAAACTCTCTGATGTTAAAGTTGCATTGAATGAAGAAATAGAGATATCTGACGATGATCCGATAGCTGTGATGAGTGTTAAGACGGTCTTCCAAGCGTTCGGCAGAGGTTTTGATTTTGACACTTCGTTGAACTTACTTGACGAGGAATTCACGCTCGAGGTGATTGACATAAGCAGATATGCAAAATCGAGAAGCAGGCTGGTGACATTGAAAGGCAGGGTCATAGGAACCGAAGGGAAGGCGAAGAATATCATTGAAAGGGAAACTGAAACGAAAATTGCAGTCTACGGAAAAACTATCTCAATAATTGGCAGGTTTCAAAATGTCGACAAGGCAAGGGACGCTATTGGACTGCTTTTGTCTGGAAGAAAACATGGGACAGCTTTCAGATTTCTTGGATGAAACTTTAAATAAAACTTATTCCCATTTTATATGAATACAAAAATTCTAAATGATTTATATGCCTGAGAGAGTTGTCACCGCAGAGGACTTGGCTGAAAAGATGAGAGAAGTTTCTGTGGCAGAATTCTTTGAAAAGAATAGGCATCTGCTTGGTTATGAAAACCCGACGAAATCTTTACTGACAATAGTCAAAGAAGCTGTTGACAATTCATTAGACGCAACAAATGAAGCCGGAATAGTTCCTGATATAAAAATTGTTTTAAAGGAAATAGGTGTGGATAGATTCAAAATAAGTGTAGAAGACAACGGACCTGGTATTATTGAAGATAAAATCCCATTTGCATTCGGGAAGCTTTTGTATGGAAGTAAATTCCATCGACTACGCCAAAGTCGTGGAACGCAGGGGATCGGAATATCTGGAGCGATACTTTATTCACAATTAACGACTGGTAAGCCTGTAAAGATAACTTCAAGTACAGGAAAATCTGTGCACATAATTGAATTGCTGATAGATGTTGTTAAGAATACACCGAAAGTTGTTTCGCATAATGAAGAAAAAAACCCAGGCAAATGGCATGGTATAAAGATAGAGATGGAAGCTGAGGGGAGGTACATTGAAGGCAAACAATCTGTTCCGGAATTTTTGAAACAGACGGCAATCTCAAATCCTTATGCGAAAATTATCTATGAGGGTCCGAATGGGAAAGTTACTTTTGACCGTGTTGTAAAGGAATTGCCAATACAGCCAAAGGAGATAAAACCTCATCCTTATGGTGTAGAGCTTGGGATACTTAGAAGGATGGAAGCTGATACGCAGGCTAAAAATTTAATGGGATTCTTAACTACGGAATTTTCAAGAGTCGGCAGAGCATCTGCAGAACAGATTTTGAGGCTGGCGAAAATAGAAAACAAGAAACCGAAGGAATTGACTCATGAAGAAAGCGAGAGGCTGCATAAGGCTATACAGATGGTGAAACTTGTTGCTCCTCCCACAGACTGTCTATCGCCGATGGGAGAAAAGATTATTGAAGAAGGTTTGAAAAAAGAGGTTGAGGCGGAATATTTTGTTGCAGTTACTAGACCACCTGCAGTTTATAGAGGCAATCCATTCGAAATAGAAATTGGGCTGGCATATGGAGGAAAACTTCCGCCAGATCAGACTGCACAGTTGCTTAGATTTGCAAATAGAGTACCATTGCTCTATCATCAATCCGATTGCGCCACCACAGAAGCTACAATAGATACCGATTGGAAGAGATATGAATTCCAGCAATCGGGCAGTCAACTGCCACAAGGGCCTTTGGTGATTTTAATTCATTTTGCATCTGTATGGGTGCCGTATACATCGGAAGGCAAACAGGCTATTGCAAATTATCCAGAAATTATAAAGGAAATTAAATTGGCGCTTCAAGAAGCAGGCAGAAGATTATCTATTTACATAAGACAAAGGAATAAAAGGCGCGATGCTCAATTAAGAAGGGAGTTGTTTGAAAAGTACATACCGGAGCTTGCTGAGTCTTTGGAAAAATTGACAGATGAGAATAGGAAAAAAATAATTGAAGGCTTGGAAAAGATTTCAAAGAAGGGTGTGAAAGATGGAAAAGAAACAGGAAACGAAGAAGAGTCTGAAGCAGCTGGGAAGTAAAGTAGTCGGGCAGATTGATGAAGGGAAAAATCCTACGCTAGAGGTACCTATACGAAATTTGTCCAATGTCAAGTTTGATGTCGAGTCTAAAATGATTAGGATGGGCGAGTCGGTTGCAAAAAGGTACTTCTTCAATGTAGGTCATGTAAGGAAATTCGTCCAGACTGTCGAGGCTGCGGCTGTTGCAAAGGAACTGCTTGATGTCCAGAAGCACTTGAGCCTGAGAGAAACTTTCTACAGGATGAAGAGGACGCTCCCCAATTCAAACATTAATTTGGTTGATGAACAGGAAGAGTCTAATGCTGCAATAGAGGATCTGGAATTGATTACCGGATCTTCTAGAGAATTGCTTAATATAAATGCAAACAAGCTCGGTTCTGTTGCAGGGAAGGTTGTAATCGAAGATAAAGGGGATGTTATTGACTGGAGCAAGTTGGGGTCGGGAGGATGGTCAATCCCCTCGAACGTAGAGGATATAACCTTCAAAAAAGTTGATGCTAAATTTGTTATATATTTGGAGAAGGCTGCTGAATGGGAAAGGTTGCACGAAGACAGGGTTTGGGAGAAAATGAATTGCATTATTATATCATCTCAAGGTCAAGCTACAAGAGGTATAAGGAGACTTTTGCAGAGATTGCATACGGAACACAAACTTCCGATTTATATATTAACCGATCTCGATATTTGGGGCTTCTACATTTATTCGGTATTGAAATATGGAAGCATAAGTCTATCTCATATATCAGAGAGTTTGACGATACCCGGAGCTAAATTTTTAGGCCTTACAGTAGATGATGTAATTAAATATGATTTAAAGAAACACTTAATAAAATTCGAAGAGGTTGACGTCAAAAGGATGAAGCAAGTTGAAGAATATCAATGGTTTAAGGATAACAAAGATTGGCAGAGACAGTTTAAAATGCTAAAAGAATTAAACGGAAAGGTGGAATTGGCAGCATTATCTTCAAGAGGCATAAGTTTTATTTCAGAGCAATATATCCCTTCTAAAATTAAAAATAAGGAGTTTCTTGACTGAATCACTCTTGATTCAACTAAATTATCGAGTAAATCTGCTTGGTATTGCAGACAAAATAGAAGTTTACATAAACAAAGATTGTAAAATCGTAACTTTCTTTTATTAGTCTAAGCGCTTGATTATGTGGTAGCCGAATTGTGTTTTTACCAAGTCGGATATCTGTCCCTTCTGCAGTTCAAAAGCTGCTTGTTCAAACGGTTTTACCATGACTCCATGTCCAAACCATCCCAAGTCCCCGCCTCTTCTCCTGCTGCCGTCTATTGATCTTGCTTCTGCTGTCTTGGAGAAATCGGCGCCCTTTTTCAGCGCTTCTAGAATCTCCTGCGCCTCGGAAAACTTTTCTACAAGGATGTGTGCGCACCTGATTTTTGCGACCATAACAACTTATTTAACCATTTTCTCATAAAAGTTTTTATATGCCTCAGTAGCTCAGTCGGTAGAGCAATCGCCCTGTATACTTTAAAGAAAGCGATAGGTCATGGGTTCAAATCCCATCTGAGGCTCTCATGGCGATTACCGACATCTTGCTTGTTTATTCAATGTTGGCTGGTATTTTCTCTATTCTACTTTTCATTTTTACTTTATTCTTTGAAAAAGACAAGAAAAGATCCAAAATTTTACTGGTTTGGGCTGTGTTATTTTTAGCTGGTTCTTTTGCTGCTACAGAATATGCGTTTTGGGTAGAAGGAGTTTACTTGTTTGATTTGATTTTCAAGTTCACTTTCCCATTGATTTCTTATTTCACTATTTGGCTTGCATTCATAGTTTGGCTGTTTGAGAGCAGGAAGGAAAGAACTATCTGGATACTATTCGCTATTGCATTGATACTGTTAACTATAGTGGCATTAAATTGCCCGAATTGCATAAGGATTTAAAAATCCAATAGATTATTAGTAGCAGGGGGTCGTAGTATAACCTGGTTAGTACATATCGGTAAAGATGATGACGATAGCTGCAAACCGGCTCCAGTAAAGCATTGGAGCTTTGATGACACCGGTCGATGCGAGTTCAAATCTCGTCGACCCCACTAATACTTTTTCAATATCGCAATTACCTCTTCATCAGTAGTCTGTTCAAAATTAAGGTAATGCATGCTTATTGCATAGTAAGGCTCCAAAGGTTTTAATGAAATTACTTCGTCTACCATACCAGAAACTTTGTTTACAAATTCCGATGGCGCTACAGGGACTGCAACAATGACTTTAGTTGGCTGTTGTTTTTTTACAAATTTAACAGAAGCAATCATTGTATTGCCAGTTGCAACACCATCGTCAACTAAGATTACAATTTTGTTTTTCAGTTTTGGAAATGGTTTATTGCCTCTATAAGTTGTCATCCGCCTTTTAATCTCGTGTAATTCTTCTTTGGCTTTATTTTTTATGTAATCTTCACTTATGCGATAACTTTCTACAATATTTTCATCCAAAGCCACGGAACCATCTGGAGCTACAACACCTATAGCAAACTCGGGGTCTTCTGGTGAGCCTATCTTTCTTGGAACAACTATGTCTAACTTAGTATTAAGTGATTTGGCAATTTCATCTCCAACTATAACTCCGCCTCTGGGTATTGCTAAGACTATTGTATCATTTCTTTTGTATTTCAGGAGTTTCTTGGTTAATTGCTTGCCTGCATCTATCCTGTCTTTGAAGAGTTCCATATGTGTTAGATATTTATATAGACTAATTTAAAATATGGATTATGAAGGGTGTTGCATCTACTGTCATTTTATTTATAATAGTGGCTGTAATTGTCCTTGCTGTTGTTTACAATTACTATAAGCCTGCCGAAAGCGTCGTGAAACCAACTGGTAGAGCAGTTACACCAAGTATTTCAGAAAGTGGTAATTTAGGTTATCTAGAATCATGTAACCCCAATAAGGACAGATGTGATGTTGGGTTGGTTTGTAAGCTTGGCAGAGATAATGTATATAGATGCTTAAGATAGCTAAGATTTAATAACGCATGAATTTCTAGACAACTTTACTTTATTTAGAAGATTAAATTTGTATATATGGAATCCTTGGAGAAAGTTGTTGAAAACATAAAATCAGTAAAAGTTCAAGGTGCGAGGGAAATTGCCATATATGCGCTGAAATTCTTAAGAGGCTTCTGCAGGAAAAACGGGTTTCAATTAAAATTCGAAGTAGCTACAATGATTTTGGAAAGAGCCAGACCAACTGCAGTAGTATTGCATAATTGTCTTCAAATTTTGATGAAAAAAAGAAGCATTAAAACTATAGATCAATTGCTAAAAAGCCTTAAAAATTCAACGACAAAAATTGCCAAAGTAGGAAGTAAGCTTGTTAAAAATAACTACACGATAATGACCCATTGCCATTCTGGAGAGGCTATGGCTATAATTAAAAATGCGTGGGAAAATGGTAAAAAAATTTCAGTGATTGCAACAGAAACAGAACCGTTAGAACAAGGGATTAAAACTGCAAAGGAATTGGCGAAGGAAAAAATTCCGGTTACTCTGATAACCGATTCTGCAGTTGGTTATTTCATGAAAGATGTGGATATTGTATTGGTTGGTGCGGATGCTTTACGTAAAGGTGGTGTAGTGAATAAAATTGGGACTAGTTTACTCGCCTTATCGGCAAAACACTACAGAAAACCATTCTACGTAGCTTCTAATACTTTGAAATTAGACAATAGGAAGAAATTTACAATTGAGGAAAGACCTTCTAGAGAGGTTTACAGAAACATCAAAGATGTGAAAATAAGAAATCCTGCTTTCGACTTAACTTTTTGGTCTCTAGTAAATGCAGTAATCACGGAAAAGGGGATTAAGAAACCGCCAGAAATTCTGAAGATGATAAAATGAGCGAGTGGTATTTGGATTTTGTAGATTTGGATTATAAGCTAAGTAAAGATGATTTGGTTTGCTTGTTTAGGGTTGAGCCAGCAGAAGGATTTTCGATGAAAGAGGCTGCTGGTAGAATTGCTTCTGAGAGTTCAGCAGGAACATGGACTGACCTTTACAAATTACCAAAACTCATTAGAAAAGTAATGGCAATTGCTTTTGAAATTAAAGGTAATTATGTTAAAATAGCATATCCGATAGGACTTTGGGATAAAGGCAATGTATCTCAATTGCTAAGTGGTATTGCTGGCAACATTTTTGGAATGAAAGCAATTGAAAACCTACGATTGATTGATGTTTCATTGCCAAAAGTTTATTTGAAACCCTTCAAAGGACCTAAGTATGGAATTAAAGGAATAAGAGAAATTTTGAAAGTAAAGAAAAGGCCGATTAGTGGCGCAGTACCAAAACCAAAAATCGGATATACTGCATCAGAACATGCGAAAATCGCATTTGAGACTTGGATGGGTGGATTCGATTTATGCAAAGATGATGAAAACTTATCGAGTACATCATTTAATAGATTTGAAGACCGAGTCAGACTGATGTCAAAACTACGTGACAAAGCAGAAAAGTTAACTGGAGAAAGGAAATCTGCATTGTTAAATATTACTGGTGAAACTAGAGAGATGATTAGGAAAGCTAAACTACTGCATGATTTGGGATGGGAATTTGCTATGATTGATGTTGTTACTACTGGTACTGCAGCTGTTCAAACAATGCGGGATGTATGTGGTGATTTAGGTTTAGTTATACATGCTCACAGAGCTATGCATGCAGCCTTTGATAGAAATCCTAAACATGGTATAACAATGTATTTTCTAGGCAAAATTATGCGCATGATTGGTGTTGATCAAATACATGTAGGTACAGTAGTTGGAAAACTTGTTGGCAGTAGACAAGAAGTCAGTGATGTTGCAAACATGCTTCGAGTATCGCACATAAAACAAGGTAAAGAGATGTTAGAACAAAAATGGTATGGTATAAAACCTATGTTCCCTGTTTCATCTGGCGGCATTCATCCTGGATTAATTCCCAGAATAATGGAAATTTTAGGAAATGACTGCGTGCTTTTAGTATCTGGCGGCATTCACGGCCATCCAAAAGGTACTAGGCAAGGTGCTAAGGCAGCCATGCAGGCAATAGAAGCAACAATGAATAAAATACCACTTGATGAGTATGCTAAATCGCATGGGGAATTGAGATTGGCGTTAGAGAAATGGGGCTATTCTACTCCTAAGTGAGCATATGATAGTTAGAAAATTTCACATGGGTTTAATTGCATTAGTTATTATGATATTCGCAATCAATATTTA
>CAZERL010000008.1:0-12416 GCA_964514495.1 uncultured archaeon
TCTCGACTGCAGCCACCCGTAGGTGTATGGACCGTGTCTCAGTTCCATCGATGGGGATCAAGCTCTCACTTCCCCTAGGCGTCATTGCCTTGGTAGGCCATTACCCTACCAACTAGCTGATACCGAACAGGCCAATCCAAAAGCGATAAATCTTTACCGTACGCAAACTTTAAACACAAAATATTTTCTGTTCAAAGTTTGCGCACGGGCCATCAAGTATTACCTTGTCTTTCGACAAGCTATTCCTGACTCTTGGGTTTGTTACCTATTTTATACTATCTCGTCTGCCGGTTGTCTTGCGACCCCCTTGACTTGCATGCCCTATCCACGCCGCCAGCGTTCATCCTGAGCTAGGATCAAACTCTAAAATAAAATAATTTTAAAAAAATTATTCTTCAGAGACGGAACAAAAGAAAAAACAATATTATTTATTTTTCTCTGTATCTCTTTTTAGAGGCCTGTTATTTATTGATGCATTATTAAACATAATAGACGTAACAGACTCGAAGTCGCCGGAATCGCCGGACGATTTGATCTAGACTCACACAATTCTCTTTGTATCACCCTCATGTTTAAGAGGTGATACAATCTTTACTTAAATCTTGTACTATTTAGTTGTAAAAGAACACAGTCTCTGTTAAAAAAGACTGCTTGGCTATTATACGCACACAAATGATAAAGTCAAGGAAAATATGGCTAAAAAACTGATAGTTTTCTACAGCTTATCACCATATTTAATATAGCCTTATTTTCCCCCACACCTTTCGTTTTATCCTTTTAAATCATATAATAAACCCATGTTTTACCTATATATTTTAAAGAGTGTCAAGGATGATAATTTATATATAGACTCTACAAATGATTTAAAACGAAGACTTTCTGAACATAATAGTGGAAAGGTACTTTCAACAAAATCACGTGCTCCATTTGAACTTAGATATTATGAATCTTTTTATAAAGAGGTAGACGCAAAAAAAGAGAGTTTTCACTAAAGAAAGATGGTAAAGCACTCGGACAGTTGAAAAGTAGAATTTCAGAAAGTCTTAAATAATACGAAAGGTGTGGGGGTTTTTTAATATTTTAAGGATTTTTTAAATTTACTAGATACTAACCCTAAATGGTTTGTGGCTTACTCCAATTCCTTTTTCTCTTCTTTCTGCCTCATCAGTTCTGGCAAAGAATTATCTAGAAAATTTTTATATTCTTCTTTATTTTTATATTGATCAAGTATTATTGATTTTTCACAAATACCACTAATACTATCGTCAGTATATTCCTTAAGACTTGAAAAGGTTATACTTTCTTTCTTATTAATGCCGTGTAATTTATCATTCAAATTTACATAAGCACTCAGATACAATAAGTATTCGTTGCTATCTATATATTTAGATTTAAATACTCCTTGAAATAAATTTCCACTTCTTTTATTTCTGTTATTAAAATATTTTGTATAGCCAGTACCCAACCTCTGCATAAATTTCTCAATGCCTTTATCAATATTTTGTCGCAATATTAAGTGAAAATGATTTGAATTAAAACAATAAGCAACAACGTCTACCAACTTGGAAGCTTCGCTTCCAAGTTGTGTTTTTTCTTTTTTAAAACTATTTTCATATAAACTCCCTATTGGTTTTTTACAATTAAACTCTCTGATACTATCAAAAAAACGCAAAATGTCTTTTTTGTCCGAAAAAATATCTCTTTTATCTACCCCTCTATTATAAATATGATAAAACTCATTATTTGATAGTGATATTTTTCTTAAACTCATTAACTACATTGTATCACTTGGAAGCTTCGCTTCCAAGTGAAGAATAAACTAATAAATATTTAGTGTCAGGTCAAATTTTCTATACTTACTTGGAAGCGAAGCTTCCAAGTAAGTATAACTGCCCTATTTTATTCTCTTTCTATTACTGATTACATATGTTCCGAAAGCTACTATCATTAGAGCTTGTGTTATAAGAACAATAATCAACAAGAGTCTTTCAGGAATATTTCCGTTAAATACTGTAGCTAGTAGTTGTGAATATATACTTGCTGTCGTCGTTCCTGTTGAAGTAGAAGTTTCGCTTGGAATTTCTTCTATTGTGGTGGTTGCTTCTGTTGTAGTTGCAATCTCTTCGGAGGTTGTTGTGGCAATTCCCTCTGTAGATGTTGCGATCTCGCTAATTGATGTTGCAGTTGTTGTAGCAACTTCTTCTGTACTTGTTGCTATTGTTCCTTCGGTTGTTGTTGCGATTTCTTCAGGAGTTGTTGTCGCTATTGAATCCGTCGTTGTTGCTGTACTTGTTGCAACTACTTCTGTTGATGTGGCGGTTGATGTGGCAACTTCACTTACTGATGAAGAAGATTGTTCAGTTGATGTCGCTGTAGTTGTCGCAACTTGTTCTGTTTGAGTAGTTGTGGTTGCAACTTGTTCTGTACTCGTAACAGTAGTTGTTGTAGTAGCTTCGGTTGTTGTTGCAATAGTAATAGTTGTTGTAGCTATAATATCTGTAGTGCTTGAAACCGTTATAAGTGAACTATCGATTTCTTCAGCAATTGTTGTAGATGCATTGAAATCTAAAATTTTCTTACTTGAGGAAGCAACTGTGATCTGACATGGACCATTTTCATTGATAAGAACACCATATTTAATTTTTACACAATAAGCACCTCCAGTATTTTCATCATACATTGTAATACCAGCTGGCTTTGCTTTTGAACCAACAGAGAGAGATCTTGTGGCAACATTTTTGAAATAAATCACTCCTTTCTGAATCTTCAATATGACTGAACCTATTTGTTGTACAGAGTTTACGAGAGCGGCAATTATAGGTCTGTCAGATAATGTCAAACTTCCGTCAGCATTTTGACCAACAGCTTCCGGCAATACGAGCTTCATATTTTGTGCAGAGAATCCAGCGTAAACGGTGGCAGTATCAAGTCCACTTTCTTTTTTCCAATTATAATTCATGGTTTCTATTCCCATAATATCTGCTAAACCTCTATCAAATGAACCCTTAAGATTTTTTAATTTTTCATCAGATGTACCGGCGATAACATTTCCAGAAGCATCAGTCATAAGAGTTGATGCACCGAAACCAACAAGCCTCATTAAAGTTGAAGATGCTCCTGTACCTTGAATGGTGAGAACATGGTCTGGTGTGGTAGTTCCAATACCTACATATCCATTTGCTCCAATATAAAGCGCTGAAACGTTTGATGAAGAAGCAAAATTTGCAATAGCATTGTTACCTGCTTTACCATAGACTTCAAATTTTGCTAGTGGAGTTGTTGTTCCTATACCAACCATGCCCGTTAAAGCATTAGTATAGAGCATATTCACTGGAATATTCATAAACGTAGACATTGAACCATTACCTGATCCACTTCCCGCTGTTGATACTACGTCAAGTTTTCCATCTCCATTTAAGTCTCCGATAGAACCACCGATTGAACCTGTTGATGGCGTAGCATATGTAGCTTGAGCTGCAAAAGTACCATCACCATTATTCATAAGAATACTTATAGTGTTGCTTGTTCCGGTCATCACAATGTCATTATAACCATCACCATTCATGTCGCCCATTTTTATGTGATAACCATTAACAAAAGTGTAATCTACACGGGTGGCAAAAGTACCGTCTTTTTTGTTTATAAAAACCTGTGCTGAACCTCCACTACTACATCCCGCCACTATATCATCTGCACCATCGCCATTTAGATCTCCAGCTGCAACACTAGTTTCATCACAAGCACCGGCATATTCTGTTTCAGAACCAAAAGTACCATCTCCATTACCTATTAATATAGAAATCGTAGGTGTAGGACTCCCCGCTGTTACGATATCATTGTTTCCATCACCATTAAAATCTCCGACAGCTATTCCAGATTGACCCCCTGCCGATACAGCATAAGTAACCGGACTTGCAAAACTTCTACTACCTCTATTAAGAAATACACTAGCTACTCCAGTATTACCTACAGCTACATCGAGCTTGCCATCTTTGTTAAAATCTCCGACAGCTAGATGGAATCCGCCACCAAGACCTGTAGAAAAATCTGATCTTGAAAAACTAGATGTACTAAATCCTGTCGTGGTTGTTGATTGATTCCAAAAAACTGAAAATGTGCCTCCTCCATAAGAAAGGGCAATAATATCATTTTTACCATCTCCATTCATATCTTTAACAAGAACATCTGAATTAGTTGTTGGTGATGCATAATTTACCCCAGCAATAAATGTTCCTGCTGTTGTTGTGCTGTTTAAAAAAACAGTAACATTTGTGCCTGTATACTGAGCAGATACTATATCATTTCTACTATCTCCATTTAGATCTCCTACGGTAACCGCATATGGATAATCTGGGGTTGCATAATCTGTTTTTGTTCCAAAAGTTCCGCCCGCTGTTGAATTTATTGTTCCTGTTTGGATGCTTCCTAAATTATAAAGATTAACCGTTGGGTTGGTAAAGCTGGAGACTTTAGCAAATACAGAGTCCTTTAATGCATAAGCATTATCGGTGTTAATTGCAGAAAAGAATCCTGATAAACCTCTTATGTATGCATTGGGAGATAGAAAATTAAAAGCTGCTTTTACTGTGCCTGTAGCAGAAATATCTCCTATCACAGTGAGGGCATTTGTTGGTGTGGTTGTTCCTATACCAACATTTCCGCTCGCTGCAATATAAAGTGCTGAGGTATTTGATGATGAAGCAAAGTTTGCTATAGCAGCTGTTGTTGTTCCATAAACTTCAAATTTTGCTGATGGAGTAGATGTACCTATACCTACTTTTTGTGTATCAGTAACTACCATTGCTAATGCACTAAGAGTTTTTATTTCGAGTGCTCCCGTACTAATATTTCTACCTAGACTAATATTTCCTGGTTGATAAAAATGTAAAGTTCCTTCATTTGAACCTAATAATGTTTGACTTCCTGCTACCCTCAAATTGCCATCAGTCTTTATACCACCATAACTAGCGTCACGAGATATATTATCGCTTGCTGTACTGCCGAATTGTATTCCACTTGCTTCACTTGGAGAACCTGTACCTAAATGTAACAAAACTGATGGTGATGTATTTCCGCCCAAACCAATATTTCCACTTGGTGCAATATAAAGTGCTGAAGTATTTGTAGATGATGCGAAGTTTGCTATAGCATTGTTACCTGCTGTACCTGTTACTTCTAATTTTGCAGATGGAGCAGAATTACCGATACCAACATTTCCTAAATAATTTACTGTAAATAATCTTGAGTTAGATGAGTTTGAAAGACCAAAAACATCTGATGTTCCCGCTGGGTTATAAACATCAAGTGCTGATGCCGGTGATGATGTTCCGATACCGATTTTTCCTCCATCATTAATAACAAGGTTATATGAGGAGTTCAAAGTCTTGAACCAATATCCGGCCGTGCTAGACAAATTTCTAAACATTGTATAGTCACCGTTGTCTGAAGGACCGAGTTGGAAAACATTTGCAGAATCAGCAAAAGACATTTCTATCCCTCCATAAGAATTATCTGTAACTGACTGAACTCTATATAATTTTATTCCTGGTTCATTTGTACCTGGACTGTCTATTCTCAAAGTTCCTCCGTAAATATTTAATTTTGTTGCTGGAGTTGTTGTACCTATACCTACGTTACCATCACTCGTCACACGTAATGTTAACTTATCTGATGTCTTTTTTGTACCAAGTGATACACCTTCATGTCCAAGTAAAAGCAAGTCGGCTGTGCCTGGAACAAAACTAGCAAAAGTGGTCAAACTACCGGTATGCGGTGCAGCTTCTGCACTCAACTTATGTATCATTGTATTAGGATCGCCATCTGTAGCACTGAAAGAAATAGGTGTGGCAGCAGTTCCATTGTGTAATGCTAATTTTCCACCCACTTGTAATTTAGAATATGGACTAGTCATTCCAATACCAACATTACCTGAAGTATCAAATGTTATCTGTGAAGGACCGCCTGCAATATTTGTACCAAAGTGTAACTTACCTGTGTGTACAATAGCGGTGTCACCAGCTACAGTACCGGTCAAGAGACCGTCTGTCTGACCAGAAACACCAAAGTATCCCTCTGGTACTGTTCTTCCAACTGCGATAGTGGTATATGCACTTGAACTATTTGATAATACATTTACACCTGCATAATGAGGAGATGGTGGGTTTGCTGAAATTATTGTTAAGGCAGATTGTGGTGTAGTAGTACCAATACCAACCTTACCTCCTCCTGTTACTATAAATTTAGCAGTTTCTGAATTTTGAGCTCTTATCATGTACACTCCTTCTGCACCAGATCCATCACCTCTTGGAGTATAAAGGTCTAATATACTTCCCTTATCTGCAACTGGCGTACCTGTTACAACAAATGAAGCTACTGGATTCGTAACTGAAGTTTGATTTGCCATATCTTGTGTCACAGAAAGTTTAGCGACTGGCGTTGATGAACTTATACCAACATTTCCATTTGGTCCTATATATAGAACTGAAACATTTGATGAAGAAGCAAAATTTGCGATAGCATTGTTTCCTGCTGCACCATAAACCTCTAATCTTGCTGTTGGTGTAGTTGTGGCAAGACCAACATTTCCATTGTAAAGCACTGTCATCAATGGATTTGTACTTGTGGCATTTTGAATTGAAAATATTGAGGAAGTTGTAGCAGATGAACTTGCATATATAGAAAGATTTCCATTTACACCAAGCCCGCCCCAAAGAGCTGAATTTCCAGTCACTTCTAAATTACCCGCACTAAAAATATTTCCTGCCATTATAGATCCCCCAACAGAGCCACCTCCACTTTCACCACTATTTGCATCGGCCTGTGATGTACTTGCAGAACCGAGTAAATCTAAATTTCCTGTAATAGAAACTCTAGGAAGCGAGGCATATTGTATTCTTGATTCACCTCCACCAGCTAGTGTGTAAATGTAGCCATTTGAAACAACGCTCGTATGTTCGTATACTGCAAAAGATAATGAATTTGTACTCGTAGCCCATGCACCCAGTGTTCCATCATTTAATACAGGAGCATAAAAAACTGTAGATTTTGTTCCGCTATCATATCCACCTATTACATATATGTAACCATTCGCAGAAATTGCGGGAGCTGTAGTTCTAGGTGCCGGCAATGAATTAAGTGTTGTCCAACTCCCGAGAGAACCATCTCCGTTAATCTTTGCAGAATAAACCGTACTTATAGCATTTCCGCCAGAATAACCTCCTGTAAAATAAACATATCCATTAGCTACTACAACTCCCGGATCTGCTATTGCGGATGGCATTGCTGTTCCTGTTTGCCACACCCCAACACTACCATCTGCATTTTGTTTGGCGTAATAAACCCCCGTATTTCCGCCTCCGAGAGCATAGATATATCCATTAACATAGAACGCTTCGTTTTGAACTTTAGCGGCTGGAAGTAAGTTTGAACTTGTAATCCAAGCACCTGTACTTCCGTCGCTATTTATCTTTGTGTAAAAGACTTTATTTGTATCTGCATCATATCCACCTATTTGATAGAGATATCCATTAGCAGAAACAGCCGCTCCATCATATTTTGCTATAGGCATTCTGTTTGGGTCTAGTGTCCAAGGACCGACATTTCCATTAGCTCCTAATTTTGCATAAAGTACAGTTGTTGTTGCACCACTGAGATATCCACCAAGTACATATACATATCCATTAGCAACTACTGATGCAGCTCCTTGACGATTCCCCGGTAATGAAGTTCCTGTTGTCCATGAAGAAGTTTGACCAGCCCCTTCTATTGTTAGTAATGAATTTGTGGTGGTTGTTCCGATACCAATATTTCTGCTCGCAGCAACATAAAGCGCTGAAGCATTTGATGATGAAGCAAAATTTGCAATAGCATTATTTCCAGCTATGCCGTATACTTCCAATTTTGCTACTGGAGTGGATGTTCCAACACCAAGATTTCCTTTTATTATCAATCCGTCTGTTGGTGCTGTAATATTTTCATAAGTTGCTCCAATGCTTGCTGCCCCATAAATGGAAAGTTTATTAGCTGGAGTCGTTGTACCGATACCTATGTTTCCAGTTGAAAGTGTATCTGCCGTTCCATTTACATTAGTTCCATATATCAAGTTACCAATATTCAATTGGTTACTTCCAGTTGAAGATGGGAGGTTTATGCTGTGTCCACCAATAATTATATTGTAATCTCCAGATGTCTGATTGTCCCCGGCCTGCATACCAAGATAAACATTCCCTGTTCCGGTTGTATTGGCATAACCTGACTGTACACCGAGTGCAGTGTTAGACCAACCAGTGGTTATTTGGTAACCTGCTTGATGTCCAAAGAATGAATTATTTGAGTGAGACTGCCCGCTTGCACCTCCGCCCGCTCCATTTCCCACTGCAGTATTAAAATTTCCAGTTTGATTATGGTACAAAGCTGTTGCACCAACACCAGTATTTGTTGTGCCTGAAGTATTCTGATTGAGTGCCCAAATACCTATAGCGACATTATCACTTGCATTTGAATTGTTCTCTAGTGCCCCATAACCAGAAGCCACATTATTGCTTCCGCTTGAATTGTTATAAAGCGCTTTATATCCACTTGCGACATTATAATTACCAGAAAGATTAAAATAAAGAGTGGAGTGTCCTAGTGCGGTATTTAAATAACCTGCTGTATCAGAATAAAGCGCCGCCTCTCCTAGTGCTACGTTGGCCCCTCCCACATTAGCAGAATAAAGCGCCTGATAGCCAACAGCAAGATTATCATCACTTGAAGTTGCTGATTTTAATGCCTCATAACCAATAGCCACATTGCGCATTCCATCAGATTTTAATGCAGCACCAGCACTTTGACCTATAAGAGTGCTTTGATTTGTAGAAGAAGCTTGTAGTATTAAAATATTATCTATTTTATACCCACCAGTTGTTCCTAAAGTATTAAATCCCGAATTTGCGGTGATGCTCCCGGTTGTATCTATTCCCCCAACTACTGTTAATGCTCCATTAGGTGTCGTCGTTCCTATACCAATTCTGCCAGCGTTCGTAATTCTCATTGCTTCTGTTAATGAAGATCCTCCATCAGGCGTTGTAGAAAATACAATTCTTCCAGGCATATCATTGTTTCCGGGTGTGCCATCAACTTGCATTTTTATTCCAGCTAATGGATGATAATTTACTCCACCGGCACCATATCCGGCAAAGTCTGCTACTGTATCTCCACTGTTAAGAACTACATCTGCTGTTGTATCAGTCGATCTTGTTTTTATACCATAAAAACTACCGCCCACTGCAGAATTATTACCGAGTGCAAGATTTAGCATACCGTCACCAAATGCATTACTTCTTGCAAGGAAAAAGTTTGGTGGTCCAAATAAATTTGTCACATCTGAAGTTATTGCAGATCCGATACTAATTGTTCCTTCAACACTACCAAGCCTTGTGGCTCCTGTTGTTGTAAATAGTGTTCCTGTTGCATTTGTAAAAGTTATATCATGACTTCCGAGAGCAAGATTTGTCGTTGCTCCTGTGTATGGAACATAAGTTGAAGCTGCCGTCGTAGTAGAAAGCTTATTATTAAATGTAGTCCAATCTGTAGCTGAAAGAGTACCCGTAGCCGATCCACTTGATAAACCAAGTGTCAAAGCTTGACCTGATATTGTAAGACCATTTGCTACAGTGTTTCCAGCCAAAGTTACATCACCAGTATTTGTTCCTGAAAAATTTGAAGCTGTAATAGTACCAGTTGCATAAATATTTCCAACAACTGTCAAAGCACTTCCTGGAGTTGTAGTACCAATACCTACGTTTCCAGTTGAGTGAGTCGTTCCTGTTCCATCAACATTAATACCGTAAATTAAATTGCCAATGTTAAGTTGATTACTGCCGGTAGATGATGCTATATCAATACTGTTTCCACCAATTATAATATTATTATCTCCTGAAGTTTGGTTGTCTCCTGCATTATGACCTAAAGCGATATTTTGACTTCCATCAATATTATTACGTAGTGCATTTACACCGTAAGCATTATTATTACTACCAGTAGTATTGAAATGTAGAGCATCACGACCATAAGCATTATTAGCACTACCTGTGGTGTTTACAGTTAAAGATAGAAAACCGTTTGCGGTATTATTAGCACCCGTAGTATTTGCGGTAAGAGCTCGATCACCAACCGCTGTGTTTTGAGCTCCAGTTGTATTAGAAAATAAAGTTTGATAACCAATTGCAGTGTTATTATCAGAAGAAGTTGCAATATTTAGAGCTTGATAACCTAAAGCTGTATTTCTTATACCATCTGCAAGAACAGCCGAACCAGCACCATTACCAACTAATGTAGAAAAATTAGTTGTTGAAGCATAAAGAATCATCACTCCATCCATTTTATATCCGCCTAATGTTCCTGTTGAGTCCACACTTCCAACTACCGTCAAAACGTTTCCAGGAGTAGATGTTCCGATTCCTACATTTCCACTATTTAATGCTGTAAGTGCCGTAGTTAATTTATCTTGCTCGGCAAAAAATTCATTACTCAAAGATGAATATGGTCTTTGTGGTGGTAAGAAGTTTGATGTCCATCTTGCGATACCTTTAGAAATACGAATCTCGTCAAAATAACCATTTAATGATTGTGTTGGCGAATCTTGATTTGAACCAAACCAAATCTCGGTTTGAGCAAAATTGTAATCAAAAGTATAAGTAGATCCCTGCTGAACACCGTTCAAATATAATTTAATATTTCTTGAGCCGCTCGTTCCTCCATTACCAACGAGTGCAAAATGATACCAAGTTCCAGTTGTGGCAGCTGTACTTCCAAGTATTCTTTGTCCTCCGGCATAATAACTCATATAATTACTTGAGTTGAGACCGACGACTCCACCAGTCCCCTCTGTCACATTTGATCCACCGTGTGAATAAAATGTTATGTCTGTTCCTGTTGCATTCAAATAAAACCAGCCTTCGACTGTAAATGCTCCTGTACCGTAATTCCAATCTGTATTACTTGCTAAGGTTAAATAATTGCTACTACCACCAGTACCAAGATATGAAGATGGTCCAAATTTTGCTTGTGCTGTACTAATACTTACAGCGCTAACACCGACCGTTTTTGGTGTTGTCTCGCTATCTACAAAATTTGTACTTCCATTAGTTCCATCCATGTGAAGCAAAAGTTTTGTGTAACTATCTGTTTCTCCGATAATATTTCCTCTAACATCAAATTTGGCACCAGGGTTTGTTGTACCAACTCCAATATTTCCATTTGCTCCTATATATAGAGCTGAAGTATTTGATGATGAAGCAAAGTTTGCGATGGCGTTGTTACCTGCTGTTCCATAAACTTCAAACTTTGCAGATGGGGATGTTGTGCCTACACCAACATTTCCTGAATAATCTATTCTCATTCTTTCATTACTTCCTCCTGTTTGAAATGCTAAAGATCCTGTAGCGTGGGATGCTCTCAAAACCAAATCGTTATTAGCTGTAATGTTATATAAAGCACCATATTCTGTAGCATATCTCTTGAGACGAAGAACAACATTTTGTAATGTACCATCAAGAGTTGCTGTGCTTCCACCACTGCTTACAATTTCAAGTGCCGCAGTTGGACTAGTAGTACCCATACCAATAAATCCACTTGAAGCTATATAAAATACGGAAGCGTTTGATGATGAAGCAAAGTTTGCTATAGCATTGTTACCTGCTGTGCCATAGACTTCAAATTTTGCTAATGGAGATGTTGTACCAACACCAACGTTACCCAAATAATAAGCACTTCCATTAGAGCTATTCATGGAAAAAGCGCTTTCATCACCTGTCTGTTTAGTTGGGGGATTAAAATTAGATGTCCAAAGAGCAATGCCTTTAGAAAAACGAAACTCTTCTAAATAACCATTCATGTCATAAGAGTTAGATGAACCATGTCTACCTATTTTCAATGCATTAGAACTTACTACTGTTCCTGAAACATTTATATCAATATCTTTTACTCCATCTATATAAGTTCTCCAGTTATTACCATTACGAACCATAGCAATATGGTGCCAAGTATTTAATGATAACGTTCTACTTCCTATTCCGTTACCTCCGTTATCTGCATTGATCATATTCCAACTTGCTCCATTTGAACTTGCCCACATACCAACCGTACCGACAGTAGATGTGCCGTTAGTTGAATAGTCTAAAGCATAATGATAATCCTCTGTAAGGGAGCCGGCAAAAAACCATTGTCTAACTGTTGATCCAGTATAAAACCAAAAATCTACAGTAAAGTTTCCGCTACCAACATCAAAATCAGAACTGCTATCTGTTGCCAAGTAATCGCCTGAACCATCAAAATGAACTGTTGTGCTAGCAAAACCAGTAAATTTGGTTTGATTAATCGTTGTACTTGCATTACCAAAAGCTGTTATTGAATGTCCATTGTTTGAACTATCAATA
>CAZERL010000008.1:12426-27974 GCA_964514495.1 uncultured archaeon
AAAAGTGGTTGTTCCAACATTTCCAT
This sequence comes from uncultured archaeon, assembly GCA_964514495.1. GTDB lineage: Archaea > Aenigmatarchaeota > Aenigmatarchaeia > CG10238-14 > SCSR01 > JACQIA01. Next base: position 12,453 of record CAZERL010000008.1, read on the forward strand.
CCATATGTAAAAGTAATTTTGTATTTCCACAACCAATACAATTACTTGTTGTAATTGTTCCTGTTGCATATATATTCCCAGCAACGGTAAGTGCACTTCCTGGAGTTGTGGTTCCGATACCGACGTTGCCGGTGCTATAGTAAATATTTGAACCGTTTGTTGTCCATTGAGAACTTCCTGATGGCGTTGTTGTTGCTATTACATTACCGCTTGTATCTACTGCAAGAAAACTATTTGAAAGATTTGAGATATTTAATCCTTGAGTTGTAGATGTTCCAATGACTGAAAGTTTTGTTGCGGGAGTTGTAGTACCAATACCGATCTTATCAGCTGAAGCATCCGCAAAGAAAAGAGATTCGTCGGTGTCGCCTTTAACTAAGAAATCAACTGTTCCCAATGCATTATAATTTACAGTCACTAAATTCGATGCGATAGTTATTCTTGGTGAAGCGCTGTGATAAAGGGTGAGGTTGTCGCCTCCTGCTGCATTTATATCTGTACCGGTTCCTGTAAATGCAATGTAAGCTACACTTCCACCATAATTTGATCCGACAGCAGTAATATTCGGGGCCTTCAAACCTCCGCTTGCAATTATAGTTCCTGTTGCAGATACGTCCCCCACAACAGTCAAAGCGTTTCCTGGAGTTGTGGTGCCGATACCTACATTTCCATTGAGTAATGTATAACCTGTACCGCTAGGGGTTAAAGTAATATTTGGATTAGTACCAGCCGCACCAATAGTTAAACTTCCGGTTGATCCTACAGTAAATGAACTGTAATTGCCGGCATTATAACCGATGCGTAGTTGTTCGGTTGTAGTAGAAACATGAAGCAATGAAGATGGGGCTGCGGTACCTATTCCCACATTACCGCTCGATTTAATTCGCATAGCCTCAATCGCACCAGGTGAAACTTTCGTATTAAATATCATATCACCTACAACATAGTAGCTGTTAAAATTTGTATTTCCCACGGTGCCGTCATAATTTATTTTGAAACCTTCAGTGAATCCATTAGAACTTGTGAGTCCAATATACGCATTACTTGTCCCAGTACTTCCTTTGACCGTCAACTCAGGATTTGCTGCGGTTACTTGCAAATTAACCCCAGGGGCATTGGTTCCAATACCCACATTTCCACTTTGTTTTACTACAAATAGTGATGTACCACTTGACGAAGCAACATTAAATGGATCATATGCTCCAGCTGTACCTTGAATATTAAAATTAATTGTTGATGATGTCGCATTGATACCTTGTACTAATCCATTATCAAACATTGTTCCTGAAGATAGAGTTGAAGCTGAAGTCCAGAAAGCTGTTTTACCTGTGGTACCTCCTGAGAGAGTGGCTGTAACACCGAGACTTGAAGTTGCCACCCAATCAAAACCTGTAGCTGAAGTAGAAGAAGCAATTAAAATCTGTCCAGCAGTTCCTGTAGCAAGAGAAGTCAATGTATTTGTACCGGTCCAAACTGCAAGTTTGTTTACTGCACCAGTTCCTTGTGCGTATGTGCTTGAAGCATAAGTAAATGATGGAAAAGTTGAGGATGCATAAGAGTAAGTTGGATAATTAGCTATTGTTGCGTACGTTGATGTTCCATAACCATAAGTCACAAAAGTGCTTGATGCATAGGTATATGGAACATAAGTTGATGCTGCAGAAGTTGTAGATAATTTGCCATTGAATGTTGTCCAATCTGTAGCGGAAAGATATCCATCGTTTGTAGAAGAAGCTGCTCCGATCTTTGTACGGATTGTAGAAGAAGATTCATCTCCCGTGTTTACACCGGTAGAAGTTCCTGAAAAATTCAATGCGGAAATATTTCCTGTGAGAAACGCGTTGCCTCCACTTGTAATGTAAAATACTTTTGTTGTTGTCGAATAAAAATCTACAACATTACCAACTCCATTTTGAGTAAGTGTCAAAAGTGCTCCTGTAGTACTTGTGGAGTTTGCAGTATCAAGACGTATAAATTGTGTGTCTGAAACTCCATTCAAACTACTTGCAATAAATGCAGATGGAACTACACCAATTCTTTTTCTAGGAGTCATTTCTCCATCCCAATCTCCACCGACCGGCGCAGAACTTGTTCCTCCAACTTCAACTCCCAAATAAAGAACTTGATTAAAATCAATTCCAGATAAAGAAGTTATGGAACCAAGCATTGTGCTAAAAATTCCACTTGTTACAGATATTCTGCTATCTGTTCCGGATCCAGTACAAGTACTTCCACTATTTGTTGAGTAACAATGTGTCTCTGTCCAAAGTGCTGTACTTGTAGCAGCAGTTGATGAAGCATAAAGTCTGAATGTGACATTGTAACTATTGTTTGGTACTGCTATTCCTGTACTATCCGTAAGCTTACCTTGATAATTTGTTTGCGGACTTCCTCCAGCTAAGAATGCTGTTGCAACATTTTGAAGCGCTCTTGAAAAAAAATCTGAGTATGATCTTGAAGCAAAAGATATGGAGAACATTCCAAAAACTAAACCAGAAATAAAAAATGTAGCTACTACATTTTTAAAGATCTTAAAAGAAGATAGTGGTTTTACTTTATTTTCAATATATACAATCTCTGGAACATGTACACTGACTGGTTTAGAAATTTCTAGATTATTGGTCTGATTTATCTCTTCAATTTTATCTGAATCCTTATCATTTAAAAATTCCTGGAGATCGCTCTTTTGTACTAACCATGACCTGCCAATTTTTTGACCCTTGAGCTTACCTTTACGTATTAAAAAGCTTAGATAATCTGGGTTGTATCCAGAAATTTTGGATGCTTCTCTTAGACTTATTAGTTCGTTTAAGATATTCATTTTATCCTTGATAAATATACATATATCGGATACCCGATATTTCAAAAAACAAAATCTCGGCAACAATAATAGTCACTATATTATATATAAAATAACATAGACTGGGAATAGTTTAACTGTTAACAATAAGTTAATATTGGAGTCCGAGTAAATATCCTTTAATAAAGCCAAATAATGCGTAAATGAGTGCGAACAGTGGACTTAGTAAGTTAATAATAAAACCTATTATGTACCAATATAAAGCTAATATTTGACTATATATTGATGGAGAATACTCTGATAAATTTATTCCTTTTACATTAAAGCCTCCTTCTGTTACATAAATTGGTTTATTATTTAAATCATAAGCAATGATAGAAAAATCAAAAATATTATTATTAAAGAATGTTGGCACAATAACATAATAAATATTTCTTCTTGGGTCAAAACCAAAACTATAAGAATAAGTTTTTGAAAGTGTGGCCCTTTCCTTTAAATTCAAAATAATAGTTTTTATTTTTATTTCAAATCTATTTGGATCAGTTATTATTTTAAAATTACTATATGGATATACGTTTATCATTCCTCCTGGATAAATGGGCAATTCAAGATCGTCTTGAATAAAAATAAAATTATTTATATCTTGCGGTTGTAGAACCTTTTCACCTAAATCTAGAGTGGATGTTGCGCTTGGTTTAAATATTACCTCTGATACAACTCCTGAAGAATAGTTATAATCTCGATCATAAGAAAATGCTGAATAATAATATTTTTGGTTAGAAATCAACCCAGAATCACGAGCATAATTACCGCTACCTTCATAGATTATTTTTCCTTCATTTGGATCTCTTGGAAAAAAGAGTGGTGACTGAACTATCTTTACTCCATAAAAATCATCACTACTTGGGTTAGTCCAATTAATAAGGACTTCCCCATTTTTTGATGCTGTCTCAAAATTATATATAGATGGGATAATCTTTACTTCTGGAATTGGGGTGGTAGTAAATGTCCCCTCTGTACTAACAAAATAATAATCCGGGAGACTTGCACTAATGTAATAATAATATGTAGTAGAAGCAGATAGGTTTTCTATTACCATTTCTTGGTGTCCAGATATTTTTATACTATTTATAACACCATCATTATAACTATCACCTATTCCCCAACTTACGGAACCATATGCAGGGACATCTGTATCCCAAGAAATAATTGCATAATTTATACCAGTTTTTATATTTAAATTTGTTATTTTTCCCTCTACTATAAGAGGTGTTTCAATATCACCCCCCACACCATATATTGGCGAAGAACGACGCGATCTACAATCTTGACTACATGATGTTTGACTCTCGCCCATTTGAATTTGACATACATTATTATAATTGCATGACGTGCAATCATTTGAGCAACTGCTGTTATTCTCAGAAGGGGGTTCACAAATATAATTATTGTTACAACCCTCAATAGTTAGGTTGATGTTTGTTGCCGCTAAACTGTATGAAAAAATTAATCCAAAAATAAAAATGTTGGTTGTTATAAGCAAGAATTTGTAGTGATTTTTATTTAGCATATCAATATCTTAAATATTATAACACTACTGCAGTTATGACTATATTTGAGGTATATGTACCTGCATCTTGAATTTTATTACTTCCTATTCCAACTCTTAGCTTTATTGTGGTATTGGTTCCGTCTGGATGATTTGATGATGATCTATTAACTATAACTTTTGATGTAGTGGAAAACCCATCCCAACATCTATCAGAGGTGTCGAAGCTTCCGGTATTACAACCCGATCCATTGTCCATATACTTTTGACTTATATCCTGACCTTCAGGTGAAAAAGCAAAATTTGACTCGTTTGATCCAACACTATACTGATAATCTGGCACACTAGGACTTACTGGCCCATAATCACTAAAATAAGCCCCTTCTGGCGATTTTAAGGCTGGATATGTAGTGGATCTAACAGACATCTGATACCCAGCTAAATTGTCTGTCTTTACGAGCCAAACACCAGAAGAAGTGCTCTGTATTGATGTCAGTCCTCCAATGTTTGGTATTGTAATGTCTGCTACAGTAGAAATAGATATGTATGAACTTTGTAATGTTCTATAGCCGGCAGAAACAACATATCTTGTACTAGACGATATACTCGTGCCGATTTCTCCTAAAGTGTCTGATATCAAAAAATCTACTGATGCACTGTTGTCTGTTCCACCAAGATTTATAGAATCTGTAACTATCATATATCTTGTACTAGTCATTCCTAAAACCTCTATGGCTATAGAGAATATAGTAAGTATTAAAAATAATATAAAGATTTTCCTTCGCATTCCCGTATAATTATAACAGCAAAATACTAGATTATCTATATAAAAACAAAACCTCACTTGAAAGCAATACTTTCAGGTGAGGTTTTGTTTTGTCTTAGTTTAAATTAGAATTTATTCTCTAGAAACAAGTTTGAATCTTGTAGATAGGAATCTGTACAACATATAAAGCACTATTAATCCTACTACTATCATTGATGTCTCCTTGAGTGGAACAGCCCAGAATGATATTGTCTTTGTATCTACTAAATCTGATCCATATCCTCTGTTTAACTGTACTGTAGCTTCATATTTACCAAATAGGAATGGTGCGCTCCATTGAACATCTCTGTATCTAACTGACTGTGGCATTGCAAAGTATGCATCAACAGGAACTCTTCCTACCATCTTTCCAAATACGTCTGTTATTGTTACCCATCCATATGGTACTAGGTGGACATTACCATCATTCTTAAATAATATACTGAAATTATAAGCTGAACTATCTTTTGTTGGCGCAGAAACCCTCAAGTCCTCAAGTGATCCGCTTTCTTTTGTTACACCATTTACTCTTATGAAGAATAATGTACCTATTCTTGAAATAACCTTTGTACCACCTTTTACCACAGATGATTGGCTAGCTTCATCTACTGAAGGTTGATTTGAAACAAGAACAGAAGTATAGAAACCTCCTGGTTGTGCATTTGCTGGAACGTTTATTTTTACAGGAATAGTTAGGTTTGTATTTGCTTCCAATGTAAATGTATTTACACTTGGAACAACGTTATCTTTAAAAGAATACGGGCTCTTTTCATTTCCTAAAAGAATGACTGGTTTATCCTGATCGTCTGATCCAATAAAGTCTTCTATTTCAATCTTAAATGAAACCTTTGTAGATGCTCTGTTTGTAACAGTAATTGTTTTTGTAATAGAATCTCCAGGATTTACAAATACTTCTACCTTACCAGGCTCAAGCACAAAATCATTTACTGTATTTAAGGGGTTCAATTCTTGTGCATAAGATAGAGACGCAAGACCCAAAACAAGGAGTGAAAAACTTGCCACAAACATTTTTCTATAAAAAGAACTGATTTTCAAAGATAAATTCATTTTTTTATTATTTTAATAATATTAAAGACTAATAATACAGACGATGAGCTAAATGGTGACTGCTGTTGCAACTATTGTAGCGGTGTATGTTCCTGATGGAATATAGTAAGTATTCTGTCCTACTGCATAACAAACTACCGTTGCTATTCCAGCATAAGGGGTTGTATATGCTCTTGTAGCTACAACCGAGCTAGTGCTTGTGGTAAATGCTGAATATTTAAGAGTAGCTGAAGGTGTGTGTGCAGAAGCCTGACAATCTCCACCGGTTCCCCATGTTGTTGTATTTACATCTGTGCCGTAGGCTGAAAATCCGAAAGATGAAGATGCAGACGGAACTGACCATGTTGTTGGAGTAGTGGTAGAAAAATCTGAAACATATACTGTAGATGATGCGTTATTCTTCATTGCGGGTGAAGATGTAGCTTTTAATGTTAAGTTATAACCTGTTATATTGTTTGTTCTTACAGTCCAAGTAGTACTTGCTACTGCTGTATCTGCTGCCACACCAATACTTCTACTCATGGATGTGTCAGAAGGTGAAGTGATTGATATACCTGCGTCTACAGTAAGTGTAATTAATACACTATCTTCAGCAGATGTTTGAGCCCAAACATAATGTGGCAAATAGGTAAACGCTGTTAAAAGTAAAACTGAAACTATCAACACTGATAAAAAAGACTCTCTTAATAAATTTTCTATTGTTATTTTCATAATATTACTATTCTACATCTTACAAAAAATAAAAGAAAGGGGGTGTGTCTAAAACTTATCAACAGTAATATTAAATGTTAAAAAATTGACTGAATTTAAAATTAAATTAAAACAAACCTGTTTTTAGGTTTGTTTTAATTAAAATTCTATCTCCAAATTAAATCTATTTTTTCTTAATTAATTTGTCACTTTTTTGCCAAGATTCTATTGTTACCAAAAGATTAGAACCTATAAATATAGATGAATACGTTCCAAAAAATATACCTATAAGTAAAGCTAACGAGAAATTCTTAATTGCAGATGGCCCAACAAGATATACTACCAAAACGGCGAGTAATGTTGTAAGCGATGTGTTTATGGATCTAACAAAAGTTTGCGATATACTTTCTCCAACTACTTCTTCAAAAGTTTTTGGATTCTTGACTCCACTATTGTTTCTCAAATTTTCTCTTACTCTATCAAACACAACTATTGTATCGTGAATAGAGAAACCGAGAATCACAAGTATTGCAGTAACAAATAATGTATCTATCTCATATCCATGATAAAAATGATTTAATATAGCAAATACACCAGTAGGAATGATTATATCGTGAACTAAAGCGACTATAGATATAACGCCGTACTTCCATGAAGCAACTGGTTTAGAAACTTTTCTAAAAGCAAATGTAAGGAATAAAACAATACAAAGCACAACCAAAACAATGGACAATAGTGATTTTACTGCAGCCTCTCTACCCAAAGTTGGTCCAACTGAATTAAATTTCTTAATTTCAACAGGATTTGAAACATTACTTGAAATAGCAGACACGATACTTGCTCTTTCCTGCTCAGTAACTGTTCTAAGATTTAACACATAGCCACTATCACCTGCCGGTACTAGATTGTAGCTTCCAGCAATTTTTGGCTCAAAATTTAAACTATCAATCTGTGCCTTAACAACTTCAACTGACGGTCTTGATCCAGAGTACTTAAATTCAACTGAGGATCCGCCCTTAAAATCTATACCGTATGATAAACCCCAAAAAGATAATGCTGCTACTGATGCAACAATAAGTATAGTTGAGATTGTATAAAATATTCTTCTGTTTTTTACTATAAACATATAATTATATTGTAGTAAGTAGCTTCTTAGCTCTTTAGCTCACTATTATTACTTTTAAATTTACCTCCGAAAAGGAATGTCAGTATGCGACCTGCACCATCATGTTTTATTGCCAAAAGTAATGTTCTTGAAGCGGTGATAGCAGTAAACATAGAAACCGCAACACCAATGAAAAATACAAGAGCAAAGCCTTTCACAACTGAAGTGCTTGAAAACATATAAAGAATAATTGCCGTGATCATACTTGAAGTATTACTATCACGAATAGAACTCCATGCTCTGTGGAAACCTTCTTCTATAGCATCTCCAAGTTCTCTTCCTCTTTTTAGTTCCTCTTTCATTCTTTCAAAAATCAAAATATTAGCGTCAACTGCCATACCCATAGAAAGTATGAAAGCGGCTATACCTGCTGCTGTAAGAGTGACTGGAATAAATTTAAATAATGCCAAGTTTATTACTGTATACATCATAAGGGCTATAACGGCCAAAAATCCTGGTAATCTGTAAAATAGTATCAAGAATATTGCTATAACTACAAAAGCAATAGCACCGGCACGGGTTGATGCATCTACTGCATCTTGACCCAAAGAAGCGCCTATAGTTTGGGTGGATATGAGAGTGATTGGAACAGGTAAAGCACCTAGATTTAAATTATTTACAAGAGCTTTAGCTTCTTTTATTCCAGCACTACCAATAAATCCTCCCGAAATAACAGCGTTGCCACCTCTGATTTCTTCGTTAATATTTGGCATAGATTTTATATCTCCATCCAAAAATATAGCCAATCTTCTACCGACATTTTCTTTTGTTATTTTCGCAAACAATTCACTTCCCTCCGAATTAAATTGCAAGGAAACCATTGCTTCACCTGTAGTCTGATTAAATTCTATTGCTGATTTTTTCAATAATTTACCTGTAAGACCAGTATATTGAAACATCTTTTCTGTAATCTTTAACTTTTCTTGTTCCGAAGAAGCGCTTTCTAATGCTTTGTTTAATGCGTCTATATCGGTAGCTACAAGTCTAAACTCTAATGATGGTGTAGCTCCGATCATTGCTACTGCTTTTTCTATATCTGTAACACCTGGAAGCTCAACAATAAGCTGTTGCTCATTTTCACCCCCAGTAAAACCAATTCTTTCTACACGCACAACAGGTTCAGAAACACCAAAAACATTTATTCTTCTTTCTATAACATCACGAAGTGCATTCATAGAACTTGAGACTTCAGCTTTGGTTGAAGAAGAGTTAGCAAGATCTGCTTTGTAAACAAGCTCTGTACCGCCATTAAGGTCAAGACCTAATTTAAATTTAAATTTTGATCCTGCATTTTCACTGGAATAAACAAAATACCCTATTAATAATGAAGCTAGTATAAGTACTATCGCCCAAAATCGTCTTTTAATCATAGTCTCGCCATTATACCGATTTTTGTCGGCTTTGCAATGGAAAAATGACCTTATTAAATAGGTTTATTTACCCTTTCTAGAAAGTAGAGTCTTTATGGTTTTTAGAGCAATAGTTAAATCCAGCATTATAGATTTATTTTTTAAATAATATAAATCATAAGACAGCTTAGTCTTTGTATCATCAAAGTTTATACTACCCTTCGGTGGATTGTCTTGATATATCTGAGCCCAGCCAGAAAGTCCTGGTTTGATAATATGTCTAATATTGTAGTAAGGTATTTCTTTTTCATATAATTCAACAAATAGTGGCATCTCCGGTCTTGGTCCTATTAAAGATAACTCCCCTTTCATAACATTCCATACCTGTGGAAGTTCGTCTAAACGAGTCTTTCTCAAAAATTTTCCCACATTTGTTAAACGGTTTTTTTTCTTCAGCTCTTCATCTCCACCATCATCAATAAGCATAGTCAAGAATTTATATATACTCACTATCTTCCCACCTTCACCAACTCTTTTTTGTGAAATAATAAACTTAGTATTTCCAGTATCCAACATTATAGCAACGGCAATGAGTGGAAAAAGTGGTATCAGAATTATTAATATTATTAAGGATATAAAAATATCAAGTGCTCTCTTAAAAAATAAATATATTGAATCGTGTTTTTGAGAAACATTTTCTAAAAACCAATCATACTGCAAAAATGAAAGCGGTACTCTATCAAATATAGATTCATAAACCTTATCCATATCGATAAACTTTACTCCAGAAAAAATCTGATGATAAAGCTCTGGAAGTATGGGTTCAATTCTAGAATCTTTTAAGTCTATAACTATCACAGAAGCCTGACCTGACTTTATCTTTTGAACGACACTGTTTGTATATGAAGTATCTTTTTCTTTATCTAGATTTATGGATAATACAAATTTTAATTCTGATCTTGGGTTGTCGTTAATCTCATTCAATACACTTTGCATTTCTTCTCCCCCGCCTATAAGTATGGCCGGCTCCTTTCTTTTAAATCCTAGAATTTGATGACTGTTAATTCTCCAGGTATAAATCAAGATAAAGGAAATTATTAGATTTAAAAAAAGTATTGTTTTTGGTGCTATACCAAAATATGGAATAAGATAGAAAAAAGCGATTGCTATAGCACTATTGACCAATTGGGTATTAAAAATGACCCCTGAAAGGCTATCCTTCAAAATGGTTGTGTATTTGTCATATAAACCAGCGATAAAAAATACTATAATCCATGCTAAAAAAATGAATGTAAACGGTATAAAATGTTCTATAAAAGACTCAAAAAGTGGTATTTCGCCATTTCTTAAAGCTAAAGATATCCATAGGGACATTGTGAATATAAACAAATCCCCTATAAAAATAAGAAATGTCTCTTTTTTATTAGAAATAATCATGCTAGATATACTAGCACTTTTCATAAAAATTGAAACTATCTGTAGAATCTCTTTCATTTAAAGCTTTTTTATATATAATAAACATGCAATGACTATTGTAAAAAGAAAACTTTTTATCTGTATAACAAAATCTAGCTGGGGTGGAGCTCAAAAGTATGTCTTTGACATTGCTACAAATACTCCACGTGACCAATTTGATACTACAGTTGTCTTGGGTGAAGGAGGTGAACTTAAGAAAAAACTTGAGGAAGCTGGCGTTAAAACTATTTTGCTAAAAAATTCTCAAAGAGATATAAACATTAAAAAAGAATTCGCATTATTTTTTGAATTGATAAAATTATTCAGAGATGAAAAACCAGACATAATACATCTCAATAGCTCAAAAATGGGAGGATCTGGTGCTCTTGCCGGAAGATTAGCTGGTATAAAAAAAATAATATTTACTGCACACGGCTGGGCATTTAACGAGGAAAGAGGCTTTCTATCAAGAATGCTAATAAAAATACTCCACATAATTACCATAATTTTATGTCATAAAATTATTTCAGTTTCTGAAAATACAAAAAAACAAATTGGGGGGCTTTTTGAAAAAAAGATAATTGTAATAAAAAATGGTTTACGAGAAACAAAACTTTTTGAAAAAGATGTCTCTAAAAAATATATTACTGAAAAAATATTGGAGTTAAACAAAAAGGCAAAAAATACAATTTTAAATAATCCAACATGGATCGGTACAATCTCTGAATTACATACAAACAAAGGATTATCATATGCAATAGATGCTATTGCAAAAATTAAAAGTAATGTGATCTTTATAATTATTGGGGGTGGAGAAAAAAGAAAAGAATTGGAAGAACAAATAGTAAAACTTGGCTTATCTAATAAAATATTTTTACTAGGACATATAGACTCTGCATCGTCCTATCTAAAAGCCTTTGAAATCTTTGTTTTATCATCTATCACTGAAGCTTTGCCATATGTACTTTTAGAAGCGGGATATGCATCAATACCAACAATAGCTACCAACGTTGGTGGGATACCTGAGATAATTGAAAATAACAAAAGTGGGATTATTGTACCTATTAAAAACTCAGAAGATATAAAATATTCTATAGAATGCTTATTAAAGAATCCTCAAAAAGCCAAGATTTTTGGAGAAAATTTAAAAGAGAAAATACTTAGTGATTTCAAACAAAAAACTATGCTTGAAAAAACATTTTATATATACAAATCATAAGTATAACTACAAACCTAAAAATTCATTCTTAATAGTATCTTTGTGTGCATCTCTTCTATATCTTCTCATTCCCATAAGTATTCCCAATCCTGTAAATGAAGAAAGTAAGTTTGTACCTCCATAACTCATAAATGGAAAAGTGATACCAGTTATAGGCATAAGCCCCAAAGACATTCCCACATTAACCAAAAAATGACTCATAAATAATATTGCTAAGCCTAAACCAAAAAGTATTTCAAAATTGGTTGCTCCGTAATATGCATTTGAAATAACCCTCCAAATAAAAATACCAAAAAATAAAAACAGTATACCTACACCAATAAGGCCCCATTCTTCAGCATATGCAGAAAAAACGAAGTCTGTTTTATATTCAGGTAAAAATTTTAATTTTGACTGAGTTCCATAACCTATACCCTTTCCCAAAATCTGTCCAGAGCCTATTGCTATTGTTGATTGGTAAGCGTTATAACCAGAACCTCTGATATCGGCTAGTGGGTGCAAAAAATTTATAACTCTCTTCTTTTGATACTCTTCTAAAGCATAGAACCATAAAATAGAAAACGCTACTGCACCAAAAAGAAAAACTAAAAAGAGATGTTTTTTTGAAACTCCAGAGACCAGAATCATACCCAGCCAAATAAAAAATATTATTAAAGCAGAACCAAAATCTGGTTGAAAAAAAACTAGTGTAAAGATAGAAAATGCATAAAAGCCAGAAACTAATATGTGTCTAAAATTTGCTATTTCAACATGTCTTCTAGAAAAATATTTAGCCAACAAAATAATTAAAACGAGCTTAATAGGATCAGACGGTTGAAAAGATACTCCTCCTATTCTAAACCAGCTCTCTGCCCCTTTTGCTGTATGCCCAAGAATAAATAAGGCAAACAAAAGAACAAGCGATATAAGAAATATACTTACAACAACTTTTGTTTTATTTAAAAAACGATAATCGATAAAACTTAAAATAAAAAATATAATTATAGATATAAGTAACCAAATAAGTTGCTTCTCTAAAAATGGATCATCGCTGACAAAAGAAGACATGGTCATAAGACCTAAAAAAGAAATTATAATGGCCGAAAAAAACATTATCCAATCTATTTTTAAATTGGATAAAAATAAAAATATTCCAGAATCTGACTGATGTTTCGGTTCAAAAAACATATTATATTGGCAAAACTTTTGAGACTATATCTATCCTTACAACTTTTTCATCAAATTTTTCTGGCCAAGTAAATACGATATCTGTTGTACTATCTCCATCCATACGATCTATTACTGTCCTAGAAAATGCTATAGCATTATTGTTTTCATCATATAAAATAGCCACGGATTCAATATTTTCTATTGGTTTAATAGAAGAATTTTTCATACTTACTAAGAGTTTCGGTTTTGTATTTTCATCCAAAAGATTTTTTGTAACTGCCGTAATTACAGATTCCGTACTTTCTATTTTTTGCCATATTGGATTACCAATAAATTCAAAGGTCGTCCTTGCTGGTACTTTGTCATTTAAAACTACATTATTCTCAAAAATAACAAAATTGTAATTAGGAGGTATATATGTAGTACCTGTCTTTTGATAAAGCAATATATTATCTTTATCATAAACCTTAAAGAGATACATGGCATCATAAACACCAGCGCCTATGTTTGGATTTTGAACATAAGTTAAAAAATTATATGTTTGATTGCTAAGAACCTCTGCCCATCTAGGTCCCCAGATTACAGCTGGGTCACTATATTGTGCACGACACAAAATATTACATGGACCTCCACAATCTATTCCCTGCTCATTTTGATTTTTTATACCATCATAACAAGTTGGTACTCTATTTAATGCAAAAAATAAAAAGATTGCAGCTATAATTGCAAAAACAAATAATATAGAAATTATATAGGTTGTTTTTCTTCTTTGTGCCCAAGACATAAAAATTGATTTAACTGTTTTTTTATTATAACAAAAAACTACCAAAAAGGCAGTTTTTCACTTTCCCCTTCAGAAAGAGTTGAAGTTTGGGGTGGGTTGAAATCGGGATGAGGGACCCGATTTCAAAGACGGACTGAGCGAAGGCGAGGGAGTCGGGGTCGGCGTACTTTTTCAGCAGAAAATGATATGTGACCCAAACTTCAAAGACGGAGCACGTCGGTGCGAGTCGGGGTCGCGCAAATTTTCAGCAGAAAAATACTCGTGACATTCTCCCCTTACAGGGGCAGTACACCTTTCGCTTTTTTGAGTACAAAAATACTCAAGGTCTTTCAGTCGGGTCCCTACCCGACTTTCAACCTCAACTGGTCTTAAATTTAATTTGGGGTGGGACCCAAATTTAATTTCGTACATAACAAAAAACACTCGTGAGGGTGCTTTCTGTAGTTAAATTCTTTGTTCCGGCGCCTAGCTACTTTCCCCTTCAGAGAGAGTATCATTGCCTCAACTGGGCTTAACTTCTGAGTTCGGAATGAGATCAGGTGTAACACCAGCGACAAAGCACCAGAACAAAAAATTCAACAAACCTATGTGAAATAACTTCAAAATATTTTTTGAATTAATTTCACATAACAGGTTAAAACAAAATGATGTGTATTTTTAAATTTCCTAATAAGAATCGGATAATTAGTATTGCTCGCCTGAACGAATTACTTCGCTTACAGCTGCAACCTATCACCTGGTCATCTCCCAGGGTCCTCAATTGAATTCTAATCTTGGGGACGGCTTCACTCTTAGATGCTTTCAGAGTTTATCCGTTCCGTACTTAGCTACTCTGCGTTGCCCTTGGCAGGAACAGCAGATAGACCAGAGGTACGTTCAACTCGGTCCTCTCGTACTAAAGTCAAATCCCCTCAAAATTCTACGCCTGCAGTAGATAGGAGACCAACCTGTCTCACGCATGTTATCACTCATTACTAAGTGCATTGGACTATAGCTTCATTAAATCAGTATATGGTATGCGGTATACAGTATACTGTATACAAAATACTTAATACTCACTCAACTGTTGGTGTTTAGTCTCTACGGGTGTCTTACGACTTCCCTCGGTATTGTCTTTGGAAACTCCACCCTTCGCTTTCGCTCAGGATGAAATCTTAAAGATTTCACCGATACTAACCAACTTGATCATCAAATCCGTATAGTGTATGCCGTATACAGAATACTGTATACAAAATACTTAATACTGATTCAAGACCGCCGTGATTTGATTGTGTCTTCTCTCTATTTATACTCAATAACAAAATTACTCACCTTGTTCATTGAGTTTGTTTAAACGAAAATTCCTCATGGGATTCAAACTGTCCAAAAGATAATAATTACCTTCTGAACGGTTTGAACCCAGCTCGCGTATCTTTTTAAATGGCGAACAGCCATACCCTTGGGAGCTTCTCCACCCCCAGGATAAGATGAGCCGACATCGAGGTGCCGA
>CAZERL010000009.1:0-27780 GCA_964514495.1 uncultured archaeon
CACAGCAATAATTGCCATAATTGTGATAGCTGTGGTTGGAATAGCTGGAGTTTCTTTGCAATCATTGCAAATAAAAGTCGAAAAAGGACCAACTAAAATCGAACAAACATCAAAAAATCAAGAAACCGATTCAAACCTGCCTTCAATTAAAGAACCAATAAAAG
Organism: uncultured archaeon; assembly: GCA_964514495.1. Classification (GTDB taxonomy): domain Archaea; phylum Aenigmatarchaeota; class Aenigmatarchaeia; order CG10238-14; family SCSR01; genus JACQIA01. The sequence continues at coordinate 165 of CAZERL010000009.1, forward strand.
AAACCCAACAAACTCCGCCACCCGGACCAACTGCCCCTACAACTACTACAACAGCCAACCCACCAGCAACCACTCCAGAACCGCAAACATTTGAAGGCATTGATAACTATCCATCAATTTCAGGAAGTTTAAAACCTTCCAACCCATCCTTAGGACAGTCATTTAATTTTACAATATCTGCAACTGATGATAAAGGAGTTAATAAAATATCCTGGCAATCTTCTAAAGCCTTTTCCAATTACGGGCAATCAGGTTCTTTTGATTGCAATTTGCAGACAGCATGCTCGAACACTTGGCAATTAATTGCAAAAGAAGAGGGCTCGCATCAGCTGACAGCCACTGCTATAGATTCTTCGGGAAAAGATGGAAAATTAATATTGGAGGCAACTGTCCAGCCTGCCATACCAGTTAAATCAACTGCACCAACACCAGTCCCCACTACTACAACATCTAATACATCATCTCAGCCTGCAGTAGCCGAGGATAAATGCAGCTCAAACTCAGGCTGCGGCTATAAACAGATATGTCAAAGCGGAAAATGCGTGAGTGTTGCGTGTACTAGTGATTCCCATTGCACTGGATGTAAAAGATGTTCAGGGAATAACTGTGTATCCTGCGGCTCTGGGCCTTATGGATGTTATTGTTGATTCGTTGAAATAATTGGATGGGGGAAATAATACTAATAAATAATTACCAGTCGGCAAACCCAACAAATCACTTTGCTTTAATTACCTTAATGGCTTCGGGTGTTTAGTTCTTAGCTAACCTTTTGATGCTTAATAGCAAAGGAGAGGGTTAGGTAATATGGTTAGAGAGCATGAGCTGAAGAAGTTAGAAACTGACTTGAGAAGGTTGCAGAATACTACTAAAATAAATCAGTTGCATAAAGAGAAGATATACAAGTTCTTGGAACTTGTTAATGCACAAGGCAGGTCTCCAGCTACCAAGAGGAATATTATTTGGGCATTGACTACTATAGCAGAGATGTTAGGCAAGCCTTTTGAAGAAGCTACGTATGATGATATAGTCAGAGTTGTTGGAAACATAGAGAGTAAATACCAGAGCAAGAAGACCAAGAAGATGCTGAAGGCTGAGGTAAGAAGATTCTACAAATGGATAAGGCAGACGAATGATTTCCCGCCAGAAGTGTCATGGATAAAATTAGATTATAGGGTTGATGCAGAGAATAAGATAACCCCTGAGGATATGTTGACAGATGCTGAGATAGATGCCTTAGCAAATACCACCATGAATGCACGGGATTCGGCTTTAGTCTATATATTAGCCGAAAGTGGTTGCAGAATTGGAGAGCTGTTGAGCCTCAAAATAAAGAACATAAAGTTTGACAATAAAGGCGTACTTCTCCATATTCCCGAAGGCAAGACAGGCAGGCGTCAAGTAAGATTAGACGGTAAACATACTAAGGAACTTTTAGAATGGCTGGATAAACACCCACTGAAAGAAGATGCTGATGCACCAGTATGGGTTTCTTTGAGCAGTAATTCTAAAAACAAATGCCTGACCTATGTCGGTGTGGAGATACTATTGAAAAGATTGGCTGTAAAGTGCGGGTTGGGGAAATGGGTCGGAGGAAATGGCGGGTATGGAGGGAAGTCGTCTGGACAATATGTTGGCAGACCAGTGAATCCCCATAACTTTAGACACAAACGGGCAACTGACCTTCTTATAACCAGAGGTGTACCAGAGGCAATTGTGAAACGCTATATGGGATGGGGTAACAATTCTCGCATGCCACAGGTCTATACGCATTTCAATGACCAAGATGTAGATAGAGCAATACTTGAATCAAATGGCATTGATGCTAAAGATATAAAGAAAATTGAGCCTTTGGACTCAAGAGTATGTGCCAATTGCGGTGAAGTAAACACGATACTTTCACATTTCTGCAAGAAATGTAACAGCATGCTGGATTTGTCTGTGGCATGGAAGCAGAAGGATGAAGCTGTAGCCAAGGTATTAGAAGAACTGAAGAAAGACGAATGGTTTAGGAAACAGGTAACTGCGATAGTTAACAAGTTAAATTTAGAGAAAGATTTTCGAGAATAATATAAATCTATATTACTATGAAATTATCTTTAACATTGAATTCTTTCTCCAGAAGTTTGACAATTTTGTAAGGGATTTCTTAGTTGCATTGGCTGAAAGGGATAAGAACTTCAAAAAAGCTTTTAGACACTTTGTTAAAGAAAGAAATTACGAAAGTTTATTTTTATAAAAATTTTCCCTTTTTAAGAAGGCTTTTATAAATTTTCTTCTTTTCATTCATTATATCATCAATAGTGATTTCATTAAGTTCTAATTTATTTATTGTATTAATAAATTTATTTCTTGATTTTATAAATTGTATTAAAAATAAAATACCAAGGAATAATAATTCTACAGCAATTCCCCATAAAATAATTGATATGAGATTTATTTTGTAATTGAGTAGGTCAAATTCTAATGGAGCAAATATTGTCAAAAACCAAAGTATAGAACTTGATAGAAGTAATTTTGAGACATAATTTTGATATTTATCCCATTTTTCAATAAAATTCCATAAAGATGAAACATACGCAGTCAGAGGATAAATTTCTTCCTTAATGAATTGAAGTTTATCACCTTTAGAATCTAAAGACTTAATTGTGTCTACATAGTTTAATAAAACGTCATCTCTAAACTTTTTGAATCTATCTATCGAACCGACGTCTATAACTTTGGGGAAAGTTATTACTAAGAATAATAAGCCAGATGATATAGATAACATTACTAATGAAATTGTTTGTAAGATGTCTATTGTCAATATTGAAAGTGTGTATCTGGCAAATAAATACCTTTTGAATTATTATAAGAGAAAGTTTTAGAATTAAACATATTTAGGGGATAATTTTGATAGACGGAGAAGAATATCCAGATGAGACGTGGGATGCAAAGGAAATTTTAAATAAATTGAATCAAGTTTCTCAACGAGGTTTTTCTGGGTTAGATGATAAACCAAAAGAACGAAATATACTGCTTGCATGTTTAAAAATACTGAAGATTGCTCGAATAGACCGTGAACTTACAGCAGACTTGATGGGAGCTTTATTTGGGCTAGTTAATGTATATGGCTATAAAGAGCCTTACGAATCTTTATCGGTCGAGATAATTCACAATTATGTTGAAAATGATAGAACCGCATATAAAATGCTCTTGAATCAATTAGCTACTACTAAAAGTGATGACCAACTCCACTGTTTTATAAAAATAATAAAATGGCTAGGTCCAGAAGAACAAACGGATTGCATTAAAACTTTAATGGATAATCTCATGACTAAAGAATACTTCTCAAACATACATTTTGAATTCGCCAAATTATTTAAAGATATTTGTAATGATAATAAAAATTCTATAGAAATTTTGATACCATATTTAAATTCCGAAGACCATCGAACTATATTATACCGCTCATTAATTATAGCTTCAGAAATACCAGACACAAATCTTTCTGATAAAGTTATAGACATAGGTAAAAAAGCTCTTCTTGGTTGGTATGATGGGTCAACAGATGGAATTTTACAATATGTATGTAAATTCTTTGAAAATTCTAAAGATAAATTAGGATTTAGTATTTTATTAGAAATTTTACAAAAGAAACCTTCACAAGAAGTATCTCGAGCGTTAGTGGCTTTAGCCGATGAAGAGACCGCAAATAAAATAATAGATTTTTTAGAAAAATCAAAAAATGATAATTCTATCAGTTACGCACTTTCAGCATTAGAAAGTTTTGATGGCAATTATATCGACATTTCTAGACTACTAAGCATACCTTATTTATTGAACTTTTACAGTAGTCGTTTGAATTTTATTGTAATAAAAACTGGGAAATTAGCAAAAAAGAAGCTAATTGAACTAGCAAAAAGTAACGATAAAAACTTATACGAATTTGCAATCAACTGTCTAAGAGAAATAGGGATATCATTAGATGAGATTTCAAAAATTTTTGACATTAATCCAATGCTTCAAATTTACGATTACTTCTTTGGTAAAGATTATCCTTTAGATTCCTTAAATCTGCAAGATAAAGGTGGAGAAATAAAGGGAAATAAACCCCAAGTGTTCGATTTTTTATTACAAAATACACTTTCTGCGCTAGGTTTCATAACTCTTTATGTTGATAAAGAGGGCATAGATTTAATTGCATTCTATCCTAAAAACTTATACCTATTAATCATAGGTTGCACTACAGGTGTTCTAAAGACAGATTTACAAAGTTTGAATTTAGGTGTAAGAAATTTAACAAATTCCAAACCAGAGCTAACTAATAAATTAAAAATAATTCCTGTGGTTATTGCCTCTAAAGATTTTTCAATACACCATAGTGATTTAGAATACACAAAAGAAAATAATATGTGCATATTGACACGAAGCGATTTGAAAAAATTAGTTGAAATGTTAAAAACGAATAGAGATACTAATTACCTAATTGAGTTTATTGATTCTAAGATTCGTATTTAAGAAATAATTTCTATTCCTTTATATTTTAGTATATTTTCAAAAGTCAATAACAGATTTAATGAAAATTAGGTTTTGTCTCTTTTGCAGTTGCTTTAAATAAATTTTCGTTTTTGTCATACTTTCGGTTGTTACAGATTAGCTCGTGCAGTTTTCACAGCAGATTGTATCTTATTCGCATGGTCTAAGATTTCGTTGCCCAAGCTTATGTAATTGTTTAAGACTTCAGGTCCCATTCCATGTCAACGAAAAGTATTTAAGTGATGAAAAGAATTAATAAATTGTAATTTACGTTATTTTTAGTTTGTCTTACGCTAGGTTCTTTTGCCTCGTGACACTAATCGTATTTTTAAGAGTCTTAATTTTCTCAAAAACCCTTTTACCTTTTGTCGTTAATTTATAAATTCTGAATTTTCTTGCTTCTGGATTGAGACATTTAATAAGGTTTCTGGAATTCAATTCTAATAATTTACTGCTTACATTAGAACGTGCTATTTTTGTTACAGTTGCTATTTGTGTGGGTGTCAAAGGTTTGTTCGAAGAGCCGATTGTTTCAATTATTTGCTTACGAATCTTATTTGCCGAAATGAACGCAACTTCTTTCCAATACATATACTTTTAGAATACGCATGTAAATAGTCTTCGATTGGCATATGATACGCATATTTATAATAATGTGAAAAATAGAAATTATGGACAAGTCAAAAGAAAGGGATATTTTAGGTCTAAAAAGGCACAACTATCTATTTTCATTAGCTTTAATTTCGACTGTTTTTATATCGGGTTGCATACAAATACCAATACCAGAAAATTTAATATTGGCTCATCCTATAGTGAAAGAATTTTTGAAGGGATATCCTAACTCGGAAATCAAAGTAACTTTATTTTTAAAAACCCAATCGCAGAATTTAATAGAGTCTATAAGGAATGATTGTAACAATCCTTATTTAGAACCTAAAACCTTTTACCGAGTAACTATAGAGGATAAAGAAAGTGGATTATCATTGTTAGCATGGATAGACTGGGATAATCAATCTGTAGAATGTGTTGTTAAGAAACCTTCTGGAAAAGAACCGACTAAACCAAAAGAAGAAATTAAACCCGAAGAACAGCCTACTACGACTACTACAGTAATTCCTAAAGTTGAAATTTCACTTGATGATATAGCTAAATTTAGAGTTGGTGTTGCGGGGGCAAAAGGAAACGGAGTTAGTTATACTATTAAAATAAATGGAATTGTGTCTAATTTAGAAAATCTATGTGGAACATACCCAAACTATGAATGCACTTTTAGTTTGATTATAAGAGAGAAACGTCTAGAGTTAGGTCCATATGAAGGCTTTACAGGAAAATATCTTTTATATTATTGCGAAACAGCAACAAACCAATGTATTGAGGATAAATTTGGTACAACAGTACCAGCTACTCTAGAAATTAATAAAAAAGGCACACTATATCAAGATACAAAAACAATTACCCTTAGTGGTATATCAGAGGCACAAGTAAGGTGTTCTGCCTCATCTTTGGTTATAAAAGAAGTTAAACGTAATGGAAACCAAATAAATGTTCTATATTCATTGGAAACTGGTCTAGCAGGCTTGAATGATATAGTTGTAGAGGCAATAGGTGTAGGCAAATCAGTCAAAACGGGTCCTTTTTATACAGATACACAAATGAAAAGCGGGGAAAGTAATTTTGCAACATTAGAACTAGCATCTACTATTCCTCTTGAATCAGTGCATATAGCTGGAATCTGTCATGGGAAATATACTATAATAGCAGTATGTAAAGCTGGAACCCCATGCATGAAAGCTGAAGAAATTGATTATAGTTGCCAAAATGCTGATTTCAGAGTCTATTCCTGCAGCTACAATTCAACATACCAAAGAATTAATTTGATTCTTGAAAATATTCGTTCGGTTGAACTGAAGAATTTAGTGGCACTTGTAATTTATCCAGATAATACTATTTCAACTGTTACCTTAAACGGTAGTTTGCCTGCAGGATTCATAAAGTCATTTCCAATTTCAGGAGTAACCTCAGGTTATTCTTCCATTAAGATAAAAACTGAATGCCCAGATTTGAGTGCGAGTGCATCATGCAGATAGTACTATTGCCATCAATAACTTATCCCATCTTTTTTCCCTCTGTGACCTGTGACTTGCGGAGGTCACACCCCCTCTGTGGAGACCTCTGTGACCTCGGGTGTGACCTCTGTGGGCGTGACTGCTGTGATTTTTGTATATTGGTGTGAATAGGTGTGATTTTTGTATATTGGTGTGGTGTGGGCTCTTGTTGAGAGGTGTGATTAGCGGTCACTGTGACTCACACCCCCTCTGTGGGAGGTCACATCTAACCTCAGATACCCTCAGAGGTCACACTTGGACGTAAGGGTCTCCACCCTCTACTCACAAATATCACAGATCTATTAATCTCATCTCAGTTACAGACATACTATTAAATTTTATCAACAACTAAATGTGTCAAATACCCTAAAAATGAGAAAAGTAATAAGAAACCTATAGCATTTGCATTCAAGTTAAGAAAATATGTTATTAAAGCGGTCGTTGTAACACCGTAAACTGTTGCACTTTTTACGTTATGTAAATCTGTCCTGTGGCGCAAATGGTGGGATTTAACAAGTATGTAAGATGCTAAAAATACTAAAAATGAGTTTAAGAGGATAGTAGATGTACTCAATTTGTTTAACCATAGGATATACCCACTTAGACTCGCAACCGAAATACCGATAGCAAGATTTAAATATCGGCGGGGTACCGACCAATCACAATCCACATCAGGAATTAGAGCACCGACTAAAAAAGTAAAGAAAGCAATTATGATTAATTTTGGCTCTATATTAACAAAATAAGTTTGTAAAAAAATGTATATAAGAACAAATGATACTAAACCAGCATATAGGTGAAACTTAAAATTTGTTTCCATAACAAGTAGAAATTAATTAACATAGATATTATTTATCAAATAGTAAGTTAAAAAATTATTATTCCTCAGCCTTTATTTGTGCAATGGTATTATCCCAAAAATTAATAACTTCATCTTTATGTTTTTTTAATTCCATTCTTATCCCATTCCAATAAGATTCAAAATTTAAGTCAACTGGATAAAATATGTTAAGGAAAAAATCAATAATAACTCCTTCGTCATCTTGATAGGTACTAAATGGAGGCAGTTCAGCCTTCCAAATTAACCAATATGAAAAAAGTATAGAGCGTATATAATTGAAAATATGAATGATATTATTTCGCATGTATTCAGACTCCCAATAAAATAGATTTTTTATATTTTCTTCTTTAAAAAATGATTTTCTCACCCATTCTCTAGAAAGGAATTTACCAAAACCTTTCCATTCAGGATATATTTTATCTAAGGTAGCATACACTTGTTTATTGTTTCCTTTGTTTGCCTCTCTTTTTAAAAAACCTTCTTGAATCATTTCATTTACTAACTGACTATCTTTTCGATATAATGATACATCCCCTTTATAGCCAAACATTCGACTTATTTCTCTAATTTTACGGGGTTTTTCGATGCTTCCTACTAAAATTATAACAAATCTGTTAGAATATTTTTGAACTGACTTTTGAAACTCATTCATTATTCTAATACCTGTTAGAAAATATATTTAAGTAGTACCTACAATACCTCTCTTGATGTTCAAAAAAATAAACATTACATTGACTGAAAAGATTTTAGACGACTTAACTAGTACTTCCAAGAAACTTGGAATAAGCCGTTCAGAACTTACCCGCCACGCACTCCTTTCTGAACTTAAAGGTGTTAGACATGAGTAATCTATCACCGAAATCTTGGAGAATACTGCATGAAATTTTGAAGGAAGAAAGTAAGCCCGCCGCCCAGACGGGCAATAGTGAGGTAATTAGTAGTGAACAAGCGGAATAATAAATATCACAATTCATATGACGTAGTCGATGCTATTTTCTCAAGATTCAAAAGCGATAAATTAGCTTTTACATCGTTGGTGACATTCCCAACATTTTTCGAATATAGCAAGTTTCTGAAGTATAAAAAACGAGACCTTTGGCAAATACTCCGTGAATGGAAGAATAGAAAATATATCAGATTGATACGTGGGCACGGTTTCGAAATATTGAGGTAATTAATTGGACGAATATAATCAGAGACTGCTTGTCGAATCCTTTAACAATAAAGTGAAGGAATACATTGAACTTGGAAACACATCGGAGGAAGCTACGACTTTAGCTGAGAAAGACTTTTCCCCAGAGGAATTGAAACTCATACGACAATATTATCCTACATTCAATGATGTAAATGAAATAGTTGGAAGAAACTTTCCCCACTTGACACCGATAGTTGAGACATGTCTCAGTGTCGTGCTTACACTGAAGCTAACTGATATAAAAGATCCTGTAGGGTTGAACTTGATAGATGACCCAAGTAGCGAGAAAACTACAGTTCTGAGTTTCTTTTACAATAATAGTATTACATATAGGACAGACGATTTTACTCCACGCAGTTTTGTAACTGGTCTAAACATTAATGATGAAGAAAGGTTGAGGTCTATAGACCTTTTACCTCGAATTGAAAACATGGTAATGGTTGTTCCAGAGCTTGCACCTATATTTGGCAAAAGGAAAGAAGATTTGGTGGAAAACTTAAGCATCTTGACAAGAGTATTCGATGGACATGGTTTTATTAGGGATACAGGTTCTACTGGCAGAAGAGGTTATGATAGACCTATAATGTTTGCATGGTTGGGTGCTACAACACCAATAAACTATAAGACTTGGTCAGAAATGATACGACTCGGAACACGCATGTTTTTCCTAAAAATGCCCGCAACTACAGAAAATACTGAGGATTTGATACAAGATGTATTTCGAACAGATTACAATGAAAAGGTTGAAGAGTGTAGACAAATGGTATCAAGATATTTGGATAGCCAATTCGCATGTGGTGTAAAAACTGTGAAGTGGGATAAGCAAAAAGACGAACAGGGTGCTTTGGTTCTGATTACTGAACTTGTAAAACTCCTGACAAAACTAAGGTCACCATTAGATACATGGAAAAGTGAAGGTGATGGTGAAGATAATTATCAGTATGTTTCGCCAATGAAGGAAAGACCTAAGAGGGCAATGCAAATACTTTACAACATAGTACGAGGACATGCACTAATCTTCGGAAGAAATTATGTAACAGTAGAGGATATCAGAATACTCATTCCTATAGTTTTTTCTTCCATGCCAGACGATAGAAGAAAAATATGGAATTTGCTTGTAGAAAATGACGGGTATTTAGATTACGAAAATGTAGCAAGAGGATTCAAATGTCATCCTAAGCATGCTTACAGAATAATGAAAAAGCTTGACATACTCGGCGTTGCAGATTTGCATGAAGGCGATTCTTCAGATGAGTATAACAAAGAAAGAAAGCATCTTGCATTAAAGGACGAGTACAAAAGTCTTCTGCAAAAGCTCAAAGACTTAGGATTGTTTCCTTATTAGTACTACGTCATTTTGATGTTACGTAGCATCAAATCGACATACTATAGCCTCCTAACCTAACTTTTAATTTCTTCTTTACTTTGGTCTCAGTTTATACGCATCATATATATTCCAAATCCAGAAAAGGAAAAATAGGAAATAAATTAAATCATTACGGGGAGAAGACACGAGTATTATTGTGAATAGGAAAACCCCAATACCTCTCAAAAAGTGCCTTCGGTATATTTGACCAACACCAAGCCCTGGAAGGAAAAAGTTCAATAGTACAGCTACAAGCGTGTTATAATCATAAAAAAGTCTTTGTCCAAAGCCCTTTGGTTCGCCATAAATTTTTGGTTTGGAATAAGTAACGGATATATTAGAATTATCAGTTTGCCGAGATATTTTAACCTTCTGAGTTGGTGGTAGTTTTTTTATAATTTTCTTTTTAATCAATACTGGTTTTTTATCTTCAATTTTCAAGCCCAATTCTTTTAAAACTTGTTTTTGAGCATCTACTTTCTTTTCAATAACTTCATTAAATAATACACTCAATTTATTTTGATTCCATATTGTAATCCCGTATTTCCTTGCCAGTTCATAATCCTTAGAAGAGATGTCGGTACCTACGATAACCAACACAACACTGTCAAAATTGAGTTCTTTGTTTTTACTATCCCATTGATGAATTAGATTACGAACAGCAAGAGTACTTCTTTCATATTGTTTGCACTCTATTCCTATCTTATTCTTGTCATATTTTAAAAAAACATCTATCTCATAACCATTTATGCGTGTATTCACTTGTGGGCTAAGACCAGCCAATTTGAGAATTTGGGCAACATTATTTTCTAAGAGAGTCCCACTTCGTGGTGCCATACTATTTATTAAGAAAATCAAGTCATTAATTACTTGTTATATTCAATTATTTTTTAGCCCCTAAAAAAACTTAATAAACTTTAATCTATAGTTATAAAATTATGAGCGATGTTGAAAAAAGACTCAATGCAATTGAGCAAAGAAACAAGAAAGTTGAATTAGATAAAGCTTGGGAAACAAGTTTGTCAAGAAAAATAATCGTCGCTGTTTTAACCTATATTACAATAGTATTATTTTTCTTTGTTGCTCAATTGCCAAAACCATTTATTAATTCAATTGTTCCAACAACAGGTTTTGTTCTATCTACCCTATCTTTACCTTTTTTCAAAAAGTTATGGATTAAGTGCGGGGCTAAAAAATAACTCTGAAATTTCCCTTCGGGACGTTGCACTAAATTTCAACCCTTCGGGGAATATAACACGCATTAAGTGAAATTGTCATGCTAAGTATTATTCGGGATTGGCTCGCAAATGGAATATCGCCAAATTGTTTAGTGTAATATCTAAATTAGTTTTGTGTTCTGACCCCTTGTCTGCATATTGTCTCAATTTTCTTAATACATGCATAGTACCAAGAAGTCCTAAATTCTGGTAAATCCTTATAGCATGCTCAAGATAGTGAGGATGATTCGCCAGAATTTCATCTGCTCCACCCACATAATAACCTATAAGCTCTAATTTTGCTCTTCCACTATTTGTGTCAAGATATAGTGGACAACCTATTTCGGGAGCTTCTTTTCTACCTGTTTCATAACCTAGTCTCAACCTTCTTACATTTTCATAGACTTGTTCTTGTACATTTTTTGCTTCTTTTGGCGTTTCGCCTAAAGACCCAAAACTACTTTTTGCCAATTCCTTTTCAACTATTGAACCAATTTGTCTCTCCCACAGTTCTTGCATTTATCTACACCTTCTTAATCGTATATATAGCAAAAGAGTTTTTAAACTTTTCTATTATTACTACTTTATAATAATGAATATTCATCACTGTAGCGTGCTTGCCAATCCCTATTTCTAATTTTGGCATGACAACTCAAATTCTTTCAGAATTTGGTCACTTCGTGACTCACTTAACAGCGATTCTTATTGGACAAAAGAACAAATTCCAAAAGCTTTAAGTCTCCAAGAAACTAACTAAAAAGTAGGTTAGACAAAAACTAAACATCATTTAGCTTTAACTACCTCTAAGCAAACACCAGCTGCAACAGTCATCCCCATGTCCCTTATGGCAAACCTCGCCAATTCAGGAAACTCAGACTGCTTTTCAATCACAAAAGGCCTTAAAGGCTTGACTTTAATCCTTGCCGCGTCACCGGTCTTTATGAAATCAGGTTTTTCCTGCACAACCGCACCAGTCTTAGGATCAACCTTGGCAATTATCTCTTCGATAGTACAAGCTACAGAAGCTGTGTGACAATGGAACACAGGCGTATATCCTGCAGTTATCACAGTCGGATGCTGCAAAACAATAATCTGTCCTGTAAATTCCTTAACAACTGATGGAGGATTGTCCGGATGGCCAGCTACATCCCCTCTCTTTATCTGGGATTTATCCACACCTCTTACATTAAAACCAACATTATCCCCTGGCTTGGCTTCATTGATTTGTTGATGGTGAACCTCCACAGATTTGACTTCGCCAACCACACCTGAAGGCTCGAAAATTAACTTGTCATTCATCTTCATCACACCTGTCTCAACCCTTCCAACAGGAACAGTCCCAACCCCGGTGATAGTATACACATCTTGTATGGGCAGTCTTAATGGTTTTTGTGTTGGCTTTTCAGGTTCTTTTATTGTTGCGTCCAAAGTTTCAACTATGGTCTGCCCTTTATACCATGCCATCTTGTCAGATTTTTTTGTTACATTATCCCCATTATAAGCAGACACAGGGACAAAAGGCATTGCATCAACCTTGAAGCCAACGCTCTTCAGAAGAGTAGTAACCTCAGTCTTCAATTCGTTGTATCTCTTCTCATCGTAATTGGCAGCATCCATCTTGTTTACAACTACAATCAATTGCTGTATTCCTAAAACTCTCAACAGCCATGTGTGCTCTTTGGTTTGTTCTTGTATACCTTCTCCTTGTTTGGCAGAAACGACAAGAAGTGCTGCGTCGGCTTGGCTGGCTCCAGTAATCATGTTCTTTACAAAATCCCTGTGGCCTGGAGCGTCTATAATTGTGAAGAACCATTTCTGCGTTTCGAAAGGCCTGTGCATGATGTCTATTGTTACCCCCCTTTCCCTCTCTTCCTTTACAGTATCCATGACAAAAGCAAATTCGAAAGTTTCCTTCTTAAGCTGCGTTGCAATCTCTTTTAACTTTCTTAATTCTTCTTCTCTAATCGCGCCAGTCTCATATAGAAGCCTACCGATAAGAGTAGACTTTCCTGCGTCTACATGACCACTCGTCAATAAATTTATATGCGGTTTATTTGGCATAATTTCCCTCAGAGATTATAATTTACATCGAGATTAACCTTTAAATATTTTATATTTCCGGTCTTGGGACGTCCTCAGGCAGACCCTTCCTCTTCCTAATTCCCTTAACTACTCCTTCAAACAAATCATTGGGTATCCTCTCGAAAACAATTTCTATCAGGCTGTAAAATCCCCTTCCGCTGGTTGCAGATTTTAATGTCGCATCAAACCCGAACATCTCAGCCACCGGCAGCTTCGCAGTTATAACTGTAACACCCAGTTCCTCCTTCATGTCTAATACTTGTCCTCTTCTGTTGGTAATCTCTCTTATTACTCCTCCCATCAATTCCGTAGGAGCATCAATTCTTATAACCTGTTTAGGCTCCAGCACAGTTGCATTCGCTTTGAGCATGCCCTGCCTAATCCCATACCTGACAGCCGGCATTATCTGCCCAGGCCCCCTGTGCACAGGATCCTCATGCAGTTCAGCGTCAAGCAGCTTTACCTTCATTTTTATGCACGGCTCTCTAGACAATGGCCCATCTTCGGTAACCTCCACAAACGCATCCCTGACCATTTCCATAACCTCGTTCAAGTACTGTATACCTTTCGTCGAATCAACCAACACACATTTGTTGTGCATCTGTATTATGTTCTTGGCCTCGTCATAATCCATCCCGGCCTTCCCGAATTTTTTAAACAGATCAACTTTTTTAGATTTTATCACACCTTCGCTTGGAATTTCACCTTCCAACATAGCTCGATAGACACCATCCTCCAAAGGCTCTATCAGAAAAGTGAACTTGTTGTGCTTGTTCGGGGATTTCCCTTCTATCTCAGGCGATTGCTCAAAAAGAGTTTCACGATATACTACAATAGGTTTGGACATCTCAACTTCCAGTTCAAGTTCTTTTAGCTTATTCTCAACTTTAGCTTCCAGATGCAGTTCGCCTAAACCAGAAACAAGATACTCGCCAGTTTCCTGGTTGATTTTTATTACAAGTGTTGTATCCTCCCTCCCCAACCTCTTCAGAGTTTCAACAAGTTTCGGCAGTTCCATTGCGTTCTTCGGCTCTATAGATTTTGTTACTACAGGTTCAAACAAATGCCTTATCTCCTCAAAGGGTTCTATAATATTTCCCGCATCTGTTACTGTTTCTCCTGTGAATGCGTCGGGTATGCCAACCAAACCAACTATGTTGCCTGCACTAACCTCATCGACTGCAATCCTCTGTATCCCCTTATAGACTGCAACCTGTTGCAATTTTTCCTGTTTATGTTGCCCTATCAAATAGACATCCTTGCCTTTGGAAACTTTACCTGAAAATAATCTACCGGTAGCAACAAATCCCACATGCGGATCTATAACCATTTTCGTGATTATCATCGCCAACTGCCCGTTGGAATCGCATGCTAACATTTGTTTACCAACTTCACTCTCCAAATCACCTTTCCAGATTTTATCCAGTCTATATTTTTGTGCTTCTACCGGAGATGGCAGATGTTTGATGATCATGTCAAGGATGACTTGGTGCAATGGCGCTTTCCTAGCTAATTCATCTTCATTTCCAGCATTCGTCAATTCAATAATTTCTTTGAAAGTGATTCCAGTTTTTTTCATGAATGGGATTGAGATTGCCCATTTACGGTAAGCTGAGCCTATAGCAACTGTCCCGTCATTAACGTTAACTAACCATTTATTTTTGTATTCATCTTCTGCATATTTTTGAATCAGGATATTTACATCTCTTATTACTTCTTCGAATCTTTTCATCATCATTTCAGGAGTCATCTTAAGTTCTCTGATCAGCCTGTCTGTTTTGTTGATAAATAATACTGGTTTAACTCTTTCCCGCAAAGCTTGACGGAAAACAGTTTCTGTTTGTGGCATGATACCTTCCACAGGATCTACGAGCACTATTGTGCCATCAACTGCACGCATTGCACGGGTGACGTCACCCCCGAAATCTTTCCACACCAATAGGAATTAACCTAGTTGATTACGTGGCCGGGAGTGTCTACAAGATTGATGACATAATCCTTGCCTTCATATTCATGAACCATCGATACGTTTATGCGATTTCATTTGCACCGTAGATGGTTAATTGACGCTTACGTTCTTGATCATCAAACCATGTTAACATACCAGATTTAACATCGCCAGCCACTTTTTCGGAAATCATCCCTGCCAGCATGGCTAAGTTATCAGTAAGTGTTGTTTTGCCATGGTGTACGATGTCCAGAATGAAGAATTAACTTACATTCTTTGAGACGATGTGGCAATATTCCTAATTCTCAATGGATCTTTCATTACTTCTACAATCCTTTCTGTTAGTTCTTTAGCTATCCATGTCACCTCCTTTTATTCTTGTTTTAGATTAGGATTTATTATCCAAACTTTATAAGACTTATTAAAAAAATAACCAAAAGTAGACCTACCTTGCCCCTTCAGCTTCCCTCTCAGACCTCTGCCTGTCCTTTATCGCCTCAGACTTGCTCGCATCATTATTATATGCAGCAATAATTTCATTCACCAACGCAGTAACCATATCATCCTTCTTCCCAAAACTTTTCCTATACGAGCTCTGCACAATAATCCTCAGCGCCAGGTCAACCCTCCTCTGAGGTGATGTAATCACAGCTCTCCTGACAATTATGCCACCAACCTGGTAAGCAGCAATCTCCTCCCTCAGCGCAGAATTTTCTATGGCCCTCACCAAAACTTCTATAGGATTCTTCTTTGTCATCTCTTCTATTCTTTCAAAAGTCCTCCTAGCAATTTTATAAACAGTCTGATACTTGCCGACAACACTTCCAGATGAAATGACATGCTTCTTCCCCCTGTGCCCGGGCACCATCAATCTTGTCATGAACCTCTCGACAATGTTCATCTTGGATTTATGGAATTGGTGCCTTGCATACCTGCCAGAAGATTTTGGCACAATAGTCGGCTGCAGGCTGATATAATTTCTCAACCCCAAGTCATTCACCACGACATTCGATACATCCCACTTGTTAAAGATTTTCATCTCCATTTATCTCGCCGGCTTCTGCTTCCTTCCAGCAACAATCTCGCTCAACGCAACACCATTCACAGCAATAACCTTGTATTTGATTCCTACCATAGATCCTTTAGGTCCGCCTTGAGCGCCCCCAATGCTCTCAATAATCACCTCATCATGCTCGTTTACATGGTCTATCGCCCCTTCACCGGGAACATGGGCTGTCACTTGGATATTGTTTTTTATCAATTGCACTCTAACTGCTTTTGTCAACCCAGACGCAGGCTTCTTCTGTTCTACTGCACGTTTGTCAATAACCAATCCCCTGCCCTGCGGAGCTCCCTTAAGCGGATCCTTCTTCCATAAATGCAGAACCCTTCTCTTGTAGCGTATGTCATGCCATCTGAACTTCTTCCTGTCATTCTTTAATTTCCTGCCGCCAAATTCCCCAGTCATTATTTCACCACAACATCGCTGACACCATGGGTTCTGTTCAACAATTTCGTGTACAGCTCCAAATTCCTGCCATCTCTGCCAATGACCATCGCCTTGTTCTTTTTATCCACAATCACTTCCACTATAATCTCACTTCCATTGTTTCTTACATTTAGATTGTTTACATGGGGTATAACATTTCTCGCAAATTCCGCCAAATCTTTTGAGAATTCAAAAACTTTTATGCGTTTCTTTATCAGCTTTTCAACCTGCCTCACACTTTTGCCATCCCTCCCTATCGCCAGTCCAATCTTCCCCTCGTCAACTATGAAAAATACGATATCGTTCGAATCATTCACAAAACAATCCTTGATTGTAGCTTTAGTGACATTTTCAAAAAGCGTGACGAGCCTTATGGTCTCTGTATCAAAAGTAATTCCCATAGCTTATCCTTTTATTGTCAGCACCGATACCGGGAAAGGCTTGCCGCAAACTGTTCCTAAATCCGTGCTGTTGCCATCATAAACTTCCACTTTCAAACCAGACAATTTTGAAATATGCTCTATCTCATTTCTAATCTGTTCAGGCACATTGCTAGACATTACTACCAATTTCGGCTTGTCAAGTTTTATAAATTTGATTGACCTGCGGTAGCCCAATATCGCGTTACTTGTTTTCAATGCACTTTGTATCTCTTCTGTCAACATGCTCTCAATTAACGGTTTGATGCTTAAATAGTTTTATTCAGAACTCTCTTCGAATTTTGCTATCAAGTCGAACATTCCAGTACCGGACGGGACGACCTGCCCTATCATGACGTTTTCAAAAATACCTTTGAAGTGGTCCACCTCGTTTCTTATGCTCGCCCTAACCAGATGCTTGATGGTTTCTTCAAACGCAGCTCTAGCCAATATCGACGTCTTTGCTCCAGCAACGCCATACCTTCCTATAGAAGTCACATCGCCTTTGAATGTCATTATATCCCCGACCAGCATCACGTGCCTTACATCCACGTCCAGTCCTTGTTCCTGCATTGTCTTCAATGCCTCCCTTATCACCAAATTCCTAGCAGCCTCCACACCAAGTACTTGCGTAGTTTCGTGGATATTGTTTGTAATGGTCCTGTGCTCATCAACCTCAGAAACAGCCAAAACCTTCTCCAGATTGCTTCCTATAGTATTGATAATCCAATCTTCAGACTCTCTTCTAACCACAGCATTGGTTATATCCTCAATGCCGCTGACATGAAAGCCGAGAATCTTCTCCTTAATCTTCTGCAGTTCTTTGATGTCCTGCACATCCTTCGTTACAAATGCAATGGCATGGTCTTTCTCCTTGACCTTCAACTCAGTGAAGACTTCCTTGACCGCTTTCACTATCGCACTAACCCTTCTCCCATCTATCACATCCAGCTCTATGGAATTTTCATTCAAGTTTATTGACACATTGCTTACCAAGTTTTCCACACTCTTCTCTACAATCTCTTCTGCCAACTTTTTCGCCTGCTCCGCATTGTTGGACTGCTTCTTTAGATAAATTGTCATCATAGGTGTTTCAGGCCCCTTCTTTGCATCAAAAATCTCTATCAATCTAGGCAGTCCATAAGTAACTTTGATTCCCGCAGTCCCGGCGAAATGGTATGTACGCATGGTCATCTGTGTAGCTGGTTCGGAAATGCTCTGCGCAGCTATTATACCAATCGCATCCCCAGGCTCGAACCTGCTGATGAAATATCTTTTCATAATCTCCCCTGTAAGTTTCTCTACCTCGCTCTTGTTCAGCCTCTTCTCCTTAGCCACTTTCTCTATCTCTTCCAAAATTTTGTTTGGCAATTCATTTGAATAATTTGTCTGCGATTCTTCTGACATCTATACCCCCCCTTTCAATTTTTGAAGGATCCAATCCATCCTCACCAGGAAGGAACTGGACAATCCTATTTTCACTATCCCTGACAGTCCCGTCATATTCTACTTTCAAGTCCTGCAAGGCACCAACCAACCTTCTTTCCATGTAGCCGGAATGTCGTGTCTTCAATGACTTGTCCATCAACGATTCCCTGCTGTTGATTGCATCAAAGAAAAATTCAAAAGGAGTCAATCCATCTTTGAAACCCCTGCTGACAAATCCTCTTGACTCCAAGCTTATGTCACCTTTCCTGAAATGAGGAAATGTCCTCTCAAAATAACCCCTCTCCATCCTCTCACCCATCACCATCTCCTGCCCCACCATAGCAGCAGTCTGCACGATATTAACCAAATCCCCTCTCGCCCCGCTTTTCGCCATCACCAATGTAAAATTCTCCTTCAAATGCTTCTCAATGATACTTTCAACTTCATCCAAAGCCTTGTTCAGCCTTCTTTTTATCAACGTCTCCAAACTTTCCTTCGGAGTCCTGCCTATCAACACCTTCAACTCCCCAGTCTCAAAGCTTCTTATCAAATCATTCACATCTTTCCTAACCTTTTCTACCGATTCCTGTATCTCCCTTCTCGCAGCCTCTGGTATATCCTGGTCAGATATGCTTATAGAAAAGCCCATTGCCATCAAGACTTCTATGGACAATTTTGTGATGTTGAACAAAAACCTCTTGACAACGCTCGCCCCATACTCCTTTTCTATCCTGTCTATTATCTTCCCGCTCTCAGCACCCACGGCAGCCTTATCTATAGTCCCCTTCAAAAGCTTGCCGTTTTCAATGACCACCACATCGCCGGATTTTGATTTATGTTCTATGGAGAAGTCTTTCGGCAATAGCAAGCTGAAAATTTCCTTGCCGGTTAAGTGAGCCTTGTCAGGAATTTCCACATCAGTATCAACACCCCTTATCAACTGCGTAAACATTTCTCTTGGAAACTTTGTCTCATCATGCGTCAAAAGATACAACCCCGACAAGTGATCCCTGACAGCTCCAACTATAGGGCCTGAGAATCTCGGACTTCTTATATTTTTAGGTACAATCATCAAAGATTCCGCTTCAACCTGCGCCTCTTCATTCTGCAATACATGCAAGTTCATCTCATCCCCATCAAAATCCGCATTGTAAGGCGGACATACAGTAAGATTAAGCCTTAGAGTTCTGTGGGGCATCACCCTAACCTTGTGTCCCATTATGCTCATCCTATGCAGGCTTGGCTGGCGGTTGAACAAAACCACATCGCCATCTTTTATATGCCTCTCGACAATGTACCCAGCAACAATCTCATTCACTATCTCATCCTTGCTCACTTCAGTAATCTTCTTCCTTCTTCCGTCAGGCCTTATGACATAATTCGCCCCAGGCCACACATCAGGCCCATTCTTCACCAAAGCCTTGACTACCTCCAAATTTCTCTCATTCACCCTGATCGGTATCGTCAATTCCTTCGCTATCACCTCAGGAACACCAACTTCATCTATATCTATCATTGGATCCGGGCTTATGACTGTCCTAGCTGAAAAATTCACCCTCTTGCCGGCCAAATTGCCCCTGAATCTTCCCTCCTTGGTCTTCAATCTCTGTGAAAGCGTTTTGAGTATTCTGCCGGACCTGTGCCTCGCCGGCGGCACGCCGGAAATCTCGTTATCAAAATATGTTGATATGTGGTATTGCAGCAATTCCCATAAGTCATCAATTATGAAATCAGGAGCGCCCAAATCTATGTTCTCCTTCAGCCTTTCATTGATCCTAACAACATCAACCAGCTTGTGCGTCAAATCATCCTCCGACCTTTCCCCAGTCTCCAAAGTTATCGACGGCCTGACAGTAACAGGCGGCATAGGCAGCAGAGTTAGTATCAGGCACTCAGGCCTGATCTTCAATCCAATAACTTCCAAATCCTCATTCGGCACCTTTTCAAACCTTTCCCTTACCGTCGAGCCGCTCAACATATCGCTGTTTTCAACAAAAGTGTAGGGCTTGATGAACTTGTACTTCTTCTGCTCTGTGTTGCAGTGAGGGCATTTTATCTTCGATAATTTAGCCAATTCCTTGAAGCTGTGTTTCTTGCCTTTGTTTTTTTCCAAATCATCCTGGCTGATCAAAACCCTCGAGCATTTCCTGCAGAAAATTTTCAAAAGCGCGAACAAAATCTTCGCATAATGCACATGCACAATAGGTTTTGTCAACTCCAGATAGCCAAAATGGCCTTGGCAGTCGCCAACAGTTCCGCCACAAGTCCTGCATCTGACACCAGGGTCTACCACTCCCAATCTGGGATCCATCAGACCCCCTTCTATCGGATAACCCTCCTGGTCGTACAGTTCAGTCTTCGTAATCTTTGCAACGCTCATCTTCTTTATTAATTCAGGGTTGATTATCCCAAACTCTATCCTATCTACTTGCATCTTTCATACCTCTTTTGTCACAATCTTCGGATAAATCATCATGGACTTCAACTCATCCAGCATAAGTTTGAACGCATAGCTCATCTCCAAATCAATTATCTTCGTCTCGCCGCAAACAGTGCAATATTTCTTGTTTTTGATTTTGTCATAAATTGCTACCAATCCGCATTCGCTGCATACAAAAACCAAAGTCTTGTCAGAATCAAACCTCTCCTTAAGCACCAAAGAAGCCCCATGTGCAATCAAACAATCCTTCTCCATTTCACCCAGCCTCAGCCCCCCCTCTTTGCTCCTACCTTCTGTAGGCTGTTTAGTCAATAGCGTAACAGGACCCCTTGATCTTGCATGAATCTTGTTCGAAACCAAATGATCCAATTTCTGATAAAAGCAGTTTCCAACGAAGACTTGCGCCGAAAATTTCTTGCCAGTCCTGCCATCATACATCGTCTCCTTCCCATCGTTTCTAAAGCCAAAAGACTTTAGAGCATCCCTTAATTCCTTTTCTGGAACTGGGTTGAATGCCGGGGATGTCACATACTTTCCTGACAGGCTGGCAACTTTCCCAGCTAGCAATTCCAGCAATTGCCCCATCGTCATTCTTGATGGTATGCCATGAGGATTGAAAATTATGTCAGGAACAACGCCATCCTCGGTGAACGGCATGTCCTCCTGCGGAACGATCAATGCAATCACACCCTTTTGACCATGCCTGCTGGCCAGCTTGTCCCCAATCTCAGGAACCTTCAAATCCCTTATGACAACCTTGATCAATTTCGTCCCGTCAATAGTTTCTGACAAGAAAACCCTGTCGACAACGCCCTCATCGCCGTGCCTCAATCTCACCGATGTTTCTCTTATGTTCTCCATGCCTGTTATGAATTGGTCCATCGTCCCCAAGAACCTCAAAGGAGAAATTCTGCCTATAAGCACTTCATCCGACCCAACTTTATGTTCAGGATTGATTATCCCATCTTCCGGCAGATGCTTGTACTTATCCTCGCCGCCGTAGCCTCTGATGCCAGCCTGCGGTATTCCTATGACGTCCTCCTGCCCGCCCATGTACCTCTTCTGCTCAGCGTCGTATGTCCTGAACATGTAAGACCAAAGCAGGCCCCGCTGGATAGAGTTGGCATTTATTACAACACCATCCTCCATGTTATAGCCTTCATAGCATCCAATCGCAACAACAACATTCGCGCCATTAGGATGCTTGTCATAATTGATTATCCTGTGGGCATGTGTCTGGACCAATGGTTTTTGCGTGTAAACCATGACATTCGATTTGGTATCGGCCCTCATCAGATAGTTCGTGGCAAAGATTCCTATGGATTGCCCGACCATCTTAGCACCATAGTTCACCCTGTCGCCTCTGTTGAACTCAGGATATGGTATGAAAGATGCGGACAATCCCAAAATTGTAGACGGATCCAGTTCCAAATGGGTGTGTTCAGGCGTCAGCTCACTTCCCCTCAAAGCTATGTACGCATTCTCCTCCTCCTCTGCATCCAAGTGTTCAACAACGCCATTCTTCAGCAAATCCTCCCAAGTAATCTCGCCTCTGTTCAACTTTTCTATATGTTCTTTGGTTACTTTTGCTTTGCCGTTTTCAACAACCATCAAAGGCCTTCTGACCCTTCCAGAATCTGTCAGTACCTTCACCTCGTCCAAATGCCTGTGGAAAGCAACGTTGATTTGGCTTGAAAGCAATCCAGTCCTTCTTTTGTCTTTTATGTCCTTCACCAATTTCTCGGGCTCCTTTGTTCCCCCGATGTATCTTCCATCCAAAAATATCTCAGTCATTTATTTCCCCTTCTGCAAAATCGTCTGCATGGATTTAAATTCCTTCTCGCTCACGCCTTTGGTAACCTCAGCCATGATTGCAAGATATTTCCTCAAGCCTATTGTAGCACCTTCTGGCGTTTCGCTGGCACATAGCTTCCCCCAATGAGTCGGATGCAATTCTCGTGCTTCAAAGTGCTCCTGCGTTGATGTCAAAGGCGACAAAACATTTCTCATGTGGGAGATGCTTTTTATGTAGCTCCCTCTTTCCAGCCTCTGGCTGACACCAGTCCTGCCCCCAACCCAGCTGCCAATCGCTAGGGCTGATACAAGTTGGTTGGTCAAGACGTTCGATTCAACTATCGCTTGCAAAGGCGGCAGCCTCCCCCTTTTTGTAAGCTTCTGGTAATTGTAAGTTATCCTTGTAATCAAACCCCACTTGCCCAGTAGGATTGACCTTAGGAGAATCTCCAGCAAATCCCCAGCGAGCCTCAATCTCTTGTTTGAATAATGGTCCAAATCATCCTCTTCAATCTTGTTCAAATGCAGTCGTATGACCTTTTGGATTGCTTTTGCCAGGAAATTGGCCTTGTCTATCCTGTTTGCAGGCTCTTGCCCCAAGTGAGGCAGCAAATATCTGTCTGTAAGTTTCACCGCCCTGTCTTTCCTAAACTCCTTCTGCGGTATTTTAATGTGCTTGCCTATCTCATCCATCGCCTCTTCCTTTGAGCCGATGGTATATTCATACAAGTTTGTCAAAAACTCTTCGCCTACTTCAGGATCAGCGGAAATCGTGTTTATAACCAGCTCATCGCTCTCCAATCCTAAAGCTTTCAAAAGTATGACAACAGGAAGCTTCGTCACATTAGCAAAAGTAATTGTTATGGTGCCATCATTTTTCCTTTCCAGCAGATGCCTTTGTATGTAGCCGTCCTTCTCGGAATGTATTCTTGCAATCTCGGCAATATTGCTTGTAGTAACTTTTGATGTGATGATTCTGTTCGAGGCTATCTCTTCGACAAGGACCAGAATCCTTTCAGTGCCGTTTATTATAAAGTAGCCCCCTGTGTCGTCAGGATCCTCACCGGATTGTATGAGTTCCTGCTTCGGCATGTTCGCCAAATAACAAATCTTTGATTTCACCATCACAGGCAGATCTCCGAAGTTGACAACCGTAGGCTCGCTCTCCACACCATTTAAAATTGGAGTCATCTCCACATACATCGGCGCAGAATAGGTCAGACTTCTTACCCTTGCTTCCATAGGCTTGATGCTTCTGTCAGAGCCGTCCGCTTCCTTCACCTTCGGATCGCCAATCTTGAATTCGCCCAATTTTATTTTAAAATCGCCAAGATCAGGAACCTCTGGTTTTATAGTGCCAATCTCACTCAAGACTTTAGGTATCCTTCTAGTAACAAAATCATTATACGAATCAATCTGGAATCTGACAAACCCCTTTTCTTTTGTGAACGTCTCCAATAAAGTCAAAAATGTGTTGTCCATCATCATCATCCTTTGACCACAACCCTGTAGTATTCTGTGTCGCCCGCAGTCTCGCTCTTTCTAATGATTTTAACAACATCCCCAACATTACAGTTCAAAAGTTTCACCAGAGGATCCGATGCAAGCATTCTAGGCAATTGTCTTAATGTTATTCCATATTTTTTTAACAGAACTTCTTTCTCTTGAGCACCAAGTAAAATATGTTTGGGCACCAACTCATGTTTATTGATGTCAATTTCCTTCATAATTTCACCAATTAATGCAAGAAAATATAGTATCGTGTACGTAGTTTGTAGATAGGTTTATCTTGGGATTAACAATCACGATTACACCGTTAGCCAGAGCCTGAGGTATCTATATATTACTATGCTGGAGTTTTTAAGTTTATCGATTTAGGGGGCTGTGTCCAAAAATAACATTTCTGCCCAATAATGTCAATTTCGCCTAATTTTCGAAGTAAATCCGTTCAACTGGCATATACGAAGAAGGCAATCTACCATCTAATCTAAGCAGACCCTTTACGGCTTCTATACCGAGTTCATAAGAAGTTTTTATAACTCCATGCACTATTTGGCTTTCAGTATCATAGAATTTATTGATTATCCTACCATCAAGTTTGTAACTTAGCCATATGTTGTTTCCAATCCTGTAAGCCAAATATTCGGGTGCATAGATGACCTTCCCATCCAGCAATATTGCTGGGAACGGGTTAATACTCATGGCTGCACGCGCTATTTTATTGAGATGTTCTGCATTTGTAAGCTCTTTTTTCCTAAATATGCCCAGAAATTCACCTATTATGCTCATACTGAATACTAAACTTTTATTTTATATAAGCTTCATTCAATTATGCCAAAACTGACAAAACAGCAAATGGACGAATTAAAAGATGATATAGAGGCTTATAAAAATTATCGGATGTTTAATGCATCTACCTTGTCAAATATCTATACTGCGCTATTCGTTGCTATATTCCTTGTTTTAATTGAAATATTCAATTATTCTGTAGGAGTTGTCGGAATAAAGCACCCCACTATCCTTGTAATAGATATCCTCCTGCTTTTTGTAGCTTTTTACATGGTACATGTCGCTTTGGTAAAAAGGATAAACGATACATTCAAGCCGGTTGTTGTAACCGAAAAATTTATTGCTACTGTTGAGAGGGAAGGGGAAACCAAAGATAAAAAATATATACTAATTTCGTTTAAAGGTGCCATCCCTAAAAAAGTTAAAAATTAATTATATGCTCTTTCGATTTCCTTAACACAAGCTGCACATAAAAATTCTTGAACAGTTTCTTTTCCCAATTTTAGGTTCTGTCAAAAATTTTATGGACGGGTTCGCTGTCAAATCTTATGGACATCGTCGGTTTTGTCAAATTTTATGGATTAATCAATTTTTATCGAATCTTTAATTTGTTTTTTCAGTTTCTCTTGTTTTTCCTTCATTCGTTCCAGCCAGATTTCAGTATAGAAAATAGCCTTTTGCAATCCCATTCCTTCATCTTTGGCTTCAAACTTAAAGGTTGATTGCATCGTTTTTTTATTCACAAGTTCAGAAATTAGTATGCCGAACCTTTGTTCCATTATATCTTCTTTGTTTCCATGCTGATGGTTTTCATCTTCAACCATTTCTTTACATATATCACAAAATTTTGCCATAATTTATCTATTCATACTTTTTCTTATTAAGCTTAACCACCTGTTTCTATCTAAATTCAATAAAATATACTATCAAAGAATTAAGAAAAGTAAGCGCCTGAAGCGGGATTTGAACTCGCGAGTCTTTTGGACTTCCCGCGTCACAAGCGAGCTGCCAAATGTTGACAGGCTTGCATCCTAGGCCGCTAGACGATTCAGGCGTATAAATGATGCCTGACAGCTTCGTAGAGTTCCCGTGCTCTCGCACAGTACAACCTACATCACCAGAGAGCTTTACTTCTGAGATCGGACGGGATCAGGTGTTACCTCTCCGTTTTGACCGTCAGGCAATATCTATAGTAACTTCTTAGATTTCTTAAAGTTAACTGTTGATTATATTCTCAAGTTGCCTTTGTTTTCTACCGCAACAGAATCCTATATTTTTAAACTCGTTTAATTTTACTGATAATTCCAATTGGACGCCAATTAAACCATTTATCAGATGAACTTTTTTACGTGTTCTCACAAAGTTTTTCATACCTAGTTTAGTTAGCATTTCTGACTCGTCATTTAACATGTTATTTTGTGGAAGTAATTCTAATTGGTCATTTCGTAGGTTAGAAGTTATAACAGGAAAGTTGTCTTTTAGTGTTCTTTCTAATTTCCAATTTAAACTATTGACTAATTTATCATTCTTAAATCTAACATTTCTACTTATTTGAGTAACCTTATTTTTTATCCAACCTTCATCTGTAAATGAATGTTTTAACCATTCCATAGAAAATACTTCATTCTCTTTAATAAATTTTGGGACATGCGGATTAGTTAATGATCTCCTGCCGAACTTATCAACAAATCTACTAATTATTGAGACAAACTTCATATTTTCTATTATACTATGTAACACACCATTATCATCCCAACGATCAATTTTTACATTGGGAAATACTTGACTAACTAACGATTCAAAATGTGTTATTATCTCAAGATCCTTATTTGTGAAGTGGATTATAGTCGGAGATATACTACCATCAGAAAATAAATGAGACAAAATACCAACAATAAAATTATCCTCTTCTATACGAACTTTATCCTTAATTATATCCAGAATATCGACATCAATTTTCTTCCTTATACGTCCATTTTGTTTAATATTGGTTATTTCATTTTCTGAAAAAACTAGATTTGTAGGAACTGTTATAAAATCTGATACTTTTGATAAAAATATGCAATCATTAATTCTTAGTTTTAAAGTATCACCCACTCTTATTCCAAATCTATTACAAATTTCGGTACTAGTAAAAAATTTACTTTGTACATTAGTCCATTGTTTACCTTCTTTCTTGGTTATTTTCCTTACACCCACTAAATTTATCTCCATTTCATATCACCAATAAGATAGAGTTTACAAAATTATGTATATCAATTTCTAGACAGTAGACTTCCGATGCTTTAGGAAAAGAAGGCAATTTAAGACGAATCAGACAGTTTTCACGTTTATTTTGTTTCATTTTTTCCAATAAAAAGAAAAATAGTCCCCGCTAGGAGATTTGAATTTGGGCAGGTTTTACCTGTCTCCCAACCCTTCGCTTACTATCCGAGCAAATCCTGATCACAAGCACATGAAGTGCTAGGCTACAGGCGAATGCTCTACC
>CAZERL010000010.1:0-21461 GCA_964514495.1 uncultured archaeon
TTACGGGTGGAGTTGGTGATGGTGTTGGGATGGATGTGGGTTTTGGTGTGGGAGGAGTAAGTATTGGTTGTTGTGCAGCTTGAATGAGCGCTGTGGCATATTTTGAAACATCTTCAACAAAGGTAGAGCGTGGATTCCGTTCATTTAAGGGTTCGGAACTAGTGATCCCAATTAAAACTGGGAAGTCTGAGGTAATGTCAGCCTTCATTTCTCTTGCAAAACTAACTGCAACTTCTTTTAGTTGTCGGTTACCTTCATGTGTCAACGAAAAATATTTCCGAGCATTACGACTAAGTCTAGTATAACTAGAGTAGGGTATTCTATAAGCATCAAAAACTGACCATTCGGCATTAGCTTTATCCCTCAATAAAGAAACTTTAACTCCATACCGTATACCTTTGTCAGAACGTTCTCTAAAATGGCTGGCTTCAATAGTTGGATCAATAGGAAACCTTAAGTCAGCCAAATCATCATAAAGTCGACCAATATATTCATGTACTATCTGATTCATACTTCTTATAGTAAAGTTAACTTATTAAATTTTTTTAGAAAGTGTAGTGGAGGGCAGAGTCGAACTGCCGACCTCTCGGTTGCTCCTAGATTCCAGATTCTCGTTGGTTTATCCAAAGCCGAGCGTTCTTTATAGTTAACTTCCTACTGAACTACTCCACTGTGTTTAGAAATGATCTTAAGAATTAACCAGAAAAGAATTAGAACTAACCAATCCGTAGCCTACAGCTACCATTCATTGTCGAGGTGGACCGCAACCGCACATTCTAACCAATATACAATCTGTACTTTTATATCTTTAAATACTTTATCCCGAAAGATTTATCTCGTGATTGCATGTTAGTAGGGGATGTGCTTGAGAGGGGACTACCACTTGGGACATTGGCAGGAACTGCATTGGGAGAGACTGGAGATGAACAAAAGATAAATGATGGTAATGTCATTGTGCCTATTGAAAATCCTAGGTTAAATGGGCATTTGGGGTTTTTATTGGCGAGACATGTTGTTATCGGACCTCGAAAAACTGACCTTACACAAGTTCATCATGTCAGAGTTAATTATGACGAGGATGAACCGTCAGCGTTAGCAGATTATAGTAGGGTGAGTCTAGATAGGAGTGGATCCTTCGGACTTTATTTTCCGATTGCTGATAGGCGCAAACGTCTTCCAGCTGCCAGCAGACAGCCTTACAAGACATGCACTATAACGCCGAACCAGTATGTACAATTCTTATTGGGGTTGAGGGATGGTGGGATGGTGTTATGGAAAGAATTTACCGATTGATGCATTCGAATGTCGAAGGTTCTTCTTTGGTTCAAGGGAGGCTGTTTCTTCCCGAAGGGTATGCAATGCGTTGAATGCAATTAAACCTTATAATCCTTAAATCAAAAATCGGTTATATGAAATCCACAGCTATAGCCAACTCAAACATAGCCCTCATCAAATATTGGGGTAAAGCAAATGAAGAGTTATTTCTGCCGATGAATTCCAGCATATCGATGACATTGGACAACCTACAGACTATATGTACTGTGGAATTCTCTGAGGATTTTGAAAAGGATATAGTTGAGATTAATAACCAGCCAGCCAATCCAAAGACTGCAGGCAGAATAGTAAAGCATTTGGACTTGGTAAGGAGAATTGGCAAGACTGATCTAAAGGCCAAGGTTGCTACTAATTTCAACTTCCCCATAGGAGCTGGTCTGGCTTCATCTGCATCAGCCTCGGCATCCTTGACACTGGCGGGATGCTCGGCACTGGGGATGGACTTCGACAAAAGGCAATTGTCCATCTTGGCTAGGCAAGGCTCTGGCTCTTCCTGTAGATCTATCTATGGAGGTTATGTCAAATGGCTAAAGTCTGACACTTCTGAAGGTTCGTATGCTGTGCAGATAGCTGACGAGAACCATTTCGACATCAGGGACGTGATTGCTGTGGTTTCCAAGGAAGAGAAAGCTGTAAGCTCGAGGGATGGCATGAAGACTACTGTAGAGACAAGCCCTTTATACAAAGTCAGGCTCCAGGAGGTTGAAGTGAGTTTGAGTTATATGGAGAAAGCGATTCTTGACAAGGATTTTGAAGCGATTGGCAGGTTGGCTGAGGCTGACTGCCTGTCTATGCACGCTACGATGCTTACCTCCCAACCGTCTTTACTCTATTGGGAACCGATAACAGTAAAATTGATGAAATCCGTACAGCGATGGAGGGATGATGGGATAAGCGCCTACTTCACCATAGACGCCGGGCCGAACGTACACATACTAACGCTACCAGAGTATGCAAAGGAAGTTGAAGCTAGGCTGAAGGAGATGCCGGAAGTTCTTGAGGTAATACATTCAAAACCAGGGTCTGACGCGATGATAACCAACAAGCATTTATATTAAGTTTAATAAGGAGATATAGGAGAGGTTAATGGTATCGGTCTCTGCCCCAGGGAAGCTAATGCTTTTCGGGGAGCATGCAGTGGTTTACGGTAAGCACTGTATCGTTACAGCCGTTGACAAGCGACTTATAGCAAACCTGCAGCGTTCTAAGGACATTTCAATAAACTCGATGGACTACAAGATAAGGAATTATGTGTTGGACAAGCTGGATAAGCTACCGAGCGAGCTGAAGTTCGTCAGTTCCTCTATAAGATATTTTTACGACAAGTATAGTATAAAGGGCGGGGTTTCGATAGCTACAGGCGGAACGCTCAAGTCGAGTTATGGGTTGGGAAGTTCGTCTGCAATCATCGTCTGCATAATAAAAGGTTTGGCGAAATTGTTCAGGGTGCCTTTGCCTAATAGAACGTTGTTTGACGTTTCATACAAGATAAACAGGCTTGTACAAGGCGCTGGTTCTGGGTTTGACGTTGCCTCTGCAATCTACGGGAAGACTTTAAATTATGTTGCCGGTGGAAAGGTTATTCAAAAGGTGAAAGTGAAAGATTTGCCGCTTGTCATCGGATATACAGGAATTAAAGCGCATACACCGACGGTAGTCAAAGAGGTTTCCAATAGGTACAGAGAAAATCCGGAATACCATGATGATATTTTTGACAAGATAGATAAGATTTCCTTGAAGGCCAAGGATGAGATTGAGCATAATAAGTGGAGGAAGGTGGGCAGCCTTATGGACAAAAACCAGGAATTGTTAAGGAAGTTGGGCGTTAGTTCGTTCAAGCTTGAGGAGATGGTTAACGCGGCTAAGGATGCTGGCGCTTACGGAGCTAAATTGTCAGGTGCTGGTGTTGGTGACTGCATGATTGCCATACCAGATGGCAGTGTTGAGGCTGTTAAAGATGCGATAAGAGAAGCGGGCGGACAGGTAATTTCTGTGAAGGTAAATGTAGATGGCGTAAGGGCTAATTAAAAAGCTCTTTGTTAATATAATTTATTATATCCTAAAGCTAGGGAATTATTTGCAGCTAAATACTGATTTAATTGTTGCAAAGATTGTCCAAAAATGTCTTTATCACTTTGGTTTATTGGAACTACAGGAGTTCTTATGAAATCTCTAAATGCCCCTATGTAATCTCCTATACTTCCCCTGTATACACTACCCAACCAATGACTTAAAAATTCGGTAAGATCAGAATACATCCTTACTCTGTTAAAATTAGGATGGTTAAATGGGTTGGTTGCCTCATTTGTAAAGTACCTATCCATATCTCGGAAGCCACTTCTTACTTTATCATAATTCCCAACTATATTTATTAATTCTGCAATCATATCTAAACCTTGTTTGATTACTTCAGGCCATTTGTTATCTTCTTCGATAATTGCTCTGGCTGCTTTATGCTTCTTCAACGAATTTAACACGTATAATTGGCAATAACCAGCTGCAGCTACAAGTTTTCCAGAGGGTATTATGAGCTCTTCAATCATAGCCTTTGGTAAAACCAGGTACGGACACCATCAGAGACTCTTAATCGTGTTCTATCCATCAAACTTAACGGAAATAAAAAAGGTGCAGAATATCTTCCAATAGCTTTTTGGTATATATCAGATAATTCATATGCTAGAGTTTTACATAAAAAACTTTCTGGATCCAACGTTCTACCTGTTGATTCAGGTTTACCAATAACAATTACATTACCATCATCAATTAAATAGCTTTCACGACGTGCTACAATATCTCTTCTTTCAGTTTGCATCTCCTCAATTTCATCTGGCGTTGCAAATGTTACCTGTGGGATAATTGGGTCTACATCGAAAAGTTCTGCGATTATTTCAGATACTGTTTCCACTACAGCTTGAGTATCTTTCCTTTTATGTCTCAATAAATTAAACACATTATCACAAGATTGCTATTTCCTTATTTTATATTTTACAGGAAAATAATTTAAATCAGAACTTTCAACTGCTTTTTACCATGCATAGCGCTGATCAATTCCCTTCCAATATCAGAATCTTTAGTTACTTTAATTCTAGCTTTCTTTCCTACAGTTGCAGAAAACAGAAAAACATCCTCGACATAAACACTTGCAATCTTACCAATCAACCTTTTATCGAACATCAATTCCAAACTGTTTCCTGACTCGTTGATTCCAAAATCTACTTCTTTGCCCAAAGCAGGAATTCTCGGTTCAACATCTATATGTATTCCCAATTTGCCTTCAATCTCTTTTATCATCGCCCCATTTTTTCCTATCAGTCTTGCTATGACATCATTATCTACTCTTACTACTGCCTTGTTTTCTGATGTAATTTCTACAGATGCATGAGGATCAAACTTCCTTATCTCCTGCATTATCCTCTCCCCAGCCAGTTTCTTCAGACCGCTTGTCTCTTTGCCATCAATAGCCACGGGGACTATAACATTTTCCTCGCCGAACGTGTAGATTTCATATTCCAGTTTCCCTGTTTCAAAGTCCCTTACCTCAACCAAGGGCCTTGCCAAATCAGCCTCAGTCATTCCTGTTGGTACTTTAACAATCAAATTCAAACCAAAAACTTTTTTCACCTCGCCTTCCTTGACAAAAATCACTGTGTCGATGATGTGCGGTACCATTCCCAGTTCAACTCTAGTAACAAACCTCTGTATTGCGTCTATGGCATTGCTAGCATGCACAACCCCAACCATGCCTATACCGGACAATCGCATGTCGGAAAATACTTGGAAGTCTTTTGTCTTCCTTACTTCATCGTAGATTGAATAATCAGGCCTGACCAAAAGCAGTATATCGGCAGTTTTTTCAAAATCGCCTTCTAAAGGACCGTATTGAGTTATTTCATCAGACACTTGCAGATCTTTTGGCGATTCCAATGTCTTTACAATTTTGCCTTTGTCCTTGTAGAATTCTGCTATAGATGCTGCCAATGTTGTTTTACCAGAACCCGGAGGACCGGCAATCAACACCCCTTCTGCGCTTTCATCCAGTCTATTCATCAATTTCTCTGAAAGTTTGTAATCATCCAGAGTTAGCTTTACTATCGGCCTTACTATCGTTACTTCCAAGCCATCTGAAAATGGTGGACGAGCTATAGCAATCCTGTACCTGCCTAATTGTATAACCGTAGCACCAGCACGGATGATTTCAATGTAACCTTCTTCATGTATTCTAGATGCGTCTGAGATTTCTCGTATTATGTCGGTTATGTTCTCCTCTGTCAATAGCTCTTCTTTCAATCTCACAAGTTGGAATTTTCCAGGCTTGCCTCTCTTGGCTAAAGGCACGACATTTTCCTTTAAATGAACTGACAGCGTATCGGGTGTGAAGAATTGTTCGAACTTTAATCCGGTTGTTTTGACAATTGCAGGTATGTATTCAACCTTAACACCCTCTGCCTCGGCAACTAAAGCCTGCACATAATCTGCGGTGTACAGCGTTCCGTTCTCGGATTTTGCAACATCCCTTATCAAGGCGTCCATCCTTCCGCTTCGAGCAAGTTTTATATCGTCAAGTGTAGGCCTTTCTCCTGTGAAGCGCATCTTGATTTTTTTCTTGCCGCATATTTCACGCAGACGTTTTAATTCATCCAAACCAATGAAACCTGGTTCCCTTCCTTTAGATGCCTGTGCTTGCAATTCGTCCAAAACAGCTAAAGGTATAATTAGCTCTATATCTTTCAGCTTATCACTTTCGATCAATTCAGTTATCTTTCTATCCACAATTATCGAAGTGTCGCAAATAACTTTCCCTATTATTCAAATCACCTTTTCATTTTTCATCTGTGCTTGTGCAAAGCACTCCAGCGAAGTTAGAACTTGACTGTTGATAATTAACATGAAATTCCAGTATTTAAGGTTTCTTATTCTGTTCCCTCTTCCCATGATTCCAAATATTTTTTTTGTTCAGGAGTTAAAGAATCTATTCTTACTCCCATCGCTTCCAATTTCAACTTGGCAATTCTCTCGTCAATCTCCCTAGGCACATCATAGACTTTATTCTCCAGTCTCCCGTGATTCTTGACAATCCATGATGCACAAAGGGCTTGGTTACTAAACGACATATCCATGATGTTGCTGGGATGCCCTTCCGCTGCGATCAAGTTGACAATCCTTCCTTCGGCAAGCAGATAAATTCTTCTACCGTTCTTTAATGCGTACTCTTCCACGTTCTTCTTGGCTTGTCGTTTGGATTTTGATATGCTGCTTAAATCTTCTAATGCAATCTCGACGTTGAAATGCCCTGTATTTGCGATTATTGCTCCATCTTTCATAAGCTCCATGTGTTCCTTTCTGATGACATCCTTATTGCCTGTAACTGTGACAAAAACATCGCCAACCTTCGCAGCCTCTTTCAACTGCATTACATTATAGCCTTCCATGACAGCTTGCAATCCTTTCAACGGGTCTACTTCAGCAACTATTACATTTGCTCCCATACCTCTAGCCCTCTTTGCTAAACCAGAGCCGCAATAGCCGTAACCGCATACGACGAAATTCTTGCCAGCAAGTAAAATGTTTGTAGAGCGTATGATTCCATCTAAAGTACTCTGGCTTGTTCCAAGAACATTATCAAACAATCTCTTAGTCGGAGTGTCGTTTATTGCCATGACTGGAACTCGTAGTTTACCGTCTCTTTCCAAAGCCCTTAGCCTGATAACGCCTGTGGTAGTTTCTTCCTGGCTTCCAAAAATGTTATCAATCAACTCGGTTCTATTTGTGTGCAGTGTGAATACCAAATCTCCGCCGTCATCTATAGTAATGTTCGGCTTGAAATCCAATGTTTTGCTCAGATTCTCGTAATATTCTTTGTTGGTTTCTCCAGCCCAAGCATATACAGATATCCCATCTTTGACCAATGCGGCAGCGACATCATCCTGTGTCGACAGAGGATTAGCAGCGCACAAAGTTACCTCAGCGCCTCCAGCTGCCAGTGTTTTAACCAGTGCAGCAGTTTCTTTGGTTACATGCAGTGCACAGCTTATTTTTACACCTTTTAATGGTTTAAACTCTCTAAACTCTTCCCTTATCTTCATTAGGACAGGCATCTGCTTTTCAGCCCATTCTATCTTCAGCATACCATCTTTAGCTAATGACATGTCTTTGACTTTGTGAGACATTTTATCTCTAAATTATTGAGAAAAACTAATTATATATGTTTTCTATTTTTTGCCATATCTAGATTCCAATGCTTCCAACAATTCCTTCAGCTTCGCTTTTCGGAGTGAAGCTCCTATACGTTCACCTACAGATGAAGGTAGCAATCCTTGCTCAAAATAAACATCTTCATCAGGTTTATGTCTTTCTCTTAGTTCTCTTAAATATTCTGGGGTAACTTTGTCCGTTGATATATAGACTAATTTACTTCTACCAATTGAGCCCTTTAAGGTTCCGGCGTAGCTAGCTAATTTTCTTTCTGGTAGCTCAAATGCTGCATCAACTTCTTCAAAAACGTCAACATCACGGCTTCTTTCTCTTCTTTTAGTTGGTTTTTCTAATGTTGCTATGCCCATGCTCTCTTTTACCTTATTATGAATTATAGTCTTTAGTAAAAATGTGTGATGATAGAGATATTATTAGTAATTGTTAGACGTGCTCTGTTTTTAAGAATTGTTTCGCTTCTTAGCTTATACTAACGTATTCGTATTCAGGCAAACTAGGCTTTAAATTTTTTGCGTGTGCGTTTCCAATTATCACCATATCAGGAGAAGTAACTCTGATTCTTCCTAAAACATGATTTTCCCGTCTATCAATAACCGCTTGCCTTTCTTGAGCTATTTGTTCTGAAGTTTGCGCATGCTCTAAAATTTGTAACGCTGTTCTGTATCTTTGTGTATAAAGTCGAAGGTTGTATGCTTCATCTTGTGTAAGCTTATCGTCTGATCTCTTCTCAAAAGCTCTTAACTGCGATTCTAAATCTATTTTTGTAAGTCGCCGTGAAGTCACATCTCCTGCTAATTGTATTGCCCAATGATAGTGAAGTAACCCTGAATCTTCTAAAGGAACAACACCTACACCACTATTTCTTAAATAAGTAGCAATCCTTCCGAAGAAATAACTTCCAAATCCGTATTTTTCACTCTCCAAGTAATCTTCTGGTAGTTCTAATCCTACACTTTTAGGTAAGTATAATCCAACCCTATTCGTTACAGTAGTAAATCCCTTTTCATCTTCTCGATGTGCTACGCCTAATAAAACTCTTTTGTCCATACGAGATAAACTAACAAACAGGCATATTTAAAGATTTCGCTACTGGAGAATAGTAATCCTTATATATACGTAACTACCATATAGTGACTATGGTAAATGGGAATAGAGATAGACTGGTAAATGAGCATCAGCAGTTTTTGGAAGAGATGCTTATAGATGCCCATCAATCATTAGCTTTTGCTAGAAGTGTGAAAGAAGCTAAATTTATACAGAATAAGATAACTTATCTGAAACAAAGGCTGCAGGGCATTAATTCCGTAGATGATGGAAATGGTAAGAAAAACATATCAAGGCATAGCAGAAGGGGTTAGAGGGGAACTCCAGACTAATTTTAGACTGTATCCTTTAATAAAAAACCCTACTAAAAGGTGGCTGTCAAAATGCAGCACTTATGACTTATCAACAGCTGACACATCTTGGCAAATTTCCAAGGATTTTTGGAGTGCATATGGCAATAGGTACTCATTTAGTAGTTGTTTCTGGTAGTAGGATTATTGACCCAACTATAACGCAATATATCGAAAGTGGCAGATATGTGTACACTAGACGTAATTATCCACTTAATCCCGTTATTTTACGAACTGAAGATGTGACAAATTCACCGATGTGGAGTCTAAATCCAGTATAACAATCTTTTTAAGTTTATAAGAACAAACTAAATGTGGGTTCAAATTAAAGCTATTTTAGCATTGGAAGACGGAACTATATTTGAAGGTATCGGCTTCGGTTATCCTACGGAAGTTACGGGTGAAGTAGTTTTTAACACAGGAATGGTTGGCTATCCCGAATCTTTAACAGATCCTTCATACTATGGGCAGATATTGGTTCAGACATATCCATTGATAGGCAACTACGGAAAGTCGTCAGTAAAAATTACGAACAATTTTGGCATTCCTCTTCATTTCGAATCCGACAGGATACAAGTGACTGGATACTGTATATCTGAATTGCAAAACAATCCTAGTCATTGGGCTGAAGAAGAAACTTTAGATGAATGGTTAAAGAGAGAGAAAATCCCAGGAATATATGGAATCGACACTAGAGAACTGGCAAAGAAGTTAAGAATCAAAGGAGTGATGTTGGGAATAATGAAGGTTGCAGAAGAAATCGACATGCAGGGAATAAAATCAAAAACAAATTCCATAGAAGATCCAAACACAAGAGATTTAGTAAAGTCTGTAAGTGTTGATAAACCTGTTGAATACAATTCGGGTAATTCTCCTAAAGTTGTTCTGATAGATTGTGGTGTGAAGCTTGGAATTTTAAGAGAATTATTAGCGAGAAATGTTGATGTGGTAAGAGTTCCTTATGATTTTTCTGCTGAGAAAATTCTAAGTTACAATCCAGCTGGAATTATTGTATCAAATGGTCCTGGTGATCCCAAGATGTGCGTGAAAACTATTGAAACTGTTAGAGAGTTTTTAGAGACGGATATACCACTGATGGGGATTTGTTTAGGCAATCAAATTTTAAGTTTGGCAGCAGGTGGGGATACTTACAAGTTGAAATTTGGCCATCGTGCACAGAATCACCCTTGCATGGATTTGAATACAAAGAAGGTTTACATCACGACACAAAATCATGGATATACCATTAAACCAGAATCACTAGGAAATACAAATTTCGAGGTCAGTCACATCAATGTCAATGACAAAACTGTGGAAGGAATCGGACATAAGAGCAAACCATTTTTTGGCGTCCAGTGGCATCCTGAAGGACCTGGACCTTTGGAAAGTGGATTTTTATTTGACAATTTCATCCGAGGGATAAAAAATGCCACGCAATGAAACGATAAAAAAAGTCTTGTTGCTTGGTAGTGGTGCAATCAAAATTGGGGAAGCGGGAGAATTTGATTATTCTGGAGCCCAAGCAATCAAAGCATTAAGAGAAGAGGGAATAAAAGTTGCTTTAGTAAATCCGAATATAGCTACGATCCAATCAGATAAAAAATTTGTTGATGAAGTTTATTTCGTCCCATTGACATATGAATTTCTAGAAAAAGTTATTGATAAGGAAAGGCCTGATGGGATTTTGTTAAGCTTCGGTGGACAGACTGCACTGAACGCTGGAATGGAATTGTACGAAAAAGGAATTTTAGATAAATACAAAGTGAAAGTTTTAGGGACTGGAATTTTTGCAATTGAAACTTGCGATAACAGAGATGAATTCAGAAAGTTGATGGTTAAAAACGATATACCTATACCAAAAAGCAAGAAGGCTAATTCTATCGACGAAGCATTAGAAGCTGCGAAAGAAATCGGCTATCCTGTGATGGTGAGGGTTGCTTATACTTTAGGAGGTCAGGGTTCAGGTGTAGCTTACAACTTCAAGGAATTAACAGAAATAGCGGCTCGTGGTTTAGCGTACAGCAGAATAAACCAAATTTTGATAGAAGAGTATGTTGGAAAATTGAAGGAGATTGAATATGAAGTGATGCGAGATTCGGCTGATAATTGTACAATAGTTTGCAATATGGAAAATTGGGACCCGATGGGAGTTCATACTGGTGAAAGCATTGTTGTAGCTCCTTCACAAACTTTGACAAACAGAGAATACCATGCGATGCGTATGCTGGCGTTCAAAGTTATCCGTGCATTAGGAATTGTTGGGGAATGTAATATACAATTTGCTGTTCATCCTGACAGAGAAGAATATCGTGTGATAGAAGTCAACTCAAGACTGTCGAGAAGCTCTGCATTAGCTAGCAAAGCAACGGGATATCCAATTGCGTACATTGCTGCGAAGCTAGCTATAGGCTACACATTACCAGAATTAGTCAACAAGGTCACAGGCGTTACCACTGCTTGCTTTGAACCAGCGTTGGATTACATTACAGTTAAAATTCCGAGATGGGATTTCCAGAAATTCAAGAACGTCAGCAGGAGAATAGGAACCCAGATGAAATCCGTTGGAGAAGTGATGGCAATAGGAAGAACTTTCGAAGAGACAATGCAAAAAGCTGTCAGGATGCTTGATATTGGAAAGGAATTGACAGATGTTGATGATATAAGACCTGATTTGGAAAAGATAAAATATGAATTGGAATTTCCGACTGATAAAAGAATTTTCTATGCTGTAAAAGCACTGCAAGTTGGGATGACTATAGATGAAATTCATAAGTTGAGTGGTATAGATGAATGGTTTTTGTACAAAATAAAAAATATTGTTGAATTTGAGAACAAATTGAAAATTTCAGAATTGTCGCTAGACTTATTAAAAAGTGCAAAACAGTTGGGATTTTCTGATAAAAAAATTGGAAAATTGGTAGGAAGAAGTGAAAGTGAAATAAGACGCTTGAGAAAATCTTTTGGAATAATTCCAGTGGCGAAACAGATAGACACTTTAGCGGCAGAATGGCCTGCGGTTACCAATTATCTTTATCTAACTTATCACGGAAATGCAGATGACATAAATTTCCAACGAAAGAATAAAATCATCGTTCTTGGTTCAGGATGCTACAGGATTGGGAGCAGCGTTGAGTTTGACTGGTGCTGCGTGAACATGACATGGGCGCTAAAGGACAAAGGCGTTGGTGAAGTTATAATGATAAACTATAATCCAGAAACCGTTTCAACCGATTATGACATCTTAGACAAACTTTATTTTGAGGAATTGACATTAGAAAGGGTTTTGGACATAGCAGAAAAGGAAAATGTCGATGGAGTTGTTGTTAGCGTAGGCGGGCAGATGCCAAACAATCTTGCTTTGAAGCTTGTGAATAATGGAATGAAAATAATTGGAACGTCTGCAGAAGATATAGACAGATCTGAGGACAGGGTTAAATTCAGCTCGATACTTGATGAATTAAAAATACCACAGCCTGTATGGAGCAGGTTGGAAAACTTGGAAAATGCAAAGAGATTTGCACAAGAAATTGAATATCCTGTTTTGATCCGCCCGTCTTATGTTTTATCAGGCTCTGCAATGCAGGTAGTTAGTGACGAACATGAATTGGAAAATTATTTGAAAGTTGCAGCTGATGTTTCACGCGAGCATCCTGTGGTGATATCTAAATTTTTCATTGAATCAAGGGAAGTAGAGGTGGATGCTGTGAGTGATGGTGAAGATGTTTTCATTGGAGCTATTTTAGAACATGTTGAAGAAGCTGGAGTGCATTCAGGGGATGCTACAATCTCTATTCCAACCATTACAATCAGTGAGGATGTCAAGAATAAAATACGTGATTATACCAGAAAGATAGCAAAGAAGCTGAGCATCAAAGGTCCTTTCAACATACAATTCCTTGTGAAGAATGGGAATGTTTATGTGATTGAATGCAACCTTAGGGCTAGCAGAAGCATGCCGTTTGTGTCCAAAACAGTTGGGGTTAATTTGATGGAGTTGGCTGCCAATGTCATTCTAGGTGATAAAGTTGATGATGGTGAAGCTGTTCCAACGAGATGGGCAGTCAAGTCTCCGCAATTTTCTTTCATGAGGTTGGAGGGAGCTGATCCTGTTACTAGTGTAGATATGGCATCGACGGGTGAGGTGGCTTGTTTTGGAAAAGATTTTAATGAGGCGTTCTTGAAATCATTGATTGCATCTGGGTTTAGATTGCCTAAGAGAACCATACTTTTGTCTACCGGACCTGTGAAAACTAAAATGTATCTTCATGAGAGTGTAAAGAAGCTGGCGGAGATGGGATTTGAATTATATGCTACTGAAGGAACTTCGAAATTCTTGGAGTCAAATGGAATTAAAACAACCGCACTTCATTGGCCGCTAGAGGGGAAAGAACCGAATGCATCGACATATATTGCTGGTGGTAAAGTCGATTTGGTTATAAACATACCAAAAAGTTTTGAAGAGGACGAGATTACAAACGACTATTTGATAAGAAGGAAGGCTGTTGAGTTTGGTGTTCCGATTATAACAAATGCTGAACTGGTGAAGATTCTGGCAGGCGCATTAGAGAAACCAATAAGTTTAGGAATATAGTAACATTTATCTGTAGTAAAAGAAAAATAAAATATAGAAAATAAATGTTTGTATGCAGTACATATTTTCAATATAATACGGGATTGGGAAGGATTGCTTCTTTTCCGCTTACAGTTTTCTACCATTTACCTTATGGATCTGATGGGGAACCAGCTATAGACCTTGTTGTCCCTTTGACAAAATTAACTAGGCATGAAAGACACTTATTACAAAGTGAAGAACCTTATTTAGAAGCAATTACTATGAGAGGCACAAAACGTGATATAAGACGAAGGCAGGCTTATGCCAGAAGTGTGCCTAGAGAATTATCATTGGTTGCTTAATTTCTGAATTGTGGTACATTCTAAATATTATAGCCCCGTGCAGATTCGAACTGCAGTCCCGAGCTATCCCTCCACGACCAGAGGCTTATACACTATTTTCGTATCCTTGGCCGCTAGACGACGGGGCTATGATTATACAATACGAATACAATTATTAAAATTTGTGACATTTCGGCAATAATATAAACATTAGATGCGAATGGATTTGTTAACGGTGAAAGAGATGAAGGTTGAATTGCGGACTAGTGAATGTCAAATACGTCGTCATATCTTCTTATTTTGATTTATCAAAACTTTCATCTGAAGTAAAAACAATCCATTTCAGAAAGTTCGTAAGTAGAAACCTATTAAAAATTGTTTTAGATAAATGTCCTAGATTAAAGATTATATCTTTTTCAAGATATGCTTCTAGGCGATTACACTCGGATTTTCTAAAATCTAGAAATATTGAGATAAAAATCTCTCGTAAATCCTCTGGTAGACCGAATTTAGTTGAAAATTGGTGATTCCCTTGAGTTATTTAAATTTCCTTGGCTACCTGCAAGAAAATAATGTTCCATATGATGTTATAATTAATAGTTCTAGTATAAAAACTGGATGATATACTA
Organism: uncultured archaeon; assembly: GCA_964514495.1. Lineage (GTDB taxonomy): Archaea > Aenigmatarchaeota > Aenigmatarchaeia > CG10238-14 > SCSR01 > JACQIA01. The sequence goes on from CAZERL010000010.1 coordinate 14,462, forward strand.
AGATTGCGTCTGGCTCCTGAAAGAGTTGTAAAATCCTTAATTCTTAAAAGTGGTCGTGATATAGTAGTTGCATCAATTCCTATGAATAGTAGATTAAACTTAGATAAAGTTAGGTTTGCTTTGGGGAGTGGAGCAGGTTTTGTAAGTCGTTCTGAAATACCAAATTATGGATACGAAGTTGGGGCAGTTCCGCCTATTTATCATAGAGGTGTCGACACCTACCTTTTAGATAGAAGGCTTGCTGTTCATCGCAAAGTTTTATCAGGCAGTGGCTACACAGATAAATTAATAGAATTAAAGTTTGAAGATATAGTTAGACTAAGTAATCCAATAATATCTGATATAAGTGATTAAATGAGAACATTACAGATTCATGCAGATTTTATACAATACGAGCCTATACAAAAAGAAATACAAAATGCTGAAGAAGTTGAAAAGAGAAAGTACAGACATGAAAATATTTTGATTCTGTTCACCTCTGTAGAAGAAGGTGATAACGAAGATATTTCTAAAAAAGCAGTTGACGATGTAAAGGATTTCCTGCAAAAGTTAAAGGTAAACAAAATCTTGATATACCCATTTGCACATTTGAGCAGAAATTTGGCCAAGCCAAATGCAGCATTAAAAATTTTAGAAAATATGGAGAAATATGCAGATAGTCTAAAGATAGAAACCTATCGCGCACCGTTTGGTTGGAACAAAATCTTTGAACTTAAAACAAAAGCACATCCTTTAGCTGAGCAATCAAGAGTGTATACTGCAGATGAAATTAAAGAAAAGGTTGAAAGGAAAGTAGAAGTCAAAAAATCAAAAATCAGTGAAGAAGTTCTAGGAGAGAACGACCATAGAGTAATAGGCAAACAGTTGGATTTATTCAGCTTCCAGGAAGTTGGACCGGGAATGGTTTTCTACCACCACAAAGGAATGCTATTGAGAAACATTTTGATAGATTTTTGGAGAAAAGAACATCTTAAACGAGGTTATCTTGAAATCAACACGCCAACTCTGCTCAACAGGAAGATATGGGAAATTAGCGGCCATTCAGAGCACTACAAGGATTTGATGTTCTTCACCGAAGTTGAGGATGCAGATTTTGCACTAAAGCCGATGAACTGTCCGGGTGCCATCTTAGTTTTTAAAAACACGAACAGAAGCTACAAGGATTTGCCATTGCGATTAGCTGAATTGGGTCTGGTGAGCAGAAATGAATTGAGTGGTGTATTGTCCGGTTTATTCAGAATGAGGGTGTTTACTCAGGACGATGCGCATATTTTTGTAACGCCGGAGCAGTTGGTTGGGGAAATAGATAAAGTCGTAGATATGGTTGATTATTTCTATAAGGTTTTTGGCTTTGAATATCATGTGGAATTGTCTACGAAACCTGAGAAGTCTATGGGTTCGAAAGAGATTTGGGACAAGGCTGAAAATGCATTGAAGAAGGCGCTGGAAAAGAAAAAAATAAAATTCAAAATAAATGCTGATGAAGGTGCTTTCTACGGACCCAAAATTGATTTTCACATCAAAGACTCTCTGGGAAGAACTTGGCAGTGCGCAACAGTTCAGGTTGATTTCATGCAGCCTGAAAGATTTGATTTGGGGTATGTAGGTGGGGATGGCAAGTTACACAAACCTGTGATTATCCATAGGGTTGTTTATGGCAGCATAGAGAGATTCTTAGGAATTTTAGTTGAACATTTCAAAGGCAAGTTTCCTGTATGGTTATCACCTGTACAAGCCATAGTTTTGCCGATATCAGATGACAATTTAAACTATGCTGAAAGTGTTCTGGGGGTATTGAAGGAAAACGATATTCGTGTGGAGATTGATAGAGCGTCTTCTACTATCGAAAATAAAATCAGGAATTCTCAGCTACAAAAAATCCCATTCATGTTGATTGTGGGTAAAAAGGAGGAGGGGAATAAAACTATAGCAGTTAGAACGCTGGATGGGAAAACAAAATATGGCGTGAAGTTGGATGAATTTGTGAAACAAGTTCAGGATGATATTAAAAATTTCAAATAAGTTATCCTACAGCTTTAGAATTACTCCACGCCAACTTAAACAAAGGCTCTAAAACCTCTTTAGCCGCATGCTCGCTTTTGCTCCACATGGCCAGATCTTGAGTTGCATGCACTGTCTTGTGGTCTGTCAGTGACAAAACCAGCTCTTTTCCATCAACGATTGCAAACCTACCTGAAATCGGAACTTCCTTATCGTTAACATTTCTAACCTCAGCCACTCCATTAAGTGCTTTTACTGCATCCACGCATTTTTCATTGACATTCGCCAGAATTTTTATGTCAACCCCCTTGTCATTGGCTTTTTTCAAAATATCAAAGTGATGTTCGTGCAAATCATTCAAACCTTCCGGCGTGGTAAGGATGTTTATTTTCTTACCAGCCTCCTTGAACATTGACGTCATTTGCTGGTAGACAGAGTATCTGCCCTTCAAAGCGCCTGTGAATTCTTCTGGGGCAACAACTTTCAGTCCCTTGGTGAAAATCTCGTTCAATTCCTTCAAAACTGGCGATGATTTTAAGTCGTCCATCCTATCTTGAGCGATTTTGAAATCTTCCTCCATCTTCTTCTTCGCCCTTTCCAAAGCCTGCTCAGGGGCCATGGCAACATACTTCAATGGTTTGGACGGTTGGGCTGTAACAAAGCCTTTGTCTGTAAGTGATTGCAAGATGTCATAACTTCTTGATCTAGGTACATTAGCTATTTCCGATAATTCTCCAGCAGTTGAAGTGCCTCTAGCCAAAAGTGCAACCCAGAGCTTTCTTTCGTATAAATTCAGCCCTATTCCCTTCAAGGCATCCATTACTTTGTTTGTAGCTAAGGCCATTTAATCACTTAATTTTATTAGAGATATGCTCTTTTCAAGCATTTAAACTTTATTGTTATCAGCTAGTAACAATAAAAAACGGTAGATATTTAAATTTATCCTACTCGGCCTTGTGATACATATAATTTCCTGACTCTCTCCAATGTGTCCACTTCTTCAGGATCCTTCTCGAATCTGAATTTTACAAATCTGGGAAATCTTAAACCGTAGCCAGACTCGTAATTGGGCGATTTTTGAATTTCTTGGTAAGCAACTTCTAAAACAATTTTTGGTTTAGTTATTACAATCTTACCCTTTTCTGATACGGTTATTTTTTTCAATTCTTTGGTTAGTTTTTCGTATTCCTCTTCGTTTAAACCCGTTGACATAAAACCACAACTTAAGAATTTGCCTGTATTAGGATCTCTACATGCTAACTCGTAACTTGTTAACCATTTTGCTCTAATACCTTCTCCCCATGTCGCACTAATTACAACTAAATCGAGATTTTCCATTACACCTTTAATTTTATACATGGTGCCTACATGTCTGCCGAAAACATAATGTGCGCTAGGAACTTTCAGCATCAAACCTTCTTGCTTTTCTTTTTTAGCATCCTCGTAGAACTGTTCTAGCCTTTTCACATCACTAGTAACAATATAATTGGCCAATTGGAATTTATCTTTTATCGGATGTAATATCTTTGAAAGTGTTTTTCTTCGTTCTATCAGTGGTTCGTTAAAAAATGACTTGCCATTAACATAAGTTGCATCAAAAATATTTACCTGAATTGGAATTTCTCTAACCATTTTTTCTATATCATACTTCCTATGCACCCGTTGGCTTAACGCTTGAAATGGCAATGGGTATCCTGTTTTTGCGTCTATTCCTAATGCCTCACCTTCGACAATGCATTCCTCAGCTTTCAAGCATCTCTTCGCAAACTCAACTATATCCGGAAATTGTTTTGTAACATCCTCCTGCCTTCTGGTAAATAACCAGAAATGGTTTCCTTTCTTTTCTATCACAACCCGCATGCCATCATATTTGTACTCAGCAATCACCTCACCAAACTCTTTTACCACATCTTCTATATTTTCTGCCGCCAGGCCGAGCATGACCTGGATAGGCTTGCCCAATTGTATCTTAACCCTTTTCAATCCAGCGATTCCTCTTTCTTTTGATATCTGTGCGACTTCGCCGAAATCTGACAATATGCTCCAGGCATAATCAACCGCTTCAGCGGCCCTTTCCTTATCCTCCTTTGTAAATTTCTCATCAACTAGGAAAGCTTTGGCAATCGCATCTCTAATGATTCCTTCGGCAACACCAATGCGCAGTTCACCTAGGATTGTCCTGACTACATAAATTGCTTCATTTGGTTTGGCAGAAATTATCAATTCCGATATCAGACTCAATTTTTTGTCCTGCGAACCTTCGCCTGTAATTGCCGCAAGCTTCTGCAGATTTTCGAATACATGGTCTACCGTTAATTTCTTTTTCAAGAGGCTCGATTGCGTTTTTTTCTTCACACATTGCTCTGCTGTCAACCCCAAATCGCCGGTTTTCTTGAAAACATCTTCAACCTTTGATGCAGACAATCCTGAAGCTTTGGATATGGCTTTAATCATCATTTGCGTTGCTATGCCCAATTCATTTTCAGAATAGCTTGGGAAAACACGGCCTTGGAGAAGCAACACTATTCTCGATAGTTCGTCAAATGATATTGATTTCAGGAATTCTGCGATTATATCTGTCTTGGTCAACTTTGAGGACACCGACTCCAATTTCTCATATTTGCCAGCTAGTGCAGAATACTCCATCCAATCACGTAATATTTAGTTAAAGTATTGTTTAAATTTCTTACAGAAAAGGCTATAACAATGGAAAAATAATCTTATTTTGATTGGCATGGATGTCTTTGAGGCTATATCCAAACTAAAGATTACTGTAAAAGAGTTTGATGCGAGGCCTGTGGATGACAAGGAGATCGGATTGCTTCTTTACATGGCTACAAGGGTTAATTCTGCTGGCAACATACAGCCTTGGGAATTTATTGTTGTCAAGGAGGATAGCCAGAAAAAGAAACTTGCTGTGGCTGCCTTGAGGCAAAAGATTGTTTTTGATGCTCCTGTCGATATTGTAGTTTGTGCTAACATGGCGCAGGAACATCTAAGGTTTAATAAAAGGGGGACTTTGTATGGTGTGCAAGATACTGCTGCGGCTGTTGGCATTATTATGGTAGCTGCAAATGCATTAAACCTAGGTGTTAATTGGGTTAGGGCATTTGATGAAGAAGGGGTGAAGACGATTTTGGGTCTGCCGGATGATTTAAGACCTGTAGCAATTCTTCCTATCGGATATCCATCTTCTACCACAGAAGAGGAAAGAACCCCTTTTGAACACATCAGTTGGGCTGACAAGTATGGGAAGAAATTTGAACTTGCGATAGCAACCAAGAAAGGCAGGGAGGAAGAACATATAGTCAAACCGTTGGGGATGATGATGGAAGACTTTGTGAAATCGCTTGAAAAGAAACTGTCGGAGAAAAAGCGAAATAAAAATTGAGATGCCAAGGTGTAAATTTAAGCTATAATAAAACCAAATCTAAATGTAAAAGACGGTGAAGTGTTGATGACGAAATTATCTGCTTTGATATTTAACATTGCTTTACTTCTGCTTTCACCGGCTATTTTGGCGCAAGAGCCATTTGAAATATCATTATCCACATATGACTTATTAGTTTATTCTGGTGAAACTGCAACAGTCGAAATAACAGTAACAAACAATCAAGAAAAACACGATGTTGTGACAGTTTCAATATTTCCTTCCTTCCAGAGTAAAATAGGCGCATTCCCAGAAACTTCTGCAATAAATGCTCCATTGCCGCCTAAAGGAACCATGACTGCAAAATTGTTCTTCAGTGTTTTGCCCGAAGCCGAAGAGACTATATCGCCGACGTTGTTCAAAATTTTTGCAACCTCTGTAAAAGATGAAAAGGTTTCAACGAATAAAACCATACAAACCAATGTCATGAGAACCAGTCCTGTGTATTTGTCGGATTTGAGGATAAGCAAATCCGTCTTCAATCCAGAAGAAATTTTGGAAATAAATAGTGTGATAACAAACACGCGCAGCACGCCGTCAGACATATACCGATTGCAGATAGCGATAAAGAAGGGCGGCTCGCTGGTCAGGAGTTTTGATGAAACAGTTTCGGAAATTCCGGGCAAGATATCGCAAACCATAAAAAAAGCTCATACGTTCGACAGATATGCAGAGCAGGGAGTTTATTCTATATCAGTCAACTTAAGGGACAACCTGAACACGTTGATAGGTGTCAAGAATTTGGATGTGAAGGTGAATGAGGTTAACAAGACCGAATCGCAGGTTTCTCAAGACTTCAGGATTTTAGCTATAGATAAGACAATAAAGGTGAAGAACGTTGGTAACATTCCTACGTCAGTAGTTTTGAGGGAATCAATACCGATATTTGCCAGGGATTGGATAGTGACTGAACCATCTCCTTCGGCAGTGAATGTGGCGGGAGCTTCTGTGATTTATGATTGGCTGGTTTCAATTTCACCAGGACAGGAAGCAACTGTCAAGTACCAGATAAACTTGTGGGGTGTTTGGTTCGGGCTGTTTGTGATAGTTTCTATAGTTTATCTGGCGTTTAGATTCGTGTTTACGCCGAGTGTGACAAAACTTGCGAAAACCCATGGAGCATTGCATAAAGGCAGGGAGATAATAGTTACGCTAGAAGCCAAGAACAATTCGTTGAATGAAATAAAGGATATTGTAATTACAGATGTTGTGCCGCAGTTGACTGAGGTTATACAGAAGTTTGACACATTGAAGCCTGTTATAAGGAAGACTGCCGAGGGGACGGAATTGAGCTGGAAGTTGGATTCTTTGAAGACTGCAGAGGAGAGGGTGATCAATTACAGGATTAAACCCACTGTAGATGTTCTCGGGAGTTTGGAGCTGCCTTCATCAACTATGAGGTTTTATGACGGCAAGAGGGTGAAGAGGTTTGTTGTTTCTAGGGCTGTGTCGGTTAAGTAATAAAGTTTTTATATTAATATAGTGATTATTTTTATTTCCCCGCTTAGCTCAACGGTAGAGCATTCGCCTGTAGCCTAGCACTTCATGTGCTTGTGATCAGGATTTGCT
>CAZERL010000011.1:0-21376 GCA_964514495.1 uncultured archaeon
GCATTTGAAATCGAAGATGTCCTATCATTTACTCAAGAAGTTTCAGAATTATGGGACAGATGCCATGAGAAGGGAAATTTCTCTGGATTATTTTCGAAGATGAAACAAGATGGACTTAATTATGCCAAAGTTGCTGTAGGCAAATCACTGAAGTCTATTGGAATAAATGGCGGTGTAGGTTTGAATATAAAGTCGGATATACCGTTTGGCTCTGGTGTTGGTTCGGGAGCTGCATTAGCGGTTTCTGTAGTAAAGGCAATTTCCGAATTGTATGGCAAAAAATTATCTCTAGATGAGATTAACAAGATAGCGTTTGAGATAGAAAAGATTGCTCACGGGACACCATCTGGAGGGGATAATGCAGTGTGTTGCTATGGCGGGTTAATCTGGTTTGAAAAAAGAGCCAGCGAAAATACTATGCGCTCTTTGAAAAAGGATGTGCCGTATAAGTTAGAGAATTTTGTTCTTGTTTATACAAAAAACCCTGAAAGAAGTACTGGCGAAATGGTTCAATTAGTAAGAAATCTAGAAGAAAATTACAGGAATCTAAGAATTAAAAATTTAGGTGGATTGACTTCTGAGATGTTGGATGCTTTGAAGAATATAAATTTCTTAAAGATGAAAGAAATCATAAATGAAACTCAGAGAAATCTTGCCGAACTTGGAGCGTCAACTATGGAAATAGATGAGCTAGCTTTCGTGGTTAGAGAAATTGGAGGCGCTGCAAAACTTTGCGGTGCTGGTGGTGGAGGAATCGTACTTTGTTATCATGAAAACAAAAGTAAATTGATGGAAACCATAAAAGGTTTGGGATACAGGCCTATAGAAACGGAATTAGGGGTAGAGGGAGTCAGAGTCGAGTAATATGTTGCATAAGCCAGTGTTATACGTCCCGAACTATAGTGATAGAGTCGTGTGCCAAAAATAAGAAAACTTGACCTGCGAACGGAAGGGAGATTTATTTTACTAACTCGTAAGCTCTATAAATCCGTCTTTCATCTCTTCGACTAGACAACTTACCAAGCATTCTGTGCATGTAACCAAATTGTTGAAACATCTTTTCTACTTGAGATAAAGGTTCCCACTCGGCCGCACTAATTAATATTCTGCCCTTGTTCTCAAGATATTCTCTTGATTGATCCAAAAATTTAGGCAACACTTTTCCTGTAGGATCAGAAAATCCAAATTCAACTACATGTTCCATTATTTTATCATCATAACTATCCCAAAATGGTCTGTTAAAAGTTATTAAATCAAAAGTTTCTGAAGGAACGGCTGAAAACAAGTCACTTTCAATAGTTTGTATACCAGAAATACCATATTTATCAAGGTTTAATCTAGCATTTTTTACAGCTTCAAGGTTTATGTCAGTGGCATAACCCACCCCACCTTTTAATCCAGCGATTAAAGCTAATGCACCAGTACCTGTTCCAATATCGATTACTCTGGTTCCTTTTTTAACTCGCATAAACTTTGCTATTAACTCGGAAGGTGTACTTGGAAGAAAAACCTGTGGAAGAACAATAATCTCATAACCTAGAAAGGTTGTTGTACAAGGTTCTGTTTTCAGCATTCGTTTCAAAAATTCTTCTCTATCACTACCAACATAATCTGGGGTTTTCATAAATATAGTTTTATCAATGAATTTAAAAACACAGTAATTCTGAGGGTGGTTAGTGAACAGGTCAAGTAGTAATATGAGTCGGGTATAAACATTTTGCGTATAACTCGTGTTATGTGGTTTTCTGCAAGAAAACGAGCGGAGTGAAACGGAGCGACAGTATGACGCAGGAGCCCAGAAATCATTCAAGGAACCCATTAATATTTCTTTTTTTTGTATATCCAAATTCATCCCAAAAATAAGTTCCAGAATAATCAGTTCGATTATTGCACATCCAACTGTAACCTTTATAATTAACATTCACAAAAATTTGACCTGCATAAGCTCCTTCTTTAGGTAGATTAACACATTCAAGAATCAAATCACAAGAAGGGAATCTAACGGGTTCTCCTACAGCTATAACTTCTCTTCCTTCAGGAAATTTTAATTTACAACTTTGCGCATTATTTAGGTTGTCTGTTCGAAATCCAACAACAGGGTAGGGAAAATTTAAATCTGCATGAAAGTTTTGAAATGATTGAAATCCTTTATTTTCCAGCAAGAATAGATAATATTTGTTATCTTTAGTCCAATTTAATTCCCCAACTTTATCTCCTAGAAAGTATTCATGTTCAGATAACTTTATCCAAAAATTAAGGTCAGGTTCTTGTGAAAGATAAAAAACAGATGAAAATGGAGTTTCAAGAGAATTTCCTGCTTTATCAATTGGAAAAATACTAACTGCATAAATATCTGGCTTGAATATTTTATTAGGTATAAAATACAATATATTTTTCACATTTTCTGTTGTTCCGTTAATAAAACCCTCATTTCTTCCTAATACCTCTATTTTACTTTTTTTCCAATCAATACCCATTCCGTTATCTGCTAAATTAACAGATATATTATCTAAAGAATATACAACTGAATTTACTGAAGGATGAATATTTATTATATTTGGAGGAGTATTATCAAAATAAGGGATGAATTTACTAAATATGTGTGTAAGGAAAGTTGTGAATATAAGAGCAAGAATTATTGAAGAAACAAGCCATTTTAAACCAGATTCATAATTTTCTTTCATCCACTTTTTTAATTTATTAGGTATGATACTTTTCATAAAATACCAAAATATATTTATGACTATAAATATTTCGGTTTCTGGGCTCTCTGAGTAATATTGCACATAATTGCTGTTATATTCCCCGTAAGGACTGAGTTTTAGTGCAATGTTCCGAAGGAAAAATTCAGAGTTGTCACGTCAAAGTTAAAATAAGGGATTGGCGAGCGAGCCGAGCCCGTATAATAATCACGACAATTGGATTTAACAGGCTTTTAACGAATATGGCATTATTTATGATATTAGACGCTAATAGACCCAAAATTTAGACAATAACTCGAAAAATTTTTATCCTTGTATTATCTGAAGACATTATTTCAGCTCAAAAGCAAATCGAAATCCAACCTCTCCAAGAATCTGTAACCAAATGTGCTTATCAATTTAAATGCAACGTTTATATGGGAATCCGACATGTTGAAAAGCAGATTCCTGTAGAATAGGCCTTTCTTAATTCCCGATGATAATCTTTCTTTCCACCTTTCATCGTATTCTTCCTTGAAGAACCTGTAGCTGAATTTATTTTCCTCTAAAGCTTTGTTGCACGCATCTGCAGCAAACTGAGCACCTACCAGCCCATAAGTAATGCCACCACCAGAATTATGCAAAACTATAGGCCCTATACCGCCTATGAAAGTATTGGTTTCTGGAACCTCTAAATCGTAAACTTCAGCATTATTTGTATCCTCTCTTCTAATCTCCTTGATAGGAGCCACGAGTATTTTGTTGCGAACCAAGTTTTTTATTAAATTAATTGTTGCATTATTGATGCCGACTTTCTTAAGTACTTTTTCAAGTCTAAAATAATCAAAGCTATGATAAGCAGAATATGACCCATATTCGTCATGCATCGCTTTACTAAACATCTTTAAAAGATAGTCAGGCAATACTTTCCTCGGCAAATTTACTACAGATCTAGATGTGATCTTACCCAAATAGGTCAACAATAACTTCTTTTTATGCAAGAAGACGCCAGATAAAATTGACAAATCTGATTTGCTCGAAAATGATATTTTATAACCTTTGGATTTCTTAATATTCTTGCCAAATAATATCCTTTCTTTACTTTCAAATTCTTCTATTGATGGAAGAAGTTCAAGTTGCAGGGATAAAAAAGTTAAGTCATCGATAAGTTTTCTGCTTACAGATTTGGCACCAATATCGGCAGACCAATTTCTTCTATTTCCTTTCATCCTTATTCTTATGCTACCGTCACCTCTCAGGTATCCTTTGAGGAATTCTTTTTTTATCTCATTTTTGACATTAAAAATAATAAATGGTACTTGTTTGGAGTGAGCATCTTTACCGCACTTAAAAACTTTTGAGAATATTCTTGTTAGCAGATAGCCACCAAATGAAAATGAATAACCATTAATCTCTCCTGTAAGAGGATTTTTATTTGACCTTACTTTTACAGTATCTATCGAAAAAACTTTCTTTATGCATTCGAGAAAATCGTCTACATAACCCAATTTTTTGTCATTACCACCAAATGCCATAGCAATGTCTCTTTCATCATGGCAACTTCCCTCAGCAGCATAATAACCCAATAATCTACAGAATTCTGGAGTTACTTCTATCAAGTTAGGTATCTTGACGCTCTTTTTGGCCGGTTCAAAAGTAATTTTTACATCGTCTGGTACAATACTTTTATCTAAAAACAGCTTCAATGGTATAGAATCATTGTCCCAATATGCACTTCTCAACTTAAGTGGTATGTCAGACCTTTTTGAATATATAAGTTTTTTGCCGCCTCTTACTCTCACATTAGGAACAAGCTCTGGAGCTTCCTGCATGATCAGTTCTATAAGATTTATTTTTGTTAGAGTTTCGTTGTTTGGAACGTCTAATGTGCATAGTAAATAATCCTTATCCTTGTCCAGCTTTGACACTTCTTTTGAGACAATGCCGCTTGAATTCATTACGATCACACTATGAGAACCAGTCGTTTTTATTCTATAACCCTTTTCTGTAATTATTTCGTACAGGCTTTCTTCTAATTTGTGCGAAAGCACATTTTTAACTTCATAAAAAGCTACTTTGTCGGCATCCTTCGTCATGGAAAATGTATGCACTTTCCCATTCAAGTTAAAAACATTGTATTCATTTCCATAACCAATTAGTTTTTGTGCTTTGAAGGGAGCAAAGTTAACCACTTCTTCTATTTTCTCATTTCTTATGAAATTGTTCACTCGGACAATTACAGCTTCATCACCACTTATGCTAAGCGGTTTCATCTGGCATGCCGCATCACCAACCAGCAAAATCCTGTCACTGGCTGTATCCTTCATTACTCCAAATCTAATCACCCCAGCAACGTTTGGGTTTCTAAATGACTTCACCCTTTTCCTCAAAAAATTTTGATAATAGAGATTTGGATTCTTCTCAGCAGCAATGCCAACTCTTGCTGTATGTTCATTCTCAGGCACTATCCATCCAAAAAATTTCGGACACAGTTTACTTCCAAACCACAGTTCAACATTTTCAAAATCCCCCTCGGCAGTAGTCTGCAATCCCGAGAAGAAATTCTTAGGCATCTCCAGATTAGCTTGTTTAGCTACAAGTGAATTCCCGCCATCAGCCCCAACCAAAATCTTCGCATCATAAGTACCTTTATTGGTCTTGATGCTAACCATGCCATTATTGTACCAAAACCTTTCAAACGTCTCCGAAGTTCTTGCATCAGCACCAGCCTCTACTGCAGAATTAAATAAGAATCTATCCAGCCCAGGCCTGTCAAGAACATAAATCTGCTTTTTCGATTTTAACGTGAAAAAATTCCCATCAGGCGCATAAAAGTTCGCCATGTCAACACGATTCACAATTATCTCCTTCGGCAGCTTCACCATATCCGGTGTCCTCCAGCTAGCCAGCCCAGTACATTTGCAAGGCTCACCGATATAGCTATGTTCCTCAATCAACAAAACTTTATGTCCTTTCTTCGCTAGCAATTCAGCAGTCCTGCTTCCAGAAAGAGCACCGCCAATAATTATTGCATCATAAATCATACTATCAACTATTTTCCAAAATTGCGTTGCCTTCGGTTAAATTCTTTTATGCAATTAACCAAATCTTTTTTCGTAAAATCAGGCCACATCTTGTTTAGGAATATCAATTCTGCATAAGATGATTGCCAGAGCATGAAGTTTGATATCCTACTATATCCGCCAGTACGCACTATCAAATCAACTGGTATAGGAACCATGAGATTCTTTTCAACAACCTTCTCATTTATCTCTATCTTGCCAGCCTTGACAAAAACACTCGCTAATTTCTTCATGACATTCAAAAGCTCAAACTTGCCCCCATAGTTGATAAGCACATTGAATGCCTGCCTCTGATATTTGGCAGTCTTGCTCATTATATTCCCAATGAGATTAACCAACTCTTTAGGCAATTTTTCTATATCCCCAATAAATCTTACTTTCACCTGATATCTGTCCAAAATGCTCTCCTTCTTTTCCCACTTCTCCAAGAAATGCTGATACACTTTGAACAATTCCGTAATCTCTTTTTTCGATCTAACTCTCAAATTTTCTGTAGAGCCGACCCAAAGAGAAACATTCGGTATCCCCAGTTCAATGCACCAATCAAAAAGGTTGTCTACTACCTCCCCGCCTTTCCAATGCCCCTTCCATACAGGCATATCATGCAGTTTGCTCCACCGCCTGTTTCCGTCAGGAATTATTGCCAAATGATTCGGAACTTTGAATCCATCGTTCATAACTCACCTTGCCAATTATTTGTAAGTAAAATGCTAATAAAGTATATGAAACAATCTTTTATAAAGGCTTAAGCGGTTCGTGATTTATGTCGGTCGACAAGGATTTGGTTCATTTTTGTGTTGATTCTGCGCTGAAGAATGGTGCATCCTATTCCGAAGCGCGATTGGTGTCTACGGCAGAAGAGGGGTATATCCTGAAGAATGGCGTTCCTGAGAGTTCCATATTTGCCGAGAGCAGGGGAATCGGTATCAGGGTTATAGTTGATGGAGCTTTGGGCTTTCTTGCAATAAACAAATTCGGCAAAAAAGAAATAGCTGAGAAGGTCAAAGAAGTAATCAAGATAGCGAAGGTTGCCTCCAAGACGCTCAAGCGGCCTGTAAAACTTTCTGATGAAAAAACCTACAAGGACAAATGGGAGATAAAACCAAAAGTGAAGTTCGAAGATGTTTCCCCTGAAGAGAAGATGAAATTTTTGTTTGACTTAGAGAAAAATTTCAAAAATTTGAAAAGCAAACTGCCTTCCCGATTTTTCCAGCTTGCTACATCAAATACAGAGAAGTACTATGTCAATAGCGATGGGTCAGAGTTGCACGGGAAAATACCACAATTATTCATGTACTATAGTGTGATTGCGGTAGAAAATGGCGATACAGAGCAAAGATACTATCCTTTAGGCGAGAGTGGTGGATGGGAGATTCTGAAGAGGCGAAATTTGTTCGACAAGATAAGCGAAGAAACAAGCGTGCTTTTGAAAATCTTGAGGGGAGCTAAAAAACTGCCAAAGGAAACGCAAGATGTTTTGTTGTCGCCGGAATTGGTTGGCATAGCTATGCACGAATCTTGCGGGCATCCTGGGGAGGCTGACAGGTCTTTGGGAAGAGAAGGGGCGCAGGCCGGTGAAACTTATTTGACAAAGGAATGGCTTGGAAAAAGAATTGGGAGTGATGTGGTTACTGTTGTTGACGATCCAACGATTGAGAACAGTTACGGTTTTTATAAATATGATGATGAGGGTGTGAAAGCGCAAAGAAGGGTTTTAATAAAAAATGGAATCATCAACGATTTCCTGCACAATAGATGGACAGCAGAAGTTTTTGGAATGAAAAGCAACGGCGCTTCAAGGGCAGGCAGGTTCGATAGGGAGCCTATAGTTAGAATGTCCACAACATTCATGCTGCCTGGTGATTTCAGCTTTGACGAATTGTTGGAAGATATCAAAAAAGGGGTTTTCATAAAATCTTATACAGAATGGAATATTGATGACAAGCGGTGGAATGCAAAATATGTTGGCAATGAAGCCTATTTGATTGAAAATGGGCAACTGAAGCATTTGATAAGAAGACCTGTGCTTGAGATAACTACCCAATCATTTTATTCAAGTGTAGATGCGTTGAGCAAAGATTTAGAATTTATTTCTGGGACATGTGGGAAATCAGAACCAATGGACCCAGTTCCAGTATGGATGGGCGGACCTTTTGCACGATTAAGGAATATTCCTATAGGAAGTGCTTAGTCCATTTCATATTCTGTACAAGCGAAATCTTTAAATAGAACTAACTATATATACATTAATATGAAAGAAATATTTAATGTAACATACACTATACCATTCGATAAACTGTGGTTAAGCTTGCGTAAAAGTAGACTTGGTAAATCATCGGAATTAATTTATTACTGGTATGATGAGCCAGATAGTTGTTTAATTAAACTAAACAGTGAATATAACAATGAATTAATTAATTTAATAAAGCAAAAATACATTTCTCTCAAGAAGTTCTTTACAAAGTTTGCTATTGACATAGATATCAATTTACGTATGCTTAAGTGTTCATCAATAACTGTTAGAAATTTGAAGAAAATACTAAATGGATTAAATTTGAGTTATAACGTGTGTGAAAGACATATAGTTGCCATAGGTAGTAGGTACCCACTTAATGTAGCCTTTCCTATTAAGTTGAATAACCTCGAAAGCGCTCTTTTAGTAGCTGCATTTATGTCGGATGGTCACAATGAAGATCAACATCCGCATTATACTAACAATTCGGCATTTCTGAATCATAAAATATTAAGCACAGCTTTAAAATTAGTTCCTAATTTACCTTGGGAAACTCGCAACGATAAAATTCGGTTTCATCCATTCCTAGGCCGTATATTACAAAAATTAGGAGTTCCTTACGGGAATAAATCCATGATAAATCCCATTGTACCTTCCTTTATTTGGTCTAATATAGCCTATATGAAAATTTACCTAACTCAAGTATTTGATGACGAAGGCCATGCAACTACTAAAGAAAGTAGGAAAATGGTTCTAGGAAGAAGTAGTGTAGTTAATAATTTACCTAAGGATTTCGTAGATTCTTTACCACATGGTAAGCGTATAATGTTTAATCAACTGCCAGACAATGTAAAAGAGCTAATTATAAAACAGCCACCTATGTTATTAATCGGCGAGTACTTCTTGTTAAAGAAATTAGGCATAGAACGCAAAATGCGTTGTAGAGGCATTTACAAATACCAAAATAACAATGTTTCTGCTGATTGGGTAATTGAACTATATGGTAAAGAAAATATGAGGAAATTTCAAGAAACCATAGGATTTTCTGAGCCTAGTAAAGTTAAACAGATGGGATTATATTTGAATGGAAATAAGAAATAATGTAGCTAATAAACAAATAACTAGTTTAGAAGTTAAAAATTAATTATGAAGGGTGCTGTTTCTTCTATTGTTTTAGTTATCATTGTAGCTGTTGTTATTGTAGGATTGTTTATAGCTACTAATACACCTGTAGAAAACATAACACTACCACAGAGAACTGTAACTGGCAGAGCTGTTGACCTAGAAGGAGCATCTGGCTATTGCATAAGCAAAGAATATTGTGGTGGTAAAGCTCCAGTTCCTTATAATTGCTATTGTGATGAACTCTCAGTAACTCCTCAATATAATGATTATTGTCAAGATATAGATATAATATGTGGAATTACAAAACCGATACCCTCCACTGGTAGTTGTCAAGGTAAATGTGGTCAATTTATTGAAGGAGCATCTTGCCAATGTGATATAGCTTCATTAGATCCTAAATACAACGACCACTGCCAAGATATACAAACAGTGTGCCCAGAAGTATATGCGAAAGCTAAAGAAACTACACAGCAAATAGGACCTAAACCTCCTGCTGGTAGTTGCCTAGGCTATTGTGATAGTAAAGATCCCATACCTGGTATTTCACCTCCAAAATACTGTGATGATTTATGTGAATCTTATGGTGATTGTGGTTATGATTATCAGAATGTATGTAAAGGTATAACTACACAACCTATTAAAGAAACTAAACCAATACCAGTTGACCAAGTCAAGAAAAAGTGTGGCACTTTTATAGAAAATGTTGCACCAGGCGCTATAGTTCCTACATTCAAATATTTCGTATCTTATACTTCAAATAATCACGAAGAGTATATTTCATCAGTAGATAAACCTAATTGGGTATATTTATCTTCACCTAAAATCTACCCTAAAAGTGAATATAAATTTGATAATCCTATTCTATTATGGACAATTATAGCTCCACCCCGAAAGGTGGAGGAGGGCATTTATGCTTTTCAAATAAGAATTATTGATAGTAATAACAATATAAAAGCCATTGAAAAAGTTTGTATTGATGTAACTAAAAATGCAAAAAGTGTTCAAGATACTGAATTTAAATCTGGTGACACAATAACGATTGGTGTAATCGATATTGGAGTAAAGAAGCAAGCTGATTACGAAAAGGTTTTTGAAGATTTAATTGAGTATGCCACTTCAGGACAATTTAAAGATAAAATAGAATATTTGGGTAAGATTGATGCTGATATTAAAAGCATAATAGAAAATAAGAAGTTTGATATTCTGTTTGATTTTATAAAAAAACAAGGTAAAGACCCTGATGATTATGATTATATTCTTACTATAGGTAAAGAAGTACCGCAAGGTGTTGATATAACTGCGGACATAGAAAGTAAAGTACCAGCTTTTGATAATATTAGGGGTAAAAATTTTGTGAATTTGCGACCAGAAGATGTAAAGTCTTTTCCTGCTGGTATAGATACTTATCTTCATGAGATAGGTCATCCTCTTAGTAACAGAAAACATATTCCATATGGTTTAGTATTTTCACCACCAACAGCAGGTTATTTGGATGCAATATTTTATTCAAATCCGCTTTTACATGAAATGGGATTAGAGCCGCACGAAAGAGGCGTTTATTTGGTTGTAGAGGAATCTGGGTATCAAGAAATCAAAGAAGGAGAAAAACTAGTTTATCATATTCATGTTAGAAATACAGGGAAACAAACGGATTCTTATGTAGTTAGAATAAATAATGATATTTCTAACAAATATAACATTTTTACAATAGAGAGAAACCATGTAGCAGGTTGGTCTATCGCAAATGCAAACTTGGATGAATTAGCTAAGAACTCTTTCTTAGCTATTAAAGAGTTATTAGCTGTGAATGGAAAGGCTATAAATTTCGATGGTAAACAAACTTTAACCACACAAATAACTTTAAGCCCAGATCAAACTGTAACATTACTTCTTGAGATAGATGCCTCCAAACTTAAGTCTGGACTTTATGGATTTGAAGTTACAGCAGAATCTACTTCAAATAAAGAAAAAATAGATTTTAGTAAGCTAAAAATTCAAGAAAACCTTAAAATTATAACTAAAAATATGGAGAATACTTTTTTTAAAAAGGAAAATGTCGGTGATATTAGTGGGGGATTATTTAAAATTATTAAATGATAATTTAGAAATCTTTTTACTTCACGAATTTAATATAATCTGATATGGAAATCGGTAATTATATAATAACTAAGGCATTGAAGTTAGGCGTAGATGATGTAGTTGCAACCATCAAGCCTGCAGTGACCAAGCAGATTAGGTTTGCAAATAGCGAAATCACCCTATCAACCACATGGGATACTGTTGATGTTGAAGTATTTCTTGCATACAAGAAGCGGTTGATATCGAGCAGTTTGAATAATCCAAGTTTGTCAGAAACGTTTGCTTCGATGGGCGGGGATACTAACTTAACCAAAGACTCTGTTGACAAATTCTTGGAAAAAATGCTTAAAGTCGCCAAAGTTCTGGCGCCAAAAGAAGACTATCATGGCATAGCAAAAGGTCCTTTCAAGTACAAACCTGTAAAAGATTCTTACGACAAAAAAATTGAAAGTCTCGGAGACAGGACAGTTGATTTCGTTGAAGATGCTATTGATGCAGCGACAGACGAAGGCGCAAAGAGATGTGCGGGTGTTCTCTATTCTAGTTTTTGGGAAGAAAACAAATTCACCTCCGGTGGTGTAGAGGTAAGCGACAAAGGCAGCAGCATCAATGTATCAATAAGGGCATTCGCGGAAAAAGACGCATCAGGCCATTCCGTATCAGTTTCGAGAGTTATGAAAGAATTTGATGCCAAGCTGGCTGGAAAAGAAGCAGGTATATTAGCCAAGCAATCATTAAACCCAGTAGCAGGCGAATCTGGAAAATATGATGTGATTTTAGGTCCGATGGTTGCCGCAAATCTGCTATACTATATGTCCTATGCATTTTCTGCATTTGAGGTCGATTCTGGTACGTCTTTCCTGATAGACAAAATCGGCAAGAAAGTTGGCAGCAAAGAGGTTACTTTGGTTGATGATAGTAGAATGGAAAACGGGTTCGGTTCTAACATGTTTGACGATGAGGGCATGCCGACACAGAGAACTAAAATAATAGATAAGGGTGTATTGAAAACATATCTGCACAACACTTCCACTGCGAAGAAATTCAAAACCAAGTCTACCGCCAATGCAGGAATAATATATCCACAGCCCAATAATTTGGTGCTTGAAAGCGGGGATAGTAGTTTGGAGGAAATGATATCTGATGTCAAAGATGGAGTTTACATTACAAATGTTTGGTATACACGCTTCGCCAATTATAGAACTGGGGATTTCTCGACAATACCCAGGGATGGCATGTTCGAGATTAAGAACGGCAAGATAATCAAGCCGATAAATGGATTGAGGTTGAGCGACAACATGCAGCATATTCTGGAAAACATTATCTCTGTATCCAAGGCTGCAAAAATCATCCATTGGTGGGAAGTTGAGATTCCTATAGTTACAGGTCATGTATTGTGTAAAGACTTAAATATGACAAAATCGGCTAAGTAAACGCTTTAGTAACTAATAACGAACCTATAAAGATAGTTGTTATTGAAATTATTTTTAATAGAATTGAAGCTTTAGTATATCGTTCTTTTAATAACTTAGGGAAAAATCTACTGATTAAAACAGTATAAATGAATACAAAGAAGGGTTGTAATGCGGATATTGATGATACTATTGATACAAATTGCATTGATATTGCAATAAAGAATGTTATTAATGCGAGAAATGCTGTAGTTTGATTTATGACAACTACTATAAATTTACTTTTCAAAATATTCAAAACTTGTATAAAACCATTTCTAAATTTTGGGAATAATGTCAATGTAATTAAAGCCGTAGATAATCCACCAAACGATGCATAAAAATACAAAGACCAATAGTTAATAGCTGTCAAGATAAATTTTTCTGTCACAGAAAGTATTGCACCAATAATTATGGAAGGAAAAATGTATTTAACAAATGGTGCTATTGGCAATCTCCCAGGTATTTTCTTATAGGAAATAGTTATAGCACCTATTACCATTAAAATAATACCAATATACTGAAAAGTGATTAAAGACTCGCCTAAAAATATGAAAGCCAAGGGAGCTATAAATAATGTGGTTAAGAATAAGAATGGTATGACATTACTTACATCTCCTTTATACAGTCCTAAAGAATAGAATACAATGCTAGCAAACCAAAGAAAACCAATTGATATGCCTAAAATTGCATGAGGAAAAACATATTCTAAAGGATTAAAAGTTATCATAAGTGCAGCAAAAAAGAAATGAGAAAACATTATAATCACAGCATATTGAGGAGATAGTTTCAATGAATTTATCTTGGACAGAATGAATTTATCAAATATGTTCACTATACCAAATAATATTGTTGATAACAAAGCGAAATAAAGCCATTCCATAAATCTTATAATTTATCAATTAGTGATATATACTGGACCTGTAGCTCAGATCGGATAGATATTAAGTCTATAGCAGCAACCTCCTAAGTTGAAGGTCCTGGGTTCAAATCCCAGCAGGTCCGCTAAATACCTGTTTAAGCCAGTTAACAGGCAACTTAAAGCTTGAGCATATGAACTTTAATTTATGGTGTTTTTAGAATCTCTTGCATTAGGTCTCCTATTTAGTTTAAGTACCGTGGGCCCAATAACCATTGAGATTTTGAGGCGAAGTCTGAAAAGTGGTTATTTTTCCGCCTTAGGAATTATTTTAGGTGCCACAATAGTTGATTTCGTTTATCTGATTATAGTTTTTTCTGGAATTTACAATTTCCTAAATTTTACAACTGTTAATAGAATACTTACTGTGTTCGGGATCGTATACCTGCTTTATTTGGGCTACAATAACATTTCAACTTTTAACAAGTTACGCTTGGGAAAAGAGTCTAAAACTTCTAGAAAAAATTCTTTGTCAACTGGTGTCCTGTTAGGCATTTCAAGCCCATACGCATTTGTCTTTTATTTGGGGGTTTTCGGACCTTTAGTTACAAGTGCAGATAACCTAATTTCTGGTTTGATAGTAGGTTTGACGATAATTTTTGGGATATTTATTGGAGACAACATCAAAGCTATCATAGGTCATTTTGGAAGGAAACTTATTGCCGAAAAATTCATTAAATACGTATCCTTGACAAGCAGCATAGGTTTGGTTATATTTGCATTGTATTTTACTTACCAGCTTTTGTTAATAGTCTAAAGTCCTGCCTCTTAAACCTCTATATAGAATACTTCAATTTTAAAAGCAATTACAGATTATGGTAGTGGAGGTTATTTTCGGCCTAGCCATCTTGGCCATATTATTTTACATAGTGATGAGAGTATTGCACAGCATAGTCTTCGGCGTAGTTTTAATCGTTCTAGTGTTTGTCGCAAGCCATCTGGTCATCGGTGCATTCCCAGACTTGAAATCTGTTCCAATAATCGGCCCATTCCTAAACCTGCCGTTAAGTTTGGGCGAAGCATTAGAAACAGTCAGGGGGTTCTTTGTAAACATCGATATTGTCAGTACCACCAGAGATTCTGAAAACAATCTGCTTGTCACGATAACCAACAATGGCGTGTTTGAATTGACAGACTACAAGGTTTACGTTGACAACACAACCGCAGCCATCAAGAACAAACCCAAAGAACCATTGAGATACAAGGAAACTACTACCATAGAAACCGACTGGAAGGGCAACTTCACATACGTTGCAGTAGAGACTAAGCAGGACAAATCAACCTACAGGCAGTGAACCCTTATCAGCAATTCGAGCTTTATTCATCTTGTGTCATTCCGCCCGTTACTCCTCATCTAATTTGGGCCATAATAAGTATATTTTATAGAAAAATAAATTCATCTTTAGGGAAATCAGATGGACAGACGTATTATAGCCTTAATAGCCTTATTTGTATCCTACTTTTTATACATCGGTCCTGCAACAGCCCTGACCTTTACAGCCAACGTCACACCAAGCGAGATCAACGCTAGCGATAAAGACGTATTGATTAACTTTACCATAGCCCACACTGCGACCGCTAATGTAACTCAAGTAAACATAACCCTGCCATCCGGTTTCCAATACTCAGGTGCGATTGGTGATGATGCCACAACATCTGGAAATGCTACTAACATAGATGAGGACACTGCAAGCAGTATAATCAAATGGACTAATGCCACCAAGAGCGGTTTTGTAACAGGAGCAAACAGGTTCTGGTTTGAAATAGACTCACCCGGGTCAAACGCCACTTTTAACTTCAACGTCTCCGTAAGGGACACCGCCGATGCCATCACATCCGTCAACGTAAGTTTCAAATTGCTAGATACAATAGCCCCGCAATTTTCCGGCAATACAACATCAATTTCATCAGGCTCAAAATACATAAGAAATCGGACTTATGAATTCTCCGCGACTTGGACCGATAAGGTGGCTGTAAACACAACTTTGATAGAGCATAACTTCACAGGAACCTCTACAAACTATACCATGAATAAAAGCGGCAATGTCCACAGATACAATTTTACAGACATAGCAGCCGGTTTATATGTGTGGAGGATGTTTGTGAATGATACAGTCAATAACATGAATAGAACCGATCAATATTTTTACAACGTTACTGTAGCAGACAATGTCTTGGAAGTGTTTTTCGACGGCAATAAAAATCAAGATTATCAAACTTCAAATGAATCCGTATTAAACGTAACCGCAAATTCAAGTGCAGGAACAGTCTTCATTTACAGAAATAGCAATTTGGTCAAATCTGGCTCAACACCACAGACAAGTTCAGACACACTCTTAAGCGGGACCTACACATACAAAACAAATGCAACGGGCAACCAGAATTATACAGATAATTCTACTGGATTGAGTTTTACAGTTACATTAACTGGCCATGCACCCAAGTGGTCTGGCAATACAACATCATTCCCCTCATCCTATTCAAACACAACAGCATCAACATTTGAAGTGGCATGGAAAGATAATACCGATGCCAATGCCTTTAGTGTTGCAATAATCGAGATAAATCAGACTGGTAGTTTTGTTAATCACACGATGTCTAGGGTCTCTGGAACTAACAGGTCCCAATTCAGCGCAACCATCCCAGCCGGCATCATACGATGGAAAGTATACGCAAACAACTCAAATAATGTTTTCAACACAACCTCTTTATTTTCATCAGAACTAACCCAGGCCAAACCTGCACTGACTTTATCATCCAGTCTTGGATGGGAGGTTGATGTCGGCGGCGAGACAAATGTCACTTGCTCCGCAGACACAGGACAGGTTACACCGAAGCTGTTCAGGGAAGGCGCATCCGTATCCATTCCAGACAAGGCAAGTCTAACGGTAGGGAAGTATGTCTATAAATGCAACAATACAGCAACACAAAACTTTTCTTCTAATTCAGAAACAAAAACCTTGGAAATAAAGCCGTTTACAAAATATTTGTCGATAGTAAACATATCCTCAGCTTTGAAACTTATCGAGCTGACTGAAAATTCCAGCATTTCCATTGCAGTTGAAATCAAAAACACAGGCAACCTATCGGATACAGTATCGTTTTCCATAGAAAATATGAATGCAAGCTGGTATGTTGTAAACGCGACATCTGCAACCATGCAGCCTAGGGGAGGAATTGCTGTATTCGGTGTTAACTTCTCCGTAGGCTTTGTCGAAATACGGGATTATTCTGGCAGGTTTAAAATAGCCGGTTCGGAAGAAACTCTCTACTCCGATTTCACCTTGCGTGTGTTGCCTGGAATACAGACCAAAATGAAGATTGACGATACATTGGTTTTGTACAAAATTGAATTTTTGAAATTAGGGATTCGATTAAATGAGTCTAAGGCGCAAAATAAAAGTGCAAGTGCTGCGGAAGCCGAATACGAGAAGCTCAGGGCTAAGTTGGAAGGGGCTGAAAAGAACATTGCACAGGGGAATTACGCCAACATGGCCCAGATTTTAGATGAAATAAAGTCCTTGATTGACTCTACCAAAGGGAACATTAGCGAGGCACAAACCATACAAGAAGTAATCAAGAAAGCTGCAGAAGAGGGGAATTTATGGGTATATGTTTTAATTGCAGCAGTTTTAATTGCAGTTGGAGTCTTAGCCTATCTATTTTGGCCGACAAGGGAGAAGGCTCAGCCACCGATGCAGAAGGCAATAGAACCAAAGCAAGCAGAACCGTCTGCTTTCTACAGATTGCGGGAAAAACTAAAAGAATATCTATCAAGGAAGGAAAAATTTAAATATCAGTACAAGGGAGAATAATGGTATTTGGAGATTTAAATTGGTTGGATCCAGCCACTTGGTTATGGGGGGCATTATTACTAGTAATTCTGTTATTCATCGCAATCCATTTCAGGATTTTCCTGGGCAAGAGAGAGCCAATGGAATAACTAAAATTTCTTTTTAAATTTCTCCAATGTCTCTATCTGTTGTTGGAGCCTCTGAATGTCATTTCTTATTTCTTCCTTTTCGTCAAAATCATCCGAAACATTCAGCTTGCTGGTTAGTTCCAATTTTTTTACCTTGAGTTGTTGGATTTCTGCATCAATGTCCCCAGCCATTAAACCGCCTTTCGTTTCATGCTCTCTAAAAACAGGCTGTATACAGGCAAAGAAATTTTGCTCCTGAAGACCGGTTCCAAGGAATTCATCTGCTGGAAGTTCTCCACAAACAGCAACTTTTTTATCAAAGATTTTCCCTCGTTGACAATAGATTCTACCGCTTTATAGTCTATCTGCGCATACCTCGACGACACCAAGGAAACAATTTTATCAATGTTGCTTATCACAGCAGCTCTATGCCCTTCCAAGAATTTTTTATCGTTGGAATTCAGCTCTCTCTTAAATGACAATAGATATTGCTCTAGGCCTTTGTCCCTCACCCTAAGAAGCATATTATCGCCAAAATTCTGACAGTATCTTTTGGCATCCAATAGTTCTTGAGTGGCTATGCATAGGGCAACTGGAGTCATCTCGCTGATGGTTAAAGTCATACAATCACTAATCTATAGATAACTTTAAATTTATTTACGGCTTTTGATTAGAGAGTGGTAAATATGAGAAGTAAAATCAGGCAGCCTATAGTGGTCACTCTCGGACATTGCTGAAAGCAACCGAAAATGTTGACCACGGCAAAACCACATTGTTAGATTCGGTTAGAGGTACTGCTGTAGCTGCAGGAGAGAGTGGAGGAATAACCCAGCATGTAGGTGCAAGTGATATACCGATTGAAACTATCAAAAAGACATGCGGGAAACTATTGGAAAAATTCAAAGTGCAAATAGTAATTCCTGGATTATTGCTAATAGATTCGCCTGGTCATGCTGCATTTTCTACATTAAGGAAGCGCGGCGGTAGTGTTGCTGATTTAGCTATTCTTGTTATTGACATTATCGAAGGCTTTCAACAACAGACTGACGAGTCACTTAATCTTTTGAAACAATTTAAAGTCCCATTTATCGTGGCTGCAACAAAAATAGATAGAATTCCTGGATGGTATCCAAATAAGAAAAGTTCTTTCTCTGATAGTTTTGTTAAGCAGCGAGATGATGTAAAAGACGAACTAGAAAATAAACTATATAGGTTGGTGGCTCAATTGGCTGATAGAAATATAGAATCAGAGAGGTTTGACAGGATAAATAATTTTACTAAACAAGTTGCAATAGTTCCATGTTCAGGAGCTACCGGGGAAGGCGTGCCAGAAGTTTTGCTTATGTTGGCAGGTTTGGCACAGCAATTCTTAAAGGACAAATTGCAGCTATCTGAATTGGCAAAAGGTTCTGTTCTGGAAGTTAAAGATGTAAGAGGGCTTGGGACGACTATCGACGTCATTTTGTACGATGGCAGAATCGAGACAGGAGACTACTTGATAATTGGTGGCAGAAATCCCATAGTTACCAAAATTAAGACTTTATTGGAACCAAGGCCTTTGCAAGAATTGAGGCTTGAGAAGCAGTTTGACTATGTTGATGAGGTGATAGCTGCATCTGGTGTGAAGATTTCTGCCGTAGGCTTGGACGATGTCATCGCCGGTTCGCCTGTAGTTGCTGTAAAGTCTGAAGGTGAAATAGAAGCTGCCAAAAAACTGGTTCAGAAGGAGGTTGAAGAAATAATCTATGAGAAGAGTTCTGAAGGAATAACTGTTAGGGTAGACACACTGGGAAGTTTGGAGGCAATGGTAAAATTATTGAAGGAGCGGGAGATTCCAATAAAGGATGTTGAAGTTGGCAATGCAACAAGGCAGGATGTGCTTGAAGCCAAAAATGTATCCGATAGCATTAGGCAGGTTATCCTTGTGTTCAATCAGAAAGTTCCCGAGGAAGTGGTTGCTTTTAGCAAGGATTTGGGTGTAAGAATTTTTGAGAACAATGTCATCTATAGGCTTTTGGAAGAATACGGGGAATGGTGTGTCAAAGAAATAGCGAGAAGCATGCAGGAAAAGTTAGAAAATGTGGCGAGACCATGCGAGGTAAAGATTCTACAAGGTACGATATTCAGGCAGCATTCGCCAGCCGTGTTTGGTGTGGAAATTATTAACGGAGTTTTGAAGCAAGGTATATCCATGAAGAGAACAGATGGAAAAGTTGTAGGAAGGGTAAAAGAAATACAAAAGGAAGGCAAGGCTATACCAGAGGCTAAGAAGGGCGATAGGGTTGCGGTTAGCATGGGTGAACCTACGGTAGGCAGGCACATATTTGAAGGCGACAAACTAGTTTCTGCCATCAGTGAAAGTGATTTGAAGATCCTAAGACAATTCTACAGCCACTTAAGTGCTGGCGAGCAGGAGCTTTTGAAATCTCTTTTTGAGTGATTTGATGTCACCGAGATAAGTGCCGTCTAAAAGATAAGCACTCGACTCATCTAGAGTAAAAGCATTGTTGGTAAGTAACGGTCCGCTTATTTTTTCGTCACCAGTTACATTAAGACTGCCTGTCAGTTTATTGAAAGCTGGCAGTACTATTAGATTCAATTTCCCAAATTTCCTGACATTGTATTTTTTCTTGATTGGAGGCCGGTTTAATTTTGTTTTTAGCCAAGCCTGTTGCCGTGAGCGGTAGCCTAATTTGTCTCTAAACTCAATCCCAGGCTGCAGATGGCCCATGAAAAGATAATCACATTTCATTAGTTTTTTACTTGGCCAGGCATGTCCGTGAAAGAACCCGTATTTGTCAATCTTGAGGCCCCTGCTACCATACAATTTCACGCCTTTCGGCATCAGCAATCCTATGCCATCGTCATGGTTTCCCTTGATTACATATAACTTGACTTTTGTCGAAAGGTATTCCAGGAATTTTGGTATATCCTTCAGCTCTTGGAAATATGCGCCAGGAACTTTGTGTTTTACATCGCCTAGAATTACTAGAGCCTTGGCATCAGTCAACTCAATTAATTTGTCAACAACTTCTTTGAATTTTTCCACCTGCTTGTGTATTTTTATCCCAGACTTGAGCAATTCCGTCTCAAGGCCTATATGCAAATCGGAAATCACCAATATCTTTTTATCTGTTATAAATGCTGCAGGATAATTCGTTACGAATTTGATTGTCATGCTTTTATTTTTGTATGGTAATTTAAATTCTATGCAGGAGATAGGGACAGTTATATCAAACCAGGAAGGGCCAAACAGCAATGAATTCTGGTTTGTCCTGCATGAAAGCAAGGGTATACCTGTAAGGACAGGCCAGTTTATCCAATTGCAATCCAGTGAAGGCTTGCTGATTGCAAATGTGGAAGAAATAACGACTGCCAACAAATATTTCGAGCGGGCAGACTCTGTAAGCGAGTTCCAGAAAAGCGGCAAGCCTTTGATAGAACAATTCCCGGTAGACAGATGGGAATATCTTGTAGCACATGCCAAACTATTGGGTTCCTTCAATGAGGGCATGCACAAAAGAGCCGGTTTCCCACCATCGCCAGGAACTAAAGTCTCTAAAGCTGATGAAAACATTCTATTTAGGTTTTTGGGTCTTGATAATGAGAAGGGATTGAGCATAGGTCATGTGGAAAATCATAACTTGGAGGCGAAGCTCAACTTAACAAAGCTATTTCAAAAGCATTGCGCCATCCTAGCACAAACAGGATTCGGTAAGAGTTTTCTCACCAGCATCCTTATAGAAGAACTGTTGGACAGGAGTGTTGTTTATGGCAGGCCTGCAGTGATAGTTTTTGATCCCCATGGGGAATACGGAGGATTTGCTAATGATGCAAACTACATAACCAAGACCAAAGCCTTCAACCAAAAAAACATCAGCAT
>CAZERL010000012.1:0-16927 GCA_964514495.1 uncultured archaeon
TTTCCACATCTTCCAATTTAATTTCCTTTCTCCCTTGCTTTTGCAACGCGCATATCCTGTCATCATCCCTGACAGAAATGCTTAGCTTAGAATCTAAAATCTTCTCCTCTTCATAGTTGGGATCCAAAATTAAATTCTCCCCAACCTTTGCAACAGTAACATTGACCGGTGTGAACGCCACAGGCAGCGGTTTGTCGTATTCGCCTCTGACTATCTTGTCATTCTCCAATTTCGGCAGTCTCGCGCTCCTCAATGCAGCTATGCTGGCCAATGCCGCGGCGTCCTGCAGGTTGCCGTCGTGGTTGATTATGTGTATATCAACGAAAATGGAAAAAACCTTCTCGCCTTCCACCAAACATAATTTCTCCAGTTCCACAGTCTCGGATTCCCTGATGCCGCGGTCGACTATCCTAGACAATTCAACAGCATTCTCGCCTGGCGGGCCAGATTCAAATTCAGGCGATGCCAAAGGGGTGAATTCTGTATTCACAATAAGGATGCCTTTGTCGGGCGTGTCGGGAAATGGCGTTCCAATACCAATCTTCACCCCAGCTATGACTTCTGTCTCACCAATCTTTACTCTGGCAGAGCCTTCAGCAGTGCTTATGGCATTCTTGGTAATTTCAACAGTTCTGAAATCTGCAAACTTCCTGCCATCCAGTCTTTTGCCTTTCTGTATAAGCTCCAATGCGTACAGCTCTTCCATCTCATTCACCCTTGTAAGAATCCTTCAAAATCTTCTTCTGCATTTCATATATCTGCGTGCACGATTCTTTCGCCAACTGCAAAAGTTTCAAGATCTCCTCTTTTGTCAAAGCCCCGTCCATCTGCAGCAAGCTGATCAAGCCCTTGTTTGGCAGCATGGCGACCGCCATGTCAGCTTCGGAATTGTTGTCTTCCTTCCCGTTCAAATCCACGATTAGCGTGCCGTCAATCTTGCCTACAGAGCATGATGCGACCAAATCCTTCATAGGAACACCGGCGGATGCTAAAGCCAACGATAATGCGTTGATTCCGGTTACTCTTGTGCTTCCATCAGCCTCTATAATCTCAACAAAACCGTCTATCGTAACTTTTGGGAAATCTTCCAGGAAGATCGTAGGCTCCAATGCAAGTCTTGTGACTTTTGAAATTTCCGTGCTCCTCCTGTCAGGCCCCGGTGATTTCCTGTCAACAACTGAAAAGGGAGCCATGTTGTACCTCACCCTCAAGATTCCCGTATCGGATTCCTGCAAAAATCTAGGATACAATGCCCTGGGGCCGTGTACAGATGCCACTGCTGTAGTCTTCCCGAATTTCACTTCTGCCGAGCCGTTCGCCCTGTTGACAGCACTTAGTTTCATTTGTATTTCTCTCAATTGCTCTGGTGATCTGCCATCCAGTCTTTTGCCGTCAATCAACAGTTTTTCTTCTTTCATCTAAACCAACATGCCTTCAATCCTTTCTGTCAATCCTGTGGAATGCGACTCCTTCTCTATCGTCAGTATCGCTTCTATGGCTTTCGCCTTATTCTCGCCCCTTATCCAGACCACACCATTCTGTCCTGTGTAGATGTCGCATTTGGTCTTGTTTTTTATCAGGCTTACCATGCTGCCAGCCTTGCCTATTATCCTTGGAATCTTGCTTGGGGTGACTTTGATTATCACGCCTCCGTACAGCTTCCTTGCCAGCGTGTCCCTAAGGCTTACCTGTACGGTCTTGTTTTTCGTAACCTTGGATATCTTGCAGAAGACCATGTCATTGGCGTCAAAATATCTGCTGATGTCGGTCCTAGCCATATCCACAAATTCATCCACAGCTTCTGCAACCGGCAGGAATGCAGCATAAGGGGAGTTGATGTCAACCATCCATCCAGATATTTCAACGCCGGATATAATTCCTATTACCCTGTCCCCCAGATTCGGGAGATAAGCCCCTGATAAGGGTATAACCGAAATTTCATACTCGTCTATCCTAGGCACACCAAGGACTTTCGAAAAAATATTATCTCCATCTTGGAATACGCCATTCCCCAGCTTCCTGCCCTTCCTGCCATCTATCTTTTCTCCAGGTATGACGACATCCCTGTATTCCGCCATCAGATGGCCTCCTTCTTGATTACTTTGGATTCGAAACTGCCGTGGGTGAGGCTGGAAATCTTTTGGAACAATTCTTCTTGCACACCCGCAAGTATTTCTATAGTTACCTGCAAACTGCCGTCGTTCAGCCATTGCTCATTTTGGATGCTGCCGGCAGATTTTAGAACCGGGTGGATCCTTCCGGAAAATTGCGGGGAAACCTTGATTTGCAATACAACCTTTTCAAATTTTATAGGCAAAATGGTTTTAATCGCTTTGACGACTTTATCTATCTGGAGTTCGGCGTCTATCAACGGATCGATGTTTATGCCTGATTGCTCCATGGCGTTCAAAATTCTTTGCTGAGGATGAGGCGTGTTTGTCTGCGGGTTTATCCCCCTCTTGGATATCAATGTAGAAATCTGGTTTTTCTTCTGCTCAACCATCTGCCTTCTCTGCTCTGTCGTTAACTGCAGTTCCCCTCCCTTCAATATCTTTGAAGCAATTTTAAAAACGTCAGTAGTGCCGAAGGTCTTCTGCAAATCCTTCTCAGGAACCATGTCAGTGGTTCTCACATCCCTGTATATTGCCGGATATGCCAAAATGTCATTCATGTCTATAGTCGCTCCTTTTTTGAATTCCAAAGCTTTGTTTGGGTCGACTAATATTTCAAATTTCTGGCCAGAAACAGTTAGTCTGCTTGTCACGGCCTTGTCTAAATTGACCGACAAAACACCACTTGGAAATTTTTCTCTTTTCTCTCAATTCTAGTAGTAAAGAAGCATTTAAATAGTTTTATTATTTGGACAGCTTCCTTATCTCGTCCTCGGATAACTTCCTGAATTTCCCGTCTTTCTTTATGACAGCCAAATCTATAGTGCCTTCCTTCTTTTCCCTTTCAGTCTTGGAAATTACATCAACCGCCAGTTCCAACGCATCCTTCTCTTGCATGTCCTTCTTCCACCTCTGCTTCAATATTTTATTTGCAAGAATAGCCCCTCTTCCGATGGCATAAGCATTCCATTCGAACAGCATCCCAGAAGGGTCTGATTCTATCAAATGCATACCAGTTTTATCAACACCGCCTACAATCAATGTAACACCAAAAGGACGTAGGCCCGCGTATAAAGTTGATATCTGCATCCTGTCGCCGAACAACCTGGCTATTCCCCATGTGTCTATAGGCTCTTCATAAGTTATTCTGTTTATCTGAGCCTTGACTCGAGCTTGGTTTGCAAGGACTCTGGCGTCAGCAAGTAATCCGGCGGCAACAACACCAATGTGGTCATCAATTTGGAAGATTTTTTCTGATGACGCAGCAACCATCAATGAAGCGTTAAGCTTGATGCTACCTAAGACTACTCCATCCTTGAAAGTTACACCTACGCATGTGGTTCCACGTTTAACTGCTTCCTTCGCATATTCGACCTGGAACAAGCGACCATCTGGGCTAAAAACTGCAAATTGACTGAGCGAGTATTAACTCCGCTCATTTGTCCTGTCATAGCCCATATACTCCGTTCTTAAGAGCTATTAACTCAGAAGATTTCCGGCATTATTTCAGGCACGACAAATCACCGATGCCATAATTAATCACTCTTTTCAAACCCCTCCACAAATAAGTTGTTCTTCTTTATTTAAATTTATTGTAATTAAAGCTTTTGTTTTGTCGTCGTGATATAATTTGTTAACTTGTAATCTTTAAGTTTATGAGTAAATCCTATATGTTCAGAAAATTTACTTAGGCTATGTCTACTATATATTCTAAATCCGAATTCCTTTGTATCTTTCCAGTCTTTTTTAAATGAAATTTTCGACGGTTTTATATCTAATTCTAATAACATTTGTCTGATTTCGTCTAAAAAGCTTATATGACTATCAATTATATCTTTATGTTTGTACATAGAAATCGAAATGAACTTCTGATATTTACCTAAAACAAATGAGCCTTCGTCATCAAATAATGTTTTGATAAAAGCAGATTTAATTTCTCGAGAACCCAATTTTATCCATCTAGGAACTTTAAATTCTTGAATAACTTTCCTGCCTAGTGGAACACCAACAAATGATAATAATCTGCCAACAATACCAAAGAATTCAATGCCATAACAACCTTTGTAAATATATTCCCTACCATCTACTCCAAAAATTTCTTTAGCAAAAATCTTAACTTCGGAAGTTAGTTCTTTACTCTTATTTATATATTTGAATCTTTCTGTACTTGCATGCCCATCTCCAATAGCATGTCCAACTAAAGATGCAAGTTCGGGGGATGCTATTATTGGTAATCTAACTTTTATCATATGTTTGCTGTAAGCTACACCTATTACGTACTTTTTAATATCTTGCAGCGTAAATCCTGTTAATTTCAATAATTTTCTTAACAATGGCATTTTGATAAAGTAGACACTTTTTCTGCCTTTTAAAATTCTATAGCCTCTTCTTAATTTGCATAAACTACTCCAATCAAACCCGATAGTTTTTGAAAGTTTTACAAATCCACCTACTTGTCTCACAGATTTACTTATTAGTTCTTTTCTGAAACTATCCTCTAAATAAACTTTAAAAATATCTGGTAAATCTTCCAATCCAATTAATTTCATTTCAATCACTAAAATGATTTTAGGAATTGATGTATACTTAGTTTTTGAGAGTAGACTTCCGATGCTTCTTCAACGAATTTACAATATACTCCATGTCTATATGCTGTATCCCATACAGGTCGAATGGTTTAGAAGTAGTTTTAAATCCACATTCTTCATAAAATTTCCGAGCTTGTACTTGACTTTGTAAAATGATTTTTCGAGGTTTTTGCTTCATTATATATTTAATCATGAACTGAAGTAAACCTCTTCCTACACCTTTATTTCTATATTCCTTCTTTGTAACCATTCTTTCGATTTTTATCTCAGATTTAGAAACCTCTCTATATCTTGCCGTTGCAACCACCGCACCATCTTTTATCGCTATAAAATGTTTAGAGTGTTTATCATCTTTATCAGGCTCCCAACCAGGTTTGCAGCCCTGCTCTAAAATAAAAACATCAACTCTAAGTCTAATTGCATCTACGAAATCGTTTATCGTTTCAGCTTCTTTGTATTTCACATCCATAAATTAACAACAGATAAATAGATTATTTAAAGTCTTAATCCTTTAATCGTCCCCGAAACTTTCTCTATCTTCAAAATAACTCTCGATTCTCCCAACCTTGTTATCAGTCCTAGTCCTGCTATTACTTTTGAAACAGATTTGTTGTTACATCTTATCACGCCAACTTGTTTGTCACTATCATACAAATTCTTTACAAGCCATACAGACATCTGCGAAACACCCAATTCACCGTAAAAATCAAGTAAAGTTTGCCACATCCCAGCTTCCAAATCAGAATAAGCGATCGGTTCCTCAGAAATTACTTTAAACGATATATACCTTTCTCTCTCCCTTAGAGTTGGTGATAAAGTTTTTAGTTTCTCATTCTGTTTCATCTTCTAACCTTCTCCTTGACTAAAAATAGCAGTGTGGTTGAAATTATCCCTAAGACGCTAAATATATAAAACACAATTTCGAATCCGAATTTTCCTATCAAGAAACCGCTGATAACTAAAGCTAAACTGGCAACAACACCTACGATCGCATCATAACTGCCTATCTGCACTCCTCTGGTTTTTGATTTTGTGATATCCGCAATCAGTATTCTTTCCATGACTGCGAAAATAGAATTAACCATCCCAAAAATAGCTTGCAGAATGTAAAGTTGGAATGTAGTTTTGATTAAAATATAGAGCAAAAACAAAATGGCAATCAAATAACCCGCGAAAATTAACAAGGGTTTTCTCCCAATCTTATCAGAATATTTTCCAGCGAAATATGTTGTTATAGCAGAGAAAAATGCTAGGATACCGAAAGCTATTCCTAAATTCTCAATCGTGCCGCCAATTTTCTGGATATACAGCACATAGAAAGGTCCTATCAATCCCGACGCAAATTGATAGATGGAGATGGAAATAGTTAAGATAGTTAAATTATTCAATTTCATTTCACCACTTCCGAAATCCAATCCAAATAATCTTTGCTTCCTTTAACTTTGAAAGATATTATCTCGGGGACATCATATGGATGCAGTCTTTTTATCTCCTTCTCTATTTTCGAGTAATCATTGGTTCTTGCTGTCAGTGTCATCAAGACCTCAGAACTTTTTTCCATCTTCCCTTTCCACCAATAAGCACTTTTTACAGATGAGACTTTAGCACACGCAATTAATTTCTTCTTTAATAAGACTTCTGAAATTTTATCCGCAGATTTGTAATTTGGGCATGTAACAAACAAAATGCTAGGACTCATACTATTTTAACTCCCGGCATTACCCATTTATCGGATTTCCTTTCTTTGAATTGTTTAACAATATTTTCAGGAACTTTTGAGATGCATTCTTTCGCCTCTTTTAATCCCAAACCAAATTGATTAGCCATTGAAATCAAAGTTAATGGGTCTCTCAATTCAAAATGCGATACACCACCCGAGCATAAAATCAAAGGCGCATGAAATTTTTTGGCAAGCTTTATATTCTGCACAATAAATTTATCCACCATGCTTCTCGTTCTTTTGTTTGTCAGCAGAATCTCTCTGAAATTGACTTCAATTGCAACATTATTCTCTGCGGCCATTTTAACCAATACATGATTTAATCCAGAATCGGTTCTTCTATTTTCAGGATGGGTTAAGATATCTATTTCAGGAGTCTCGCATGCTAACCTATTCATCTCCAAATCACCGCCATGCACGAGGAGTATATCAAACATCTTTCTTCTATTTAATAAATGGTGCAGTTCTTTTGCATTCCTAGCCTCAAAGCCAAGATAAATTTCAATTCCAATTTTTCTGCTGACTTTTTCTATCTCTTCCTTCAACTCCTTCAATCGTTGCTCATTTTGGAAATATTCAGAAAAGCAGATGCCGGCATATCCCAATTCCTTTGCTGTAGAGGCTAATTGTTCTATGCTGCTTTCACCGCCACTAAATGCACTGTGGATATGCAGATCAAAATAGCGCATAATAATTAATGATTTTAAGCATAGAAAAGATTTTACCAGCTTAGTATTCAGTAGTTTTGCAAACTATATACTACTCGATAATATCATACGTATGACAAATGGCAGGTTTCTTATGTAAAACGTTTTACACTAAAAAATTAACCGACAATCGTCGCTTAATTAACTTGAACCTCTACTTTTCTTACCAGCACTTGTCAAACCCCGGAATGCCCTGTTTCTGTTAGCAGAATCAAGTGTCCAACTGATTTTCGGATTGTTAATTATGTTGGGATGACTGGTGTCAACCATGATTATCTCAAACCACTTATGTCTCCCATCCTCGCCCACCTGATAAGAATTGATGACATTTAAATTAGGAAATCTCCTTTGAGACTTCTCCTCAGCTATCCACATGTCAGATTTCCCAGAAGTGAATCGAACCAAACCCGCTTTGCTGGGCTTCCTTCCCCTCCTGCCGTATAGTGGCCTGCGCCTGCCGCCTTTCCTAACCTTCACCCTTGCAAGAACATAGCCCTGTTTAGCCTTGTATCCCAACGCCCTAGCTCTATCTAATCTAGTAGGATCCTCAATCCTCTCAACAGTCTTCTCCCTCCTCCACCTTATCAGCCTCTCCCTCAGCAATCCCTTTAAATTCTTGTCAGAATCCTTCCACAATTGCCTGAAATGCTGATAAACGTTTGCCATAAACTCACTTTGATGGATAAA
The DNA here is from genome assembly GCA_964514495.1 of uncultured archaeon. GTDB lineage: Archaea > Aenigmatarchaeota > Aenigmatarchaeia > CG10238-14 > SCSR01 > JACQIA01. The sequence goes on from CAZERL010000012.1 coordinate 7,814, forward strand.
ACTTATATATTTCATAGTTTATATTATTTCTTTAGATGTCTGGTGCCATATTCAAAATTCTAATCGGTGCAGTCTTGATTGTAGGGAGCGTTTGGTGGGTTCTGCAAGGTTCCGCCCAATTCTTAAATGGCAGATCTGGCTTAAATGATTTTATGGCAATAGTAAATGGCGGCATACCTCCTTTGATATTTTTAATCGGCGTGTTTGTAGTCTGGCTGGAGCTTGACGAGCTCAGGATAGAAAGAGAGCTTTCAGGTAAAAAGAAGAAATAGATGACACACAACCATTAATTATGGGCGTACAACTGTCTGAGATAATACCTTCTAAAGAAATTGAGTTAATGGATTTATCAGGAAAGAAGATTGCGATAGATGCTTACAACATAATCTATTCCTTCCTGAGTATTATAAGGGACAGGATGACAGGGGAGCCTTTGAAAGACCACTCAGGCAATATCACAAGTCACTTGTCAGGGTTGTTATATAGGACTGTTAATCTGTTAGAAGCTGGAATATCCCCTGTCTATGTCTTCGATGGCATGTATCCGGAATTCAAGAAAAAAACCATAGAAGCAAGGGAGAAGATAAGGGAAGAGGCAAGGAAGAAATGGGAAGAGGCTGTCAGAAAAGGGGAGAAGGCTATCAAGTATGCCCAGGCTGCGTCTAAGATGGACGAAAATATTCTGAAAAGCTCCAAAGAAATTTTAGATTTGATGGGAATACCATGGGTACAATCGCCTAGCGAGGGGGAAGCCCAATGCTCCTACATGTGTAGGCAAGGTGATGTGTTCGCAACCGGTTCCCAGGATGCTGATAGCATTTTGTTTGGCTCAACAAGGTTGATTAGAAACCTATCCATCAGCGGAAGGAAGAAGATTCCGAACAAGGAAGCCTATGTTGATGTCAAGCCGCAGTTGATTGAATTGGAGAATGTCTTAGAAGTGCTGGAGTTGACTCGGGAGCAACTGATAACGATCGGCCTGTTGATAGGAACCGATTACAATGAAGGAATTGAAGGTGTTGGGCCGAAGACTGCATTGAAGCTTGCGAAGGAGCACAAAACCTTGGGCAGGTTGTTGTCATCAGTAGAATTCCCTGGAGAGATAGACATAGAAAGGGTCTACAACTTTTTCATGAACCCGCCGCATACGGACAAATACGAGTTGGATGTTGATGAACCTGATGCCGAAGGCATAGTGGAATTTATGGTTGAGGAGCATGACTTCTCGAGAGAAAGAATAGAGAAGGTTGTTGAAAAGCTGCAGGCATCCTACACCAAAGGCAAACAATCGAGCTTAAAAGGTTGGCTTGGAAAATAATTTAAAGATGCATATGAACATAGAGGACTTGTCTGAATTTGCAAGGAAAAAAGGATTCTTCTGGGTTTCATCTGAAATCTACGGCGGCTTCACCGGTTTTTACGACTATGGCGTCAACGGCACCTTGCTGAAGCGCAAGTTTGAGAACCAATGGAGGAAATATTTCTTAGGTTTGGATGACAATTTTTTTGAAATAGAGCCTTCTGATATAATGCCTGAGAAAGTATTTGTTGCATCAGGACACATTACCAACTTCGTAGACCCTGTTGCCAAATGCATGAAATGCGGTGCACATCATAGGGCAGACCACATACTTGAGGACTTCCTCAAAAGAAATTTCGAGGGCATCACTGCAGAAGACTTGACAAAATTGATCAAGGACAACAAAATAGTCTGCCCCAAGTGCAAGGGCGCGCTGGGTGATGTGAAGCCTTTGATAATGATGTTTCCTTTGTCTGTTGGTGCGGAGGGTGATGTGAAAGGATACCTAAGGCCAGAAACCGCACAAGGGGCTTATGTAAATTTCTTGAGGCACTTCAACATTTTAAGAAATAAATTGCCATTGGGTTTGGCTGTAATAGGCAAGGCATACAGGAATGAGATATCGCCAAGAAATTTGACAACAAGGATGAGGGAATTCACTCAGGCAGAATTGCAGATATTCTTTGATCCGAGTAGATTAGATGAACATGAAAGATGGGATGAAGTAAAAAATTACATACTTATTTTGTACCCAGTTGACCAAAGGGGGAAGAAGACAGTAAAATTATCATGCGAAGAAGTAGTGAAAAAATTAAAGCTGCCTAAATTTTACATCTGGTATCTAGCAAAAGTTCAACAATTTTATTTGGACCATTTGAAACTACCAGAATCGAAATTTCGTTTTAAAGAATTATCAGAAGAGGAAAAAGCATTTTACAATAAAATTCATTGGGATGTTGAATTGGATTTAGAAAGTCTAGGTGGTTTCAAAGAAGTTGGTGGTGTGCATTATAGGGGCGATCATGATTTATCGGGTCATGAAAAAATTTCAAAAGAATCTCATAAAATCTTCTTTGAAGGAAAGAAATTCACTGCAAATATTTTAGAGCTTTCCTTCGGTGTTGATAGAAACATATATGCGCTTATAGAGCTTTCCTATAGGAAGGAAAAAGATAGAGCAATTTTAAGCCTCCCCCCCACCTTAGCTCCCCTCCAAGTTGCAGTATTTCCGTTGGTCAACAAAGATAACATAGATAAAAAGGCAAAGGCAGTCTTTGAAACACTTAAGGAAGATTTTGATGCCGTATACGATGATAGCGGTAGCATAGGGAAGCGTTATTACAGGGAGGACGAGCGCGGGACGTTCCTTGCAATTACTGTGGATTACGATTCCTTGAAGGCAGAAGACGTGACTGTTAGATCTAGGGACACCACAAAACAGACAAGAGTGAAGATAAAAGATTTGAAAAAGACGTTGTTAACTCTAATGAAATAGAAAGCCGCGAATCAGTTATTTAAACACAGCTTACTTACATCCTTTAAAGATAGCCATGGCAGAGATATCAGAGGATGCAAAAAATTTGGTTGAGGAATTCCAAACTTACCAGCAGCAGTTGCAGAATCTGGTGATGCAGAAGGAGACATTGAAGATGCAGAATATCGAGATAGACAAGGCTTTGGAAGAATTGGATTCAAGCAAGGAAAAAAAGGCCTATAAAATCACAGGAAATGTTATGATAAGCAAGCCTGTAGAGGAATTGAAGGAAGACTTGGGTGAAACGAAAGAGGCAATCGGGATAAAGATAAAAAGCTTTGAGAAGATGGAGGAGAAGTTCAGCTCACGCCTCAGGGAATTGCAAACCAAGCTGAAAGATGTGATGAAGTGATTGCCATGGATTTATCCCCTGTGATGTCATTGTTGGATACGATAATCAACGACAGGACTGTTCCTAAAAATATTAGAAAAGCGGCTGAAGACTCCAAATCAATCCTGACCAGCTCTCAACCGGAAGAGGTTAGGATTTCCACTGCTATACACATCCTCGATGAAATAATCAACGATCCAAACATGCCTTTGTACACAAGAACTCAGATATGGAATGTTGTGAGCATACTGGAGCAGGCAAGAAGACAGCTTACCTAACTGTTTAAATTTATAAGCCAAATCTATTAAAATGATTTCATGTATGATAAAAAGTTAGTAGGACTAACGGCTGTGCACCGGAAAGTGCCAGAAGGATATATTATAGGTTATGTGGAGGAACTATCTGGAGCTAATACTCAAGGTCGCACTTTAAATGAAACTAGAGGAAATTTGAAAGAAGCTGTAAAACTCGTTTTGAGAACTAACCGTGAGCTAGAGGAGAAGACTAGTCCGACTAAATCCAGGTGGATTTTATCATAATACGCCTTCTGGTAATCATGTTGCAGAAGATCTGATGCCAGAACCTATTTTATAACAATTAATTAACTAAATCACGAGAGTTCCTACTCGATTATTTAAATTTATAAACCAAATCTATATTTGGTAATATGGTTCTCGGAAAAGTGCTTGAAAAGACAAAGCAACCTAAGGATGATGATACTGAAGAGTTTGTAGAGCTTGATGAAAGTGTGTTGGATGAAGACAATAAAGTCGGGGTTAGGATAGAGACGCTGAAGGACTTTCTGGATACCGAAAGGATACAGCAGATGGTAAGGGACGGCAATGTTATTTTTCTTAGGATAAAGGAGTTGAGGAGCAAGGATGTGACTGAGCTGAAGCGCTCTGTTGAGAAATTGAAGAAGACTTGCGTGGCGATGAATGGCGATATCGCTGGTGTCGACGAGGATTTCCTGATATTGACTCCGAAGTTCGCAAGGGTTTACAGAGGACAGGCTGTCTAACTTATCTTGCTAAAACTCTGGTAACTACATCAGGCCTTAATTTTATGAAGACCCGTTGTCCGCAGTAACTACACCGGATTTTATCTTCAGCTTTTGCCATTACCCTCTTGCATGCGATGCACTTGTACATCTAACCACTCCTTGGAAAATATGCTTGTCCAGCAAACTTATTATTGCATTTACCGCAAATAAAGATACCTTTCGCCAGCCTTCTTACATACGGCAAGCTGCACTTAGGGCATATGTGCCTTTTCTTCTGCTTCTTTTCTATCTCCGAAACTTTCTGCCTTACCTTTTTGCCATATCTCGGTCCGAATCTGCCAGCCGTGCCAACTTCCCCCATGAAATCACCTGATAATCTTAAATTCTTTCCTTGCGCTCAACGTCTCTAAAATCAGCTTCATCTGCTCCTCGCTTATCGCCCCTTTTATCTTTCCCGACTGATATAAGTGAACTAAATAAAGCTCCAACTGCGCTGCCAATTCTGGTTTCACTAATTTTATCCTTCCAAGCCTCTCCATTGCTTCTTTAGACAGGATGGCTTTCATCACGCGCTTCTTAAGTTCCTCCAGCTTCTGCTCCTCATTCATCCTTTACCAACCTTGTAGGCAACGCCGTTTAAAAATTTCCTACCTTTGCCGCTGAGTTTTCTCCCTTTTTTATCTTGGGATTTTTCTACAAAACCAGCCTTCTCCAACTGCATCAGAATCTTCCTTATTATATTCCCAGAAGCCCTTGCGAAATGGGCAGGCGCATGGCCATAACTTTTTCTGCCGCCGAAATAGGTTCTCAATCTCTGCACACCAAGTGTCCCGTCCAAATATAATCTTCTAAGCACAGATGCAGACCTTATGTACCAGAAATCCTCCTGCTCCGGTGGCCTCTCCTTGTGCACGCCAGACTTCACAAACCTGATCCAAGCAACCGGCTTTATGTCTTCAATAACTTTTAATTCTTCTTTCAGCCTGCTTATGAACTTATCCGCAGGAACATCGTTTACAGAAACCATATCATATCCTTTGCGCGGATAACATTAAATAAGCTACTGCCGGGATGATGGTTAGCAATCCGCCAATAATCACAATTATTGCAAGAGCATCTCCAGCCGAGTCAAACAGTTCTTTGCAGATGGTGAGCAGTTGAGTGAAGTCACATCCCTTCATTGTCTTCTGCATCTTGTCAAAAATAAAGAATATGGAAAATGCGGCGATGAAGACGGTAATCAAGGATATGATGTATACGATTATTATAGCTTTCATGCAAATCAATACGGATGCCTATAAATTTTATTGCAGGTTAAGCACCTAATAACTATTGTCTTGGTTTTTTTGTCAAGCCTTACTTTTGAGCTTAATCCGGGTTTCAACAGGCTGTTGCAGTTTTTGCAGAATCTTTTTTTCAATACTTTGCTGAATCTGACATTGTATCTTAAACCGATCTTCCTGGCTAGTTCTACGTATCTCTTTGTTCTTTGATGATGCTTCCTGAATTCTTTTTCTGCTAGATTAAATAGAATATCAATTCTCTCTTTTGCGATTTTCTGCTGCCAGTCTGGTTTTTTAGAATGCCTCATAAATAATTAATGGAGTGTAAAAATAAGGATGGGGTTGCCGAGATTTGAATTCCCGTGCTTAAAGCATCTCGGGTAGCAAGCTTTTTTGAAGGTTTCCCAAAGCTTGAATCCTAGACCAAACTAGATGACAACCCCTTGTAAAAATGATTGCACAAACTTATTTTTAAACTAGTGGGGAGAACGGGATTTGAACCCGTGTGTTATCCACCCCAAGGATAAATCCTAGACCAAACTAGATGATCTCCCCGTCGTATATTTGATAACAAACTTCCAAATTTAAATTATATGACTGAACTGGAAAGGTTAAAAGAAAGCATTACTGTAGTTGGCAGGACAAAGGAGGACTTGGAAAAATTCGGTAGCAAAGCATCTGGATTTATCGGCAAGCATCTAGTCGGTACAGGCGAAGATGCGCATCTGACAACACCTGTCAAAATCGATTTATTGAAACCCCATGTTATTTTGTGCTCTGGCAAGAGAGGATCTGGGAAAAGCTACTCAATCGCAGTTGTATTGGAAGAGATACTTCAATTGCAAAAAACCTATGCAGAGAAAACTGCTGCTGTGGTCTTCGACCCTGTTGGTATTTATTGGAGCATGAAATTTCCCAATGAGCAGCAGCGAGAACTACTGCTTAAATGGAATTTTGAACCAAAAGGGTTTCCTAACGTCAAGGTCTACGTGCCGATAGAGCTTAAAGAAGCCTACGAACACGCAGGCATCCCTGTCGATTATGCAATTTCTATATCGCCAAAAGAATTCTCCCCTGAAGACTGGGTCTTGGCGTTTAATTTCGAGGCTACAAGCGAACTTGCGATAAACCTGGAAAGAAAAATTAATTCACTCCTGAATGAGGATTGCGATTTTTCAATTGATGATGTGATTACAGGGGTTAAGGATGATGAGCAGATATCGCAGCATGTGAAGAATGTCCTAGTGAATTATTTTGAGGTTGCCAAGGGTTGGGGAATTTTTTCTGAGCGAGGGATGAAGATTAATGATATAGTAAAATCCGGTGAAATAAGTGTAATTGATTTGTCTAGGATCAAGGGAGAGGAATGGGGCATAAGAAATTTACTAGCCGCTTGGATTACTAGGCAGGTGTATCGTGAGAGGGTAATAGCAAGAAAAGAAGAAGAGTTGTCTAAAATCGAAGGCAGGGAACCGAAAACAATTTTTCCGTTGACATGGTTAGTCTTTGAGGAAAGCCACAATTTTATACCAAATGACAGACAAACAGTTTCTTCAGAACCTATAAAGATTGTAGCCAAGCAAGGGAGAGAGCCGGGAGTAGGATTGGTAGTAATCACCCAACAGCCAAACAGAGTTCATCAAGATGTTTTAAGCCAATGTGACATTGTTATTTCTTTCCGGCTTACAAGCAAAGATGATTTGCAAGCATTGCATCGGGTTCACCAAACTTATATGCAGGAAGAACTCGAGAAAATTTTAAATAAATTGCCCCGGCAATCTGGTTCTTGTATAGTGCTTGACGATGTTCTAGAAAAAATTTTTACAGTCGGTATTCGCCCTAGAATATCATGGCATTCGGGAGCCACGGCACAATTGGTTTAAAATGAATTTATTATTGGGGTAATTAAAAGGATAGGTTATTTGGTAGGTTTCGGTGGTAAGCGTGTGTGATACGTATCACGTATTCGATGTAAAACGTTTTACATTCAGTTTTTTAATTGTCGCATATGCGATAAATAAACATTTACAGTTTACTTCAGAGCACAAGATCAATCCACATACTTCAATATTTTCGTCACAGTACCTATCCCTTTTGTCTTGCCTTCCCTGAAAACAAACTTTTCGCCAACATCCAAATAGGCAGCCCTGTACTTGAACATAAACTCCACCTTGCCAGTCTCGCCAGCCTTCATGTAACTTTTATCCAACAGCTTCACCTTCGCAGTCTCAGCGACTGTAGACAAATGTATAATCGGCTCATACCCATTCGCAATTCTAGTAGGATGATGCAGCACCAAAATTTCCGCTTCAAAACTTTTCACAGCTTTGGGCTTCAGCTGTTCCTCACATAGGATCATCCCCCTCTCTATCTCCTCATGATTGATTCCCCTGATTGCTATCCCAACCACCAAACCCGCATCTGCTTCAGACAGTCTGTGGTAATGCATCTCAATGCTTGTAGCCTTTACTTTCTCGAAACCACCGCTGGCATCCGGCCCCAGCATCAATTCCTTCCCAGCCTGCAATCTTCCTTGCCTGATTGTGCCTGAAACAACAGTCCCGACACCTGTAACATCATATACCCTGTCAATGAACATCAAAAACGGCTTATCTAAAGCCTTCTCCCTTTCAGGCAACGCGGCCAAAAGTTTGTTCAAAAGCTCATAACCTTCTAAAGTAACAGCAGAAGTCTTCAGAACAGGCACGATAGAATCCAATTTATCTATAATCACGATCAAATCATTTTCATCCTTGACTTCAAACGGAATCTTGCCTATGTTCTTCAGCAGGTTGTCTATCTGCTCCTCCACCTCATTAATCCTCTTCTGCCCCATCTTGTCAATCTTTGTGACGCAAACTATGATAGGCAGATTCATCGCTAGCAGCAATCCCAAATGCTCTTTGGTTATGTGAGTAACTCCGTCATCAGCTGCAATGGCCAATATACCATAGTCTATATCCTGACCAACCAAGCCTCTTATTGTGGTCCTAGTCCAACTTTCATGACCTACAGCGTCCACGAAACTTACAACTTTATCAGCCCTGGCCACTATCTCAGCTCTTTCTTTCTTGTCTCGCGGGTTTTTTAAATGAAGAGGCTTTTTTTCTTTGAATCCCATCAAAGCAAAATGTAAATCCGCCGACAGCCTTCTTTCGATTTCATGGGGTAAAACATTAAGAAACAGCCAATGGTTGCCGTTTAAATCGGGTTTGCCGGTCATCAATGCCGCGACAAGTGTGGATTTTCCATGATGCACGTGGCCAGCAACACCGCATATTATATGGCTCTGTATGCCGTTTGTCATTAATTTTCGAATCAAAACTTTTCCTATCAAATTGCCATTTTCCTGAAATCTTTCTATCTTAACTACTTCGGCATTGTTTTCGTGTGCAATGGATTTCAACACAGTAACAGTTTCTTGAAATTCCAGGTCAGATAGACCTTTAGTTCTTCCAGAATCGTCTACACCTATGACATAAATGGCAGTGCCTTTGCCTATTTCTAACAAGTATTTCATCTGGGATGCCAAGTGTTGGCGTTTGTCTTCTTTTAAATGGGTTGAAGACAGCAGTTTCTCTTTGAATTCAATGTTCTTATTTTCTTTTGATGGTACCGATGGCATAGGTTTAATTAAATATGCTTTGTTTTATAAAGCTTCTT